>JALZIF010000124.1 GCA_030860435.1 Gemmatimonadota bacterium | reverse complement strand
GTCCCCGACGCCCGTTCCCCAGGCTGACGATGTCGCTCTGGGCGCCTACATCCCTGGGGCGCCGAGCGATCCCACGAAGATCGACGCCTACGCGGCGCTAACAGGGCGCATGCCCGCCGTCGTGATGTGGTACCAGTCGTGGTCGGGTCCTTGGAACGCTTTCTATGCCCGCGGGGCCGACGCCATCCACGCGCGCGGGTCTATGCCGATGATCAGCTGGGAGCCGTGGGCCGGCCTCAAGGATGACCCACAGTGGTCCCTCGCCTCGATCAACGCAGGCAACCATGACGCCTACATCCGCACTTGGGCGCGTGATGTGGCGGCTTGGGGCAAGCCGATCTACGTGCGGCCGATGTACGAGATGAACGGGACCTGGACGTCGTGGAGTCCAGGAGTGAACGGCAACACCGCCGCTCAGTTCAGGCAGGCCTGGCGGCACATCGTCGGCCTCGTCCGTGCGCAAGGCGCTTCGAACATCAGTTGGGTATGGGCGCCTAACGTGGATGACGGCAATCCCCGCTTCACCCCCTACGCTGACGTCTATCCGGGGGACGCGTACGTGGACTGGGCCGGCCTGGACGGTTACAACTGGGGCACCTCCGAGTCATGGTCCAGCTGGCAGGGCCTGCGCTCGGTCTTCGGGTCGTCGATCGGGCAGATCAGCGGTGTGACGAACAAGCCGCTCATGATCGCTGAGATCGGGTCCACCGAGCTCGGCGGCGACAAGGCCGCTTGGATCACGGACGGTTACGCGCGCTTGCGGACCGACTTTCCTCAGGTGCGAACGGTCATCTGGTTCCACGCCAATAAGGAGACCGATTGGCGCGTCGACTCCTCCGTGGCCTCGCGTGATGCCTATCGCACGGTGGTCGCACAGGACGGTTTCTCTGGAACGCTCCCCTGAGCCGGTAACTAGGTCGCTCTCGCCATACGGTCGATGAGCCGTTGAAATCCCTTCACCGTCGCCTCCCACGAGTGCGGTGTGCGGAACCAGCGGCCACGCAGACGCCGGCCCGCCCGAAGCGCGTCCGTAAGCGCACCGATATCGCCGAGAGGAACGGTGATGGCACCCTCGTAGCCCTGGACCGCCTCTTGAAGGCCCGGGACCGCCGTCACTACGACAGGGCAGCCGTGGGCGAGCGCAAGCTCGAGGGCGCCGCTCCCTGACGAGCGGCGGTACGGGAAGACGACGAGGTCGGCACGCGCAAACTCCGTTGCGACCTCGTCGTCGTCGACGTAGCGATTGACGACGCGGATGCGATCGCGGTACCGGCTTGCGGCGATGGCATCTGCGGGTGCGTGCCAGCGTTCCCACGTCTCACCGACGATCGATAGGCTGTAATCGTCGATCTCGTCGGGCTCGAGGCCGTCGAAGGCGGCAACGAGGTCCTCCACCCCCTTGTAGGGTCGGATCAGGCCGAAGAAGAGAATGCGGCACACGCCATCGTCGCTCGTCCGCTGGGTCGGGGTCCGGGTCACGTGTTGATCGAACGGCCCGTGAGGGATGACCTCCACCGGTCGGTCTCCGAGCCGAAAGCGAGCCTGCAGCTCCTCGAGGTCGCTCTCGACATGGACGACGAAAGCATCGGCCGCGTCCATGAATCGAGGCCCAAGGGCACCCACGTAACCGGGCACGAGCCCAACCATTGCTTCGCCCGGATCCATTACCTCGTGTAACTCGACGACGATACGGGCACCCGCCATACGCGCCGCCAAGGCGAGAAGCAGGTAAGAGTGGAGGACAGCACCAGTCCACCACTGGAACACCACAACGTCCGGACGCGGCCGAAGCATGTGCATCAGCGCTTTCGCCATGCTTGGGCCCCAATGCCAGTCCACGCCGTCATGCACGCTGACGCGGTCGCTGTACGAAAGGGACGTCAGCGGTTTACCCACTCGCTTGTGTCCTGGGTAGAGACGCGTGGGGACCAATTGGCGCATGGTCACAAGGCGGACGTCGAAGGCATCAGCCAGCGCGTTCGTGAGCCGCAGGGTGTAGTAACCAGGCCCGCTCAAGAATCGCGTACCCGCACCAACGACGACGATTCGCGGCTGCCGCGTGTCGCTCGGTCCCTGTGACACCCGCACTCGCCCTTCCCCCACCGGCAGTCGAAACCTCCATGTTAGTGGGCTCCGGCCCGGGGGACGAACACCCAGGGATGACGACCGACCGCGGGTCCTCGACGGCCGCTGGATTTGCTGTATGGGCCCGGCACGATACTTCAATCAGGCGATGACCGTGAGTCTCGGCGGCGACTTGCTGCTGCAGTCATCGCCCGATTCGTCCGCGGCGGATCCCCCGCAACTTCACTTGATTGAATCATCGGTTCCGGCCCGTGATCGGGAGGCGCATCGCCGGTAGGTCCCGTAGCCGATGGATGATGCGTCGGCGAGTCGCGCCGGCCACGAATCCGACGGACTTGCCGTCGACCAAGGTGGCCGAACCGCAGGCACTCACCGTGTGAAATCCGTGAGGATATGGCCCGTCTCGCTCGGCACCCAGGTAGCGCACTGTGGTTTCCCTGAAACGCGACTCCGTGAGCTCGTCGATCCTGTTGAGTGCGACCTGTCGTCCGTAGCCGCCCGAGCTGTCCTGCGCCGGTCGATAGAGCACACCATCCAGAAGGAATGGAGTCCCGGCAGGTCGCGAGGAGCGGATGTCGACCTTGACCGGATTGTCGGCATGCGGCAGCCAAGGACCGCTCGGTCGCGCGGCGTGCCAGACTCCGAGCGTGTGGTCACGCCCCGGGCGTCCCATCGTTGCGAAGAGCCACCACCGGTCGGCGTGATAAAGGACTGATGCATCCGAGATCCGTTCACCGGGCAATATGCGGGCCACCGGATGCCATCCGAATGGCGGCGAGGTCGCTTCGTGCAGGATCGTCTCTTCCGCGGCCGCCGTTTCGGGCAGCATATACAGTCGGCCGTCCCATCGAAACAGGAACGGATACGACGCGTGAAGCGCCGGTTCCAGGATGATGCGCGGAGAGGTGACTGTGCCGTCCGGCGCGACCGCGACGTGTGCGATGCGACCACGACCCTCACTTTGGCGGATCTGCTCGAAGAAGATATGCATCGTGCCCTCGTCTTCGTAGCCGAAGGGATCCGCTGCAAAGGTCCCGGGCTCGAGGGGAAGCCAGAGCACCGAGGTCCGACTCGATGCGACCAAATCCGTGATCGGCGCTCGCACGATCCCGATCGCCCACGTCTCGTTGCGCACGAGGGATGTCGCGGCCGCGACGGCCAGCCGCAAAGCGACATTGACCCGCACCAATGGGGAGATCGCCACGTTGACGCAGTCCGCCCCGCCGGGTTGAGCTGGTGATCGATCGCCTGGATCTCCGGAGAGGGACCGCTTGCGCAGCTGATCACGGTCACGACGCACTGCCCGCACCACCCAGCGCCGTGTGACATCTTCGAGCTGTGCTAGCTGCTCCTGCAGCGACCAATGGGCGGTGCCCACCGTTCCTTCGCGAATGGTCCGAGGAGGAATGTCGGCCGGCACCGTCTCCACTAAAGCCAGCTGGGTCAAGCGCCGCCCCGACGAGATCGAGCGGTATGATGCGCGCCGGGCGTCATCTCGTGTGTCGTGGCCGAACAGAAGGGACCACACCCTGATGCCGAGCGTCACGGCAAGGGCAGGGGACCTGGTCGAAGAGAGATCGATCGCGACATCGAACCTGCCGTCCGGGGCTGCACGTGCGGCTTCGTGCACCGACATCGGCGCTGGTCGCACTTCGGTCCCTAGATAGCGGCGCGGCTGCCTACGGCGCAGTGTCCACGAGGCCGCACAGCCGAGATGGATGTGACCACTGACTTGGACGCTCGGTTCGGAGGCGAGGGCCTGTGCCACCGACGCCTGCCACGGGGTCATGAGCGCGGTATCTGTCACGATAGCCACTCGGATAGGGTCCCCGTCGGCCCTCGAGTCACCAGGTTGCATGCGGTCGATGATAAGCGCGCGGCGGCACGGTGGGCGTCGACGTAGTCGAGTCACTCTTCGTGCGCCTGGGTTCCGGGTCGGACATCCAGGTCGAGGATCACAGGATCGCCCCGCCGAAAACGCTCACGGCCCATGAGCACTGCTAGGAGCGAATCAGGCATGGAGGAGGGTCGTTCGACTTGATCCGACGCGCGTTCCTTCACTCAAGCGTGTGGAATGCGGCCGGCAGGACGCTCGTCGCGAACGCCGGCAGCCTTTTTGGCACGAGCCTACTAACGGCGGGCTTCGGAGCGATCTATTGGGCGATCGCAGCGCGAATCGTGCCTGCGCCGGAACTCGGCGCCGCTGCGGCGGCTTTTTCGGCGATGGCTCTTCTGGGTCGTGTGGCGACTGTCGGTCTTGGCACGGTCCTGATCGGCGAGTTGCCCGCCCACGCGGGTAACGAGCGTGGATTCATTTATGGAGCGATCGCCGTTGCAGGGACGGTGGGGGCCGTGCTGGGCGTTACCTTCATCGCGATCGCCGTCTGGGTTGCGCCGGACCTGTCGGGGATCGCTACCCCGGTTGGAATCGCCATCTTCGCAGGTGGAGTCGCGAGCACGGCGGCGGCCTTCGTCCTCGACGCAGCCTTCATCGGAGTGCGCCGCCCGGCCCTTCAATTCTCTCGGAACGTCTTGGCTGCAGCAGTCAAATTGCTCGTGCTAGTCGTAGTGGGTGTCACGGTCGCAGCGATCGACGCCCCGATCCTCCTCTTGGGATGGGTCGCCGGAACGGTCGCCTCCCTGGCGCCCCTGGCAGCCATTGCGCGCTCTCCAGGACAGTCGACGCGACGGGGCCACAGGCAGCTGCCGACGGGCCTGGGACACTTGGCGCTTCGCCACCATGCCTTGAACCTATCGATCCTGGCGCCGGGCCTTCTGCTCCCTGTCGTCGTCACCGCGGTCTTGTCCAGCGAGGCGAATGCCTACTTCTATATCGCCTTTACCGTCGCTGGACTTGGCCTCGCGATCCCTAACTCGCTTTCGACCGCCCTCTACGCTGCAGGCGCTCGCGACGGCGCTGCACTCCGCGATCGAGTCCGCCTCTCGTTCGGGCTATGTGTGGTCGCCGCCATCGGGGTCAACGCCTTCGTGCTGGTCGGTGCGGAGCTGGTGCTGTCCATATTCGGCGTTCGGTATGCCCAAGAGGCTGGGGTGGCGCTACGCCTACTCACCCTGAGCATGTTCCCCGTAACCATCATCGGCCTGTATGTGCCCATCGCGCGCATACAAGGGCGGTTCCTTCGGGCGTCGTTGATCATGCTGGCGGCGATGGTCGCGCAGTTCCTAAGCGTCACTCTCGGCGCACGGACTTGGGGCTTGGATGGCGTGGCGATCGGATGGCTGGTAGGCACGACCGTAACGAGCGCAGCCCTCATTCCGACGGTGTGGCGTGTGGCGTGGCGACGGCCGGGCTCCGCGCCACCCGGGGCCGGAGATACCCGGCGATCCCCCGAGGGCCGAGATGAGGCGCTCGAAGGCATTTCCTAAGTCTCCAGGGCCGTCGGGACGCCGGGGGTTGGCGATCCTCCCTGGCCCGCCTCGACTCATCAATCCGTGGTCAGTTCGGATCCGAACGCGCTCTCGAAGGCGCCGTCCATGAGCGCCATCGCCCGTTTGACATCTGTAGCCGAGAGATGATTCGGAGGACCGTACGGCGTGGGATTGACGTCGATCACGTACAGCCGACCATCGGAACGGTCCCGCAACACGTCGATCTCCGCGTATTCGACCTGCATGGAGCTACAAAACCCCAGGACCGCCTGCAGCTCAGTGCGGTCCATGACCTCCTCGGTGCTCGCTAGGACGACACGTGCATTCCTGTTGGCGAAGCGGTCTCGGACGGGTCGGTACTTACGATACGCAAATGGAAGGATGCTACCAAAGACGGGTAGGCGGACATCTTCCACGGTCCCGTCATCGATCCTATTATCGATGACGCGTTGGTAGACGTAGCCCGATTCTGCCGCCGGGACCGGACAGTCGATGATCGTGCCGTCATGAAGCGCGTTCTCGTCTGATTTCCGAACGCAGGGACCGCAATAGCGACGGGGATCCACGCGAATGTCATACCCGAACGCGTCGAACGCGGCTTGATCGACCCGACGCTTCGACACGTCATTGCAGTGTAGATTGAGGACCGGCACTGAAAGCGACAGAGCCTGAAGGACCTGATCCTCCGGAGCTACAGCCGTGGGATACCAAGCGATGGCGAGGTCACACCTCTGCGCCGCGTCGTTCGTCACCCTCCAACCTCGGGTGTGGAATAGCCGGTAGAGCACTTCGTGCGGATGCGGACGCATCGGATAGAATAGTACAGTCCGGCTCGAGCTCCCCGACATCCGTGCTCTGACGTAGCGAGCCTTGTGTGGGATCGCGTGGACCACGCGTTCGTTGGTATCCTTAAGGATTCGGTAGAGTGGACGGAGTATCGGTCGCAGTCGGTGCGCTGGTCCGTCACTGTCGAACAGATGAAACATGCCTGCCGAGTCTACTCCTTGTCTCTATGCACACGCATCGATCGGCGCACTCGATTGTGCGCGACGATTCCAAGGAAACGGAGAAGCTGGTATATCGTGGGAACGTATCTGATGGGAGCCGTGGTATTCGAGGGCGAGCCCGCTACGACTGATGGTCCCGCGTCTTGGATCTCGCGGCACACAACGGCCGGCCACTTGGCGGCACCGAATAGCAGTGTATCGAACTGTTTTGCGTATGACCAGTGCACAGTCGGGAAGTGTCCCTTGTGAAGGATGATGCCGCCATCCAGCCGGTCGGTGAGTCGCTGTAGAACGGCTCCCGTAAGGGTATCGTGCTCATAGATTTCCCAGAATCCCGGCGGCTGACCCCGGTACTTCTGTTCATCGCCATGGTGGAACGACCATATGCCGTACGGCGCCACGCCGAGGACTTCCCCGCGTAGGATGTTGAAGCCGAAACGGAGGAGGAAATCGGGGCGCGCCGCGCGAATCTTGTCGACGTCGGTCGTCGTTAGTGCGAGCGCGTGACGCCCATGGGCCACGGGGGTCACCCGTACCTGGGTCACGCCGGCGGCGTCGACATCAACGTTCACGCTCCGCATCGCTCGAGCAGCCGAGACGCGTCTCGTAAAGATGCCCCACGCGATGTGCCCGAGCGTTTCCCCGAGTGATCCTCGCCAAACTGGGCGGCGACGGCCCGCGGGAGGTGGGCGGCGATCGATGACGAGCAACACCAGTTCGGCATCGCCGCCGATCCGCAGTTCCTCCAAGACGCGGGCCTGCCAAAGCGGGATTGGCGGATCCCATCCGACGATCCCGAAGCGCAGCGGCGCACGACCGGTTGTCATGTCAGGGAGTATGGACGCGGGAAGGAGCCGCGTCGATCAGTAGTGAAGTTGCTCTCCGTGCATGTGTCGCTATCATCGCCCGATGGCATCGCTGGATCGGCGCGTTCTCGTCCTGACGCAGGACACCCCCGAGTTGCGGAGTGTGTTGTCCGGCGTGCGATCACTGCAAGCGGCAGGCTGGACCGTTGGTATCGGCTCGCGTCAGGCTGGTCTGGCAACCCGGTCTCGGTCGGTCCGCTACTGGCACCACGTCCCTCCTCCATCCGAGGATCTCGACGCCTTCGTGACCGCGACTCAGACAGCCATTCGCGATCGCGCCTACGACCTGGTCGTCGGTGGCTCGGACGCAGAAGTGCTTGCGTTGGCGGCATCACGCGAGAGCCTCGGCACGTGGGTCCCCTATCCTCCACTCTCGGCGGCGATCGGTGTGCACGACAAGCTCGATGTCGTCGACGATGCCATCGCCGCGGGTCTACACGTCCCTCACACGCAGTTGGCGGAGCCGGAGGCCCTGGCCAACGTCAGCGGCCCCGTGTTGGTGAAGTCTCGACTGCACTGGAAACCCGGTATGAGGCATGTGCCCGGTCGCCAGACAACGACGCTGGTCTTCGGCCGGGAGGAGGCGGCGCGGCGCGCCGCGGAGATCAGGGCCGCCGGGGGCGAGCCGATCCTACAGGAGTACCTGGAGGGCCAAGAACTTGCCTTCGCGGTGGTTATCGATCGGGAAGGTAGTTCCCTCGCCGAAGTGCAGCAGACGACCGAGTGGACGTGGCCACCCGGTGCGGGGACGTGGTCCAGGGCTGAGACGCGCGCGATCGATCCGCAGTTGGCTCGTCAGGTGGCAAGCTTCTTGACCCGCCGAGGCTGGTTCGGCCTGACGCACCTGCAGTTCATCGTTCCGCCATCCGGAGCGCCCCACCTGATCGACGTCAACGGGCGGTTCTATGCCTCGATGGGTCTTGCCATCAAAGCGGGCGCTGACTTACCTGCCGTCTGGGTCGACGCCCTCGGGCCCTTTGCGCCTCTGCTCAGGGTGACCGCGACACGTGCACGTGCGAATGTACGTTACGTGTGTCTTGAGAACGACCTACAGCGTGCGTGGGTCGAACGGCGCGGTGGCCTCGCGGCGGACCTGGTCGGGTTGGCCCGCTACCAACGGGGCGCAGTGCACAGTCTTTGGCGCCGCAACGATCCGATGCCTGCGTTGTACTCGTCGATACTACTCGCGCGCCGAGCTGGTGGACACCTGATCCGTCGTGGCCGTCGGCGTGCCCGTGGGGGGTAGCGCCTCCGTCGAGATGATCCCGGCGGGAGAATAGCGAGATTTGATCTTGGTGATGGCCCATTGGAAGCGCAGACTTCCCGCACGGGAGTGGTCATGGATGGGGTACGGCATGCCTATCCAGGACGGCAAGCGCGACTGCAGGCCGACACGATGGACAACACGCGACAGCAGGATCTGTATCCGCTGCCGGAGGTGGGCCAGGGCAAACGCGACCTGCGCGGTCGGGCGCCCTGCCGACCCCTCGGCAAACGCACGCAGTTCAGCGCGGGTGGCGGCAGAGAGCGCCTTCTCGGGCTGAGAATGGACGAGCGCATTGACGGCACGCTTGGCAGTAGCGAACGTCCCCCTTTCGAGCCCGGCTTCCTCGAGGAGGCGACGAGGGATCGGTCTGTCGTACCAGCCACCCACAGAGTACGGCGCCATCTCGACAGAACGCGAGATGCCGTCGATCACACGCAGTGCTCGGTACGCGATCGTTGGCACGGGCAGATGAACGAAGTCGACGCGGAGCCGGAACTCTCCGAGGGAACAGCCGTCGAGAGTCTCATTCAAACGATCAAAACTGCCGTCTTTGTCTAAGCCCCACACGTCACCGCCCAGGTATCCCGTGCAATAGACGGCCCGGGCCAGCATCGGTTCGAATGCCGTGACCACGACGTCCTCACCGGACATCCCCGTCGCGAGGAATTCCGCTTCAGGATGGTCCGAGCGGGTGAGATAGGAGTTGCGGTCGAAGCCGTGGATCTGCATGCCGAGTCGGGTGGCGACGCGATCTCCATC
>JALZIF010000116.1 GCA_030860435.1 Gemmatimonadota bacterium | reverse complement strand
CGCCGCGGCGCTCGAGGCGCGCGCCGCGGAGATAGGCGCGGCCGCGCTCCCGTGCCCATGCGACGTCACCGACCGCGGCGCGGTGACGCGCGCGCTTGCGGTTATCGTAAACGCGCTTGGGGGTGCGCCCGATGTGTTGGTCAACAACGCTGGCGTCTTCGCCCTTGCCCGCATCGAGGCAACGACCCCTGCCGCCTTCGCGGACGCGGTCGAGGCGAACCTCATCGCTCCCTTCTTCCTCGTTCGCGCGTTCCTCCCCGAGATGCTCGCGCGAGGCAGCGGACACATCGTCACCGTGGGCTCGGTGGCCGACCGTCATGCTTTCCCGGAGAATGGAGCCTACGCCGCGAGTAAGTTCGGCGTACGCGCCCTTCACGAGGTGCTCCGCGCCGAGCTGCGCGGAACTGGCGTTCGCGCTTCCATCGTCTCGCCCGGGCCCACCGACACGTCGCTGTGGAATTCCGTGCGACCCGAGACGCGCGAAGGTTTTCCCGCTCGCTCCGCGATGCTACGCCCCGAAGCCGTCGCCGACGCGATCCTTTACGCCGTAACGAGGCCGGGTCCGATGAACGTGGACGAGCTGAGACTCTCAGCGTCGTGACCACGCGATGCTCCCCGAGCTCATCGATTCGCTGCGATGCGTTGGCGATCACGGGTTCACCTGGCTCGTGGCGAGGGCGGACCACGTGAGTGGCCGGCACCTCATTCGCGGAACGCTCGGATGCCCGGCGTGCGGTGCGGAGTATCCGGTGCACGACGGCATCCTGGACTTCACCAGAGGGGTGGAGGGGAGGGGAGAGGCGCCTCTGGCGCGCCCCACTGCCGGGACAATGGAGGCGGACGAGTTGGCGCTGCGGGCCGCGGCGCTACTCGGACTGACGAGCCCTGGCGGGCTCGCAGTGCTGGTCGGCGAGTGGGGCGGGGCAGCGCCCACGCTCGTTCCAATGGTCGACGGGGTGCAGATTCTCGCGGTAAATCCCCCGGCCGGCGTGGAGAGCGGCGGAGGGCTATCTCTCGTTCGAGCGTTCGAGGACGTGCCGGTTCGGGCGGGCGCCGCCCGCGGCGTTGCACTCGACGAAGAGCATGCCACGCCACGGGTGCTGGCCGCTGCTGCGGCCGCGCTTCGACCGGGCGGCCGCCTAGTGGCGCCAGCCGACGCGCCGGTCCCCGCCCGCATCACCGTGCTCGCCCGTGACGCGCTCTACTGGGTTGCGGAGAGGGCTCCCGACGAGGAACACGTACCGCTCAGCCGTCGGCGCCGCTAGGGATTCTTGGGCGGCGTTGTCGTCTTCGCGGTGTCAGCGACCGCCCCGGTAGAAACGCTCGTCACGAGCCCGGCGGCCATCGCCGCGTCCCGCCGATGCCAGACGGAGCTGGGCCGCCCCAAATCGAGTGCGCCATTGGGTGGAGGAGCGAACACCATGGAGTTGTCGGCGGCGCTGACGAGGAGCTCGAAGGGCATGTTCGGTCTGAGTGGCGCGTTCACGACGCCGCTGTAGGTGCGGTTGTTGGTTTCCGGCGTGAGGCGAATCATCCCGCCGTCTTCGGAGACGGCGACCATACCTGTCACTACCCACGGCTCCCCCGCCGCATAGTTGGCGATGATGGTGAACCGGCTCGGAGACAGGCCCATCTGTACCACGCGAGCTCCGACGAACGCGGTGGAATCGGGCGACGAGCCGAGGATCCAGTCGCCGAAGATATTGGCGCTCTGGGCGCCGGCATGCGCCGGGGCGGTGTCGGTAACCTGGCCCCCCCGACTGAAGCGGGAGCAGCCGGCAACGGCCGCCGCGAGCGCGAGCGCGAACAACAACGAACCACGCATGACACACACTCCTTGGGTTGGCGGCTACGGACAATCCGGTATAGGGAGCAAGGGGCGTTCCCAAGCGCGAGTGTCCGGCGCGGGCCCGCGAATCGCCGGGCCAATGCCGCCGCCGGCCATCAGCCCGTCACCTTCGCCTCCGGTCCCACGTAGAACGAGTCTATCAGCGGGCGGTACTTCTGGTCGATCACCCGCCGCTTGACCTTGAGGCTCGGCGTCAGCTCGCCTCCCTCGATCGTGAAGTCGTGCTCGAGTAAGCCGACCTTCTTCGGTAGCTCAAAGCTTGCGACGCCGCGCAGCTTCCCGATCACCTCCTTCTCCATCTTCGCGATCGTGAGCGGGTGCGTGATCAACTCCGATCGGCTCGTCCAGAGGAGCTTCCTGTACTTGGCCCACTTCTCGAGCTGCTCGAAGTTCGGCACGACGAGCATGATAGGAAATTTCCGCTTGTCCCCGATCATCACCGCCTGCGTCACGTACTTGTTGGTCTTGACCTGATTCTCGATAGGCTGCGGCGCGATGTTCTTCCCGCCGGCGGTGACGATGATGTCCTTCTTCCGATCCGTGATGCGGAGGAAGCCATCGTCCAGGGCGCCGATGTCTCCGGTTTGCAGCCATCCATCGGCGTCAATGATGTCCGCGGTCGCCTGTGGCTTGTTGAAGTATCCCTTCATCACGTGCGGGCCTCGCGTAAGGATCTCGCCGTCTGGCGCGAGTTTCACCTCTACACCGGCGACTGGCCGCCCAACGGTGCCGATGCGAAACGCATCCACCGTGTTTACCGCGATCACCGGGGACGTCTCGGTGAGTCCGTATCCCTCGAGAATCGTCAGGCCGGCGGCGTAGAAGAACTTGTTGATTTCGGGCGCAAGCGGCGCGCCGCCCGACACGAAGCAGCGAAGCCGCCCCCCAACGCGCGCTCGGAGCTTCGAGAAGACGAGCTTCGTCGCCAAGCGATACTTGAGGTCCAATGCCCGGCCCGGCTCTCGGCCGGCCAATCGCTCGTCGGCGTACCGCTCGCCTACTCCTTTCGCCCAGAAAAAAATGCGCTTCTTGGCGGCGCCACCCGTCAGTGCGTTCTCTAGCACGCGGGCATAGATCTTCTCGTAAATGAGCGGCACCGAGAACACGATCGTCGGGCGGACCTCTCCGAAGTTCGCGAGGAGCGCGTCCACCGACTCGGCGTAAGCGATGGTGACGCCCATTTCGGTCATGAGATAGTGCCCGCCCATCCGCTCGAGAATGTGGGACAGCGGGAGGAAGCTGAGGCAGCGATCTCCCGCGGCACGCGGGATGAGGCGATTCACCGCCTTGACGTTCGAGTAGATGTTATCGTGGGTCAGCATCGCTCCCTTCGGCTCGCCCGTCGTGCCTGACGTGTAGATGATCGTGGCCAGATCCTCGGGGCCAACCTCGCGCGCAGCCGTCAGGTAGCGTGCCTTCCCGTCAGGACCATCCGAGTCGCGGCCGCGCGACTCGAGGTCGGCGAGCGTCGAATCGACGCCGGTCAGCGGCGCTTCGCCGAAGCCGATGACGTGCCGGAGAGTGGGAAGGGTACCGCGGATCCGCGCGACCTTCTTCGCCTGCTCTTCGGTCGAAACGAAGGCTGCGACCGCGCCCGCGTCCCGGAGGATGTACTCGATTTGCTCGGGGATGAGCGTCGGATAGATCGGGACGTCGATGAAGCCACCCGTCAGGCAGGCGTAGTCCACCAGCGCCCACTCGGGGCGGTTCTCGGAGAGCAGTGCGACCCGGTCGCCGCGCGCAACGCCGGCAGCATGCAACCCGAGGGCGATGTGGCGGACGCGGTCGGCCATGACCCGGTGGGAGATCGAATGCCAGGCGCCGCCGGCCTTGTACATGAGGGCGTCGGGCTTGTCGTGCCTCTCTACCGCGTCGAGGAAGAGCAGATTGAGCGTCCCGGGTCGATCGGAGCGCGGACCACCGCTCGCGAAGGTCACGCGCTCGGCGGTCATGGTGGCGGTCATCGGGCTCCTCCAGCGGCTGACAACTTACTGCGGCGAGGGTCCTCGCCCCGCGACCGGGGTCTGACCGGTGACGACGATGATCGTGTAACGGATAGGGCTTCCCGGGACGGGCGTCGCGTCCGGGCGGCTTACGACGGCCTCTACCACTACGGAGTCCGGAATCGGCGCCCGCCGCGCGATGCGGAGAATTCGAAGCGCAATCCCGCTCTGGCTCGTGGTGTCCACGGTTGACGCCCGCCGGTTCTCGTCAACCAGAACCGTTCCGGCCGTGTCGGCCGCCGGCAACCCCGCTGGCTCTACGATGCGATAGCGCACGAGGTAATGCGGAACCGCGACGCTGGTATCGGTCCCCGCGATCACGGTGTCATGTCCGACGAAGACGCGCAGGGTGTCCTCGTTCAGCGCGGGGCTTCCGAACGAGTAGTGCAGCGTATCCCGCAAGCTGTCAAGAGCGACCGCGGTGTCCGGCCGGAGCGTGACGCGGAGCGTGAGGCGCCCCGACTGCAGGCCGCCGATGCTCGCTATGACCCCGGCCTCGCCAGCGCGAATTCCAATGACGCGTCCCGTGACGCTGTCCACCGTCACGACCCCGGTGTCGAGGGCGATGAAACGGATCGGCACGCCGGTGATCAACTCGTTGTCGGCGTTGAAGACCCGAGCGGCGAGCGCGATGGGGGCGCCGAGGCTGTCGCGCAGCTCGTCACCGGCAACGATCGCCGGAAGCAGTGGCGGGTCGAACTCGATCGCCACTGCCTCCGACGGGTCGGTCCCGAAGTCGCTGCACGCGACGCCGCCGAAACTCGCGCCGGCGAGCATGACGACGAGAGCGAGAAGAGAGGGTTGCGTCACTCGAAGAGGTCGGCCAGCAGGGTCGCGAGGTTGATGTACGCTTGCGAAGTCGGGTCGGCGGGGTCGCGGAGGACCACGGGCTGGCCGGCCGCGAAGGCATCGGCTGAGGCCGCGCTGCGGGGGATTACGACGTCGAAGAGCATGTTCCGCGGCAGGTGCTCGCGCACGTATTCCGCGACGCGCACGCAGGCCGCGCTTTCCGGGTCGTACATCGTGAGCAATAAACCGTCGAGCGTCAGCTCGTCGTTCACCGCGGCGATGTCCTGGATGCCGCGCAAGATCTGGGGGGTCGTTTGCAGCGCCAGCGGCTCGCACTGCAACGGGACGATCACATGCTGGCTGCTCTCGAGAACGCGGTGCACCGTCCCGCCGAGACCTGGCGGCGTATCGACGATCACGACGTTGCAGCGCTCGCGTGCCGCGGCAAGCAGCTCGGCCAGGAGATTCGTGTTCTCTATTAGATCCTGGTACACCCGGTGATCGGAGTTGTTGCTCACCGACCCTGCGAGAATCACCCGAAGCCAGGGAAGGGAGGTCGGGAGGATCACCTCGCGTAGGGAGCGGTCGCCGCTGAGGTAATCGGCGAGACCGTACGGAGGGTGGCCCGGGCGCAGCCCTACACCGTAGCGCACCGCCCCCTGAGGATCCACGTCTACGAGAAGCGTCTTGAGGCCGCGGCGCGCGAACGCGGCGGCGAGATTCACCGCCGTCGTCGTCTTACCGACGCCTCCCTTCTGGCTGACGATCGCGACGACGCTTCCCACGCCCTACTCTACGTCCCGCTGGGCCGCGTCGGCATTCCCGTCGAACCGGATCTTGTCCAGCGTCTGCCGGGCGTGTACAACCCACCGTTCGGAGTCCGTTCCGGCCGGGGGATGCGCGAGGAAGGCGCTCAGATGTTGCTCGGCCGCTCCCGGTTCCCCTCGCTTCAGGAGCAGGAACGCCAAACCGTAGTGGGCGCCCGAGAGTCGAGGGTCGAGGTCCAGCGCGCGCCGATAGCACCGGACGGCCTCCTCGATCCGCCCGGTGCGAGAGAAGGCTATCCCCATATTCTGGAGGATCCGCGGGTCGTTGGGGCGGTCGCGCAACGCCAACCGGTACGAGGTGAGAGCGGCCTCGTAGTCGCCCTGGCGCTCCAGCGCCAGCGCTTCACTGAGGTAGTCGAGACGTTGTGGCTTGACGTCGGGCTTGTCGCCAAGCAGGCGGCGCCACCAGGTCATTCGGATGGGATCGGAGCGGGACGTCGGGAGTCGTGAACGGAGCGCGACGAGATGGCACCAGCGCACCGGGGAACAGCGCAGCCGCCGCGGGCGGAAATTACCGCCTGCAGAGTGATGGAGCAACGGCGCCAGCGCGGCCGATCGCTCACCCCGCGACGGCTTTCGTCCCGTGCACGCGGCGGATAGCTTCCCTCGGACCACAGTGACTCACAGCTTATGGAGGAGTTTGGTGTCCCCACGCCGTCAAGCGATCGACCGCACGCGCGGCGTCTTCGAGGTGGACTGGCCGCTGTTCGGCGAGCTGTCGCGCGCCCTCGCACTCAAGGTTGCGCGGGGCTACGAACCGGAGGTTGTCATCGGGATCGCGACCGCGGGCGTGATTCCGGGCGCGACGATCGCCGCGATTCTTCAGCGCGACTTCCACTCCATGTTGGTGAGCCGGCGCTACGGCGCCGAGGGGATCCGCGAGACCCCCGCCGTCTTCGGTGCCGCCCCGGGGCAAGTACGCGAGAGGCGCGTGCTGCTGGTGGACGAAACCTGCGACAGCGGCGACACCCTGCGGCTCGCGCTCGCCGCGATCATCCACGCCGGGGCCGCCGACGTCCGCACCGCCGTCAGCTTCCGAACCGGCTCCTACGAGCCCGACTTCGCCGGCCTGGAGACCGAGAGCACGATCATTCTCCCGTGGGACCGCGAGGTGCTAGTGCACGGCGAGCTGGTGCTGCGGCCCGAGTACGAGGACGCGCTGAGGCGGCCGGATTGACGAACGAGGGTCGATCGAAACGGAACGAGCCTCCCGTTCCCGTCGTTCCTCATCCGTTTATCCTCGATCCTTGGTTCCTCCTCATCCCTCTTCCACCCCTGCAAGCGCCTCCTCGTAGCCCACGCCGCCCTCGATCTCCTCGTAGATGTGGTTCACCAAATCGGTGCCACCGAGGAGGAAGCGGCAACGCTGGGCGCCCATCGAGCGGCATTCGACCTCGAGGACCGCGAGTGCGCGGTCGGCGACGTGGCCGAAGAACCCGGCGAACATCCCCGTGGTGAGGTGGCAGCCCGGGTGGTCGAGCGGGACGGCCGGATCGGCCTCGCCCCAGTCAGCGCTGTCCACGGTCGCCACAGCTTGTTGCAGCGAGCCGATCTCGAGCGACCCCCAGCCGGCGTCGCGGAAATAGTCGGAGGCGAGCTCCCCGAACTTGTCGAGGCTCAACTCCCCCGGCTCGGCGTCGATCCGCCCGCGCAGCCAGTCCCGGAATGAGTGATACACCGCCTCGCTACCGGCATACCCTGCTTCCTGGAGATAGGTGGCGCCCGCGAGCTCGGCGTCACGGAGCAGCGCTGAGCGAAGCGCGGACAGCGCGGTCCGGCTCATTGCGAGCAGTTGATGCGACGCAAGCTCGATGGTTGATCGCTGTGGCATGAGTGGAGTTCAGAGCTGAATGCGTTTGCGTGGCAAGGGGAGAGGGGCGAGTGGGGCGTGAGGCATCACGAGTCATGTTGCGCTCCGTCCTTACCCCGAGCTTCGCCGAGGCGCCGAAGCAACTCCGCTTCGTCGACCGTTTCGATCCCGAGCTGGCGGGCTTTCTCCAGCTTACTCCCTGCGTCCTCCCCCACGACGACGAAGCTCGTACTCTTCGACACGGAGCTGGTGACGTGCGCGCCGGCCGATTCCAAGCGCTCCGTCGCCTCGCCGCGGGAGAGGCTCGGCAGGGCCCCTGTGATGACGACGGTTAATCCGGAGAAGGCACCGGCAGCTCCCTTTCGTCGCGGCTCCGTCATCGCGACGCCGTGGCCGACGAGTTTCTCGAGCAGCGCCCGCGTGGTCTCGTTGGCGAAATACGCCGTCACCGCCTGCGCCGTCGTCCCTCCGATTCCCCGCACCTGGAGGATATCTTCCTGGGTGGCCTTCATCAGCTCTTCCATGGAGCCGAACTGCCGCGCGAGGATCTGTGCTGCTCCAGCCCCGACGTGCCTGATCCCGAGACCATGTAGGAGACGCGACAGGGGCGCGGCCTTCGCCTCCTGCAGCGCGGCCACGAGGTTTTCCGCGCTCTTCTCGGCGAAGCGGTCGAGGGACATAATCTGCTCGACCTTCAGCCCGAACAGATCCGCTACGTCGCTCACCAGCCCGGCGCCGATCAGCTGCTGAATGCGTGCATACGACAGGCCACGGATGTCCATCACTCTACGTGAGGCGAAATGGACGATCCCCTCGAGCTGCCGGCTCGGGCAACCAACGTTCGGGCAGTAGATCGCGACCTCCTCCTCGTCCCGCTCCACCGGCGTTCCGCACGACGGGCAGCGGGTTGGCGTCTCGATCAGCGGCGGCGGATTGGCTGGGTCGCGGCGCTCGGGGATCGAAGCGATGATCTGGGGAATCACTTCCCCGGCGCGTTTGACCTGGACCCAATCGCCGACGCGTAGGTCCTTCTCGCGCACCAGGTCGAAGTTGTGGAGTGTAGCCAGCTTCACCGTCGCCCCGCCGATCTCGACCGGCTCAAGCATCGCGAACGGATTGAGCGCGCCGGTCCGGCCGACGTTGACCTGGATATCGAGAATTCTCGTGATCGCGATGTCCGGGGCGAACTTCCGCGCCACGGCCCACCGGGGCTCGCGCGCGCTGACCACTCCCAGCTCCTCCTGCAGCGCGAGCGAGTTTACCTTGACGACCACGCCGTCGATTCCGAAGTTGAGCGCCGCGCGCCCCGTCGCCTCGATGCGCCGGGCGAGGGCGATCACCTCGTCGAGGGATTGGCAACGCTCGCGATGTGGTTCAACCGGGATTCCCCACGCGGCGAGCGCCTCGAGCAGTTCCCACTGCGTAGTGAACGGGAGAGTCCGGCCCGGCGGAACCGAGACCGCGAAGCCGAAGAAGCGGAGCCGGCGCGAGGCGGTCACCGCTGGGTCGAGCTGCCGGAGCGCCCCGGCCGCGGCGTTGCGCGGGTTCGCGAACAGCGGTGCCTGGTCGCGGGCGCGCTGGGCATTGAGCCGCTCGAAGCCGTCGAACGGCATATAGACCTCGCCCCTGATCTCGATGAGGCCGGGCGGATGGTCGGCGCGGAGGCGCAGCGGGATGTCGCGGATGGTTCGGATATTCGGCGTGACTTCTTCGCCGATCGTGCCGTTCCCGCGCGTTGCGCCGCGGACGAGCACTCCGCGCTCGTACGTGAGCGCCACGGCGGCTCCGTCGATCTTGAGTTCGGCGGTGTAGCCCGCGCGGCGCACATCGGCGCCGCCGACCCTGACGATCCGCTCCTCCCACGCGCGCAGCTCGTCATCGTTGAACGCGTTGCCGAGCGAGAGCATCGGCACGAGGTGCTGCCGTTTGGGGAGCCGGCTCTGGGGAGGCGCCCCGACACGCTGGGTTGGCGAGTCGGGCGTTCGCAGCTCGGCGTGAACGCGCTCGAGCTCCGTCAGCTCGCGAAACATCCGGTCGTACTCGACGTCGGAGATCTCGGGCTGGTCGAGGACGTGATACTCGTAGTTAGCCCGCTCGATCTGCCGTCGCAGCTCGTCGGCGCGGGCGGCGAGCTCGGCAAGGGACGGCTGGACGGTCACGCTTGGGAGGGTGTCGGGCCGCAAGTTGCCAGGCGCCGGTCGCCGGTCGCCAGCAGCGCACCGGCCGGCGAGGGACGACCGCTGATGACGCTCAGGCGTCGTTCCCGGCCGCGGCGTGCTCGCCGATGCCGTGTTCGTCTCGCGCGAGATAGTTCTCGACGAACAGGAGCCCGTTCTCCCCCGCGCGGCGAACCATCTTGAGCAGCGTGTCCATGCTCGACACTTCCTCGCGCTGCTCGCTGATGAACCATTCGAGGAAGTTCTTCGTCATATGGTCGTTGCGTTTGATCGCGAGGTCCATGATCGCGTTGATCTGCTTGGTGACCGCGATTTCCCAGTCGAGCGAGAGACGCACCGCCTCCTCAGCGGACCCGAAGTCGCTCTTGGGGGCAGCGATCGCGGGGATCGCGACACGCCCGTCGGCGTCGAGTACATACTTCACGAAGCGCATGGCGTGCTCGCGCTCCTCGATCGCCTGTCGGTAAAAGTGCTTAGCGAGCGCGGGCAGCCCCTCGCACTCGAAGTACGCCGCGATGGAGACGTACTGGACCGAAGCGCCAAACTCGTGTCCGATCTGCTCGTTCAGCGCGCCATTGATATCGGAGCTGATCATCATGCAAGGGATCTCCTCTGGTCGATGAGAGCGCCAGGCCTGTCCGCGCCGTCGCGATAAATTAACGGGGAACAGGGAACAGGGAACAGGGAGCGTGCAGCGTAGGGCGTAGGGCGTAGAGCGCGGAGCGTGGAGCGGGAGCGGGAGCGGGAGCGGGAGCGGGGAATAGGACTAGCGACCTGGTCTGTGGTGAGGAGAACATAGCCTCGGATGCGCCAGAGGCTTCGTTCCGGCTTGGGACGAAGCCCCTTGTCGAGCGACTTGTTACTGGTTCCTTTCTGGGCCACGCTCTACGCTCTACGCTCTACGCTCTACGCTCTACGCTCTACGCTCTACGCTCCCAGCTCCCAGCTCCCCGTTCCCCGCTCTTACGTCTCCCCGACCGTCCGCAGCACGTGCTTCGTGAGTGCGTCGAGCTGTTCGGAGGCTCCGTTGGGGAGGCGCGCTTCCGCCGCGCGCTGCGCCGGCCCGTTTGCGTAGGCGGCGGCGAGGCGCTGCATGAGGGCGACGAAGGCGACCCTCTCGCGCTCCTCGACGGTGAGCACGGTCGCGCCACCGTTGCTTCGCTCCTGCTCGGCGATACGGGCATTGGCGCGCCGCAGTGCCTCGAAGCGGTAAGCGTTGCGGAGCGCGCTCGCGGTAAGCGAGGCGATCACCTGACAGAACCTGACGTCGTGGTCGGTGAACGGTGAGGCGGCGCGCTCGCTGCGGAGAAAGATTGCGCCGATCGTTGCGCGCTGCCACCTGATCGGCGCAACGATCACCGAGCGAACGTTGCGCTCGGCGAGCCGGTCTCGCACGGGGCGGAGCATCGGGTCGTTAGCCGCGTCAGGGATGAATACGGTCTGCCCGCTCTCGAACGCCTGCTTGAGCTCCGGGTAGCGGTCGAGGTCCACGATGAGGTTGCGCACGCCGGGACTCTCGTATGTCGCCATGAGGCGCACTTCGTGCGCCTCCCCGGTGAGGTAGATGGAGCAGCGGTCCAGGCCGTAGGTCTCGCCGAGCTTCGTGGCGATGGTCTGGAGGATC
>JALZIF010000107.1 GCA_030860435.1 Gemmatimonadota bacterium | reverse complement strand
ACTCGGGAGATGTGGAACCAGCTCGACAACCGTTCGCTCGAAGGGTTCGTTTATGCCGTGACGCCGTTCAACTTCACGGCGATCGGCGGCAACCTCCCGACGGCGCCGGCGCTGATGGGGAACACGGTAATCTGGAAGCCCGCCAGTAGCGCGATGCTGAGCGCGTGGTACGTGATGAAGATCCTCGAGGACGCAGGCCTCCCGCCGGGCGTCATCAACTTCGTCCCGGGCGACGCCGCGGCGATCTCCGACGCCGCGCTCGCGCACCCCGAGCTCGCCGGACTGCATTTCACCGGGAGCACCGGCGTCTTCAACAGCATGTGGAAGACGATCGGCGGGAACATGGCGAGCTACAAGTCGTATCCACGCATCGTCGGGGAGACCGGAGGGAAGGATTTCATCGTCGCCCATCCGTCGGCCGATGTCGAAGCGGTCGCCGTCGCCATCGCGCGCGGGGGATTCGAGTACCAGGGGCAGAAGTGCTCGGCGGCGAGCCGCGCATACGTGCCGCGGTCACTGTGGAACGACGTGCGCGACAGAACCACCGCGATGATGGAGAAGATCCGTGTCGGAGACGTGCGCGACTTCCGCAACTTCATGGGCGCGGTGATCGACAAGAAGGCGTTCACGAAGATCAGCGAGTATCTGGACGACGCAACGCGCAATGCGACCGTCGTATCCGGGGGGACGGCGCAGGGGGACGATGGGTATTTCATCCAGCCGACGCTCGTCGAGACGCGCGACCCTGGCTACCGGCTGCTCTCCGAGGAGATCTTCGGCCCGGTCGTGACCGCGTACGTTTACGACGACGCGAAGTGGGAGGAGACGCTGCGCACGGTGGACCGGACGTCGCCGTACGCGCTCACCGGAGCGATCTTCGCCAACGAACGGAAGGCGGTGAAGCAGGCGGCGATCGCGCTGCGCAACGCGGCCGGGAATTTCTACATCAACGACAAACCGACCGGCGCCGTTGTCGGCCAGCAGCCGTTTGGGGGCGCGCGCGGCTCGGGCACGAATGACAAGGCTGGCTCGAAGCTCAACCTGGTTCGTTGGGCGAGCCCGCGCGTGATCAAGGAGACTTTCGCGCCGCCGCGGAGCTACGAGTATCCGTTCATGGAAGAGGAGTGAAGCTCCGGTTCCTCACCGCCGACGTCTTCACCGACCGCCGCTTTGGCGGGAATCCGCTCGCGGTCTTCCCGGACGCGCGTGGAATCAGCGGCGACCGCATGCAGGCCATCGCGCGCGAGCTCAACCTCTCGGAGACGGTCTTCGTGCTCCCGCCCGACGACCCGGCGCACACGCGGCGGCTGCGCATCTTTACCCCGGCCTCCGAGATCCCCTTCGCCGGCCACCCAACAGTCGGGACGGCGTTCGTGCTCGCCTCGTTAGGCGAAATACGGCTTGCCGGGGAAGAGACGCGCGTCATTTTCGAGGAGGGGGTCGGGCCCGTGCCGGTGACGATACGGGCCGAAGTTGGGCGCCCGCTGTTCTCTCAGCTCACAGCGGCACAGCCCCCCGAGGTAGGCCCGCGCGCACCGTCGCGCGCCGCCACCGCCGCGATGCTCTCGCTCGAGGTGCGCGACCTCCTTGGCGGCACGACCGCGCCGGAGGCGGTGTCGGTGGGGCTCCCGTTTCTCATCGTGCCGCTCAAGGATCGCGACGCCGTCGCTCGCGCGCACGTTCGGCTCGACTTGTGGGAGAATACGCTGAGCAAATTCTGGGCGCGCCAGATCATGGTCTTCGCGCGCGACGCCGAGTTGCCCGGCTCCGATCTCCGCGCCCGCGTATTCGTTCCCGGGCTGAGCGTACCCGAGGATCCCGCCACCGGGTCCGCCGCCGCCGCGCTCGGCGGCTACCTCGGCGCGCGGGAGGGGGAGCGTGACTGCACCCTCGCCTGGCGCCTCGAGCAAGGGTTCGAGATGGGTCGCCCGAGCTTGATCGAGATCGAGGTTGACAAGCAGAACGGGGCGGTCACCGCGATCCGGGTCGGGGGGAGCTCGGTGCTGGTGTGTGACGGACAGATGGAGGTAGGAGGGGCTGGTTGAGGGCGATCGCCCTCATTGACGCGGGCGTCTTCACCCCCTGGGTCCAGATCGCCACCCGATTACGGCCGCCGGCTTTCGCGATGTAGAGTGCCTCGTCCGCGCGCCCGTGGAGCGCGTGCGCCATGTCGGAGTCAGTCACCACGTCCGAGACGACGCCGATGCTCACCGTGATCGGGACGCGTCCCGTGACTCCCTCGAACGCGCGTTTGGCGGCGCCGTCGCGGATGCGCGATGCGAGCAGGAATGCGCCGGCAGCACCCGTGTCTGGGAGGAGCACCGCGAACTCGTCGCCGCCGAGCCGAGCCACGATGTCTGCCGTGCGCACGACGCCGCGCAGGAGCGCTCCCATCTCGCGTATCACCGCGTCACCGGCGAGGTGGCCGAAACAGTCATTGACGCGCTTGAAGTGATCGATGTCGAGCGCGATCAGCGACAGCTCTCCTCCCGAGCGCACCGCGCGCGCGATCTCTCGCGTGAGCGCGGTGTCCAGTCCGCGCCGGTTGAGGCAGCCGCTCAGCGGGTCGGTCAACACCATCGTCGCGAGCTGCCCGCGCACGCGGTTGTACGCCCGTCCAACGGCCGTGACGGCGTCCGGACGCCGGTCCGCGGTCACGTCGTAAGTTCCCGAGAAGTCACCGTCCTCGACGCGCCCGAATAGCACGGCGATGTTCG
This sequence comes from Gemmatimonadota bacterium, assembly GCA_030860435.1. Classification (GTDB taxonomy): domain Bacteria; phylum Gemmatimonadota; class Gemmatimonadetes; order Gemmatimonadales; family Gemmatimonadaceae. Next base: position 3,113 of record JALZIF010000107.1, on the reverse strand, counting down.
TCAGGCGATCCCGAAAGCTTCCGTAGTGATAGACAAAGACCCCGACGGCGAACAGAAACGCCGTCATCGTCCACATCTCCTCTCCCCAGGCAAGCGGCACCCCGCGGTTGCGGGCGAACGCGACGAGCGCTATGAAGCCGGCGACGGCCAGCGCGGCCACCACCGCCGCCAAGCGCCGGCCGAAGTAGAACGCCGCGGCGTGCACGATCGCGAACGAGAAGATCAGCGTCCGCTCGTAATGAGGCGGCTCCATGGTGTGCGCCGCGGTCCCGAAGAGAAAGACGACGTCGGTCGCAGACACGGCGAGGAGGAGCCACGGCCGCGCTCCCCACCGGCGCCCGGCGGCCGTGAGGCCCGCGATCATGACCGCGTACGACAGGAACCCGATGCCCGCCGCGAGCGGCGCGCCTTCCAGAACCGCGGCGGGCGGCAGCGCAATCGCCACCGCCGCAATGATCAGCGCACAGGCGTAGCGCACCTTGCTCTGCCAGAGCAAGATCTCGGCGTTGTCGCCGTGGAATGTCGGGAGCGGGTCTGTCTGCATTGGCGCGTGTCGGGCGGAGGACGGCGCGGATGCATCAGGCCGGGCGCGCCGGCGCAGGGCGCGGGCGGGCAAGCACCTTCGGCAACCGGACGGTCTCGACCGGAGACTCCTGGCTTTGCGGCCCCGCCTCGCGGCGGGTGTGCGCTTTCGGGTGTTCGAGATGTCGCGCGCCCCCTGCAGTGCCTTCGGCGACCCGCGTGAGACGCATTGGAGGCGAGCTTCGTGCCACCGCGGGCACGTCACGCAACTCCGCTCTCAGGAAACGATTAGGAAAGTCTCACGCAACCGGGAGCGCCCTGGACCGTGCCGCATCTCGCCAGGAGTCTTGGCATTTGCCAGGCGCTCCATCCGTTTCCACAGGGGCCGACGACGTGGGCGGGGGCGCGCGCGCAGATAATGCCAGACACCCACGCGTCCGACTCGTCGGCCAACGGCTACATGATCAATCCGCGGGAGCGCTTGCTGGAATCGCTCGTGGCCGCGGAAGCGACGAACGAGAAGGTGCCGAGCGTGATGTGATGCGGTTCCGCTCGTCCAGGAACACGACCTGGGGCTCAAAACCTTCCAGTTCCGCCTCCTCGTACTCCGCGTAGCTGATCACGATCACGTGATCGCCGACGACTCCGAGGCGGGCCGCGGCACCGTTGAGCTGGACCGTCCCGCTCCCGCGCTCCCCCTCGATGACGTACGTCTGGAGCCGCGCGCCATTGTTGACGTTCACCACCTGGACCTTCTCGAACGGAAGCAGGTCGGCGGCGTCCATCAGGTCGCGGTCGACCGTGAGGCTCCCCTCGTAATGCACGTCGGCGCCGGTGAGGACGGCGCGGTGGAGCTTGGACTTGCACATTGTGCGGCGCATCGGGGGAATGTAACGGCGGGAAAGGGGGGGCGGGGAACGGGGGTCGGCGGAAGAGGGAAGTGGGAAGGGGGAAGGGTTGGCACGCGGCGAGCGCGGGCGCCATAGGTCGCCTATTGCAGCCGACGGTGCCGGGCAGACACTAGATGGCGCCTACCGCTCGCCTACCGCGCGTGTAGAGTAGTTTCTCTGCCTTACGCGCCTCTGACAACGCCCCGGAGAGATCAAAAATGCGAACGAGACGACACGCTCGATTCGGGTTGGCGGCAGTCATAGCTCTCGCGCCGCTCGCTGCCGTTGCCCAGCAGAATGACGCGCGGTCGATGTGTCGCGGCTCGCGCTCGGTACCGACTCGATGGCCGTATATCTCTCGCGCGGTGGTGAGCTTCAGCACCTCGGCACCCTGCACGACGAGTACACACGCACCGAGGAGCTCGGCCAGCCCGTGTTGCGCCGCGTCTACAGCAACCCCAGCGCGCTCTTCGGGCACCATGTCGACACCATCGTTTCTGCATGGCCAACGCTCAAGCCAGTTCGGCGCGTGACGAATGCCGCAAGCTTTCAGGACGATCTTCTCTTCCGGTCCGACAGCATTCTCGGCTCTAAGTCCACCGCAGCACATCCCCCGCGGATCGTGGCTCGGCGCGCCGATCCGCTGCTGTATGATGGCAGTTCGTTCGATATGCTCGTGCGGCTTGCACCGCTCGCGCCGGCGTATCCTCTCGAGCTGCCGTCCTACACGTCCAACGCCGACACCACGGTCACTTTGCGAGCTCGCGTCGCCGGCTCTGCACCGCTGCCACACGAATCCGGCACTCTCGTCGACACATGGGTGGTAGACATGGACTTTGCGGGCATCACCAGCCGCCTCTGGATTGCGAAGGAATCTCGTCAACTGATTCGTCAAACGATCGATCTCGCACCTGGCGTGCAGCTGCTCACAACACGGGTGGGCGTGGATCCTGCCGAGCCTGAACTGCGCTGACGTCTCGGGCACCCGCTCGCGTAGCATCCCGAATACGCGACGTAGCCCGACGTTAGCTCCATCGGCCGTCGGCGCGGATATGTCCGTCGTCCACCTGAGGTGCAGACGCCACTTACACTTCACGCCGACCGGTTACGTGATGTGCAGATCAACCCCGTATTGCATCAGGCCTAGTTTTTTCGCGAGGGCGCGCGAGGGCTCGTTCTCCCAAGACGTGCTGTAGAGCGGTATTCGGTCCATCTCGCGTACGGCCCTCGCCCACACGGCCACGGCTCGAGCAGCGTACCCGCGGCTTCGGAAATCTCGATGTGTTTCGACTCCGGCTTCGTGAGCCTGTGGTGTCACGCGAACGCTGCTGCAGACGGAAACCGCCTTCCCGCTTTCCAGTACGGCCACCATCGGAACACCCGCCGAGACATCGCCGCGCCAGTCTTCGAGGTATGGGCTCAGCACGGTCGCGTTGTCGGGTGTCACGCGAACGGCGGTCTCATACTCGGCCAGATCAGAAGGAACAGCGAACGCGGGTCCTGCCCAGGTCTTGCGGATGGGGCCATCACGAGAGAGGCGGGCGATGAACGGGGCGGCGCTGTCGAGGCCGACTTCGCACTCGAGGCCCGTGGGTTCAGCCTCACAAAGCGCGTGGAGGTCATTGGCCAAGGCTGCGTCTACATCATGCCGAAACCACCAGGCGTTCCCATCAGCGGTCCGACCCAAGAAGAACCGCGGCG
>JALZIF010000083.1 GCA_030860435.1 Gemmatimonadota bacterium | reverse complement strand
CAGCGATTGAAGGCGACGCCAGCGCTGGGCACCCGGCGCAAAGCGATCGTCGAACATCCCTTCGGCACCATGAAGCGCGGCATGGACCAGGGCTACTTTCTCCTCCGTGGGCTGGGTAAGGTGCGCGCCGAATTCAGCCTGACGGTGCTCGCCTACAACCTCAAGCGGGTGATCAACATCGTTGGTGTCCCGCGGATGGTCGCGGCACTTGCGCGAGCGTGAGCGCCCACTCCATGGGCCGTATGCTCGACCGACAGCGTTCAGAGTCGCTCGCGACTGACTTCAGATTGACTCAAGAGCGGCGACAATGCGGACCGGCGCAATCGGCCGACTTGAGCGCGCGCCATGAATCGTTTTCACACAGTCTCGCAATGCACCCGACGGCGCTTCTGGTGGCGAAATGAATCCGTTGAGCATACTGAAGCATCCGAGCGCCTTCCTTCCCGTTGCAATGTCTCTCGGTGCCCTCGCTACCGTGTTGGTGTTCATCGCCTTGCACGGTACGGCGCCCCAAGCGGATGAGGGTGCAGCTGCCCACATCTGGCAGCTCCTTATGGCTGCCCAGGCACCTATCGTATTGTTCTTCGCGATCAAGTGGGTGCCGCGGTCACCAAGACAGGCTGTGCCCATCCTAGTCCTGCAAGTCGGCGCTGCACTAGCAGCGATGGCGCCCGTTTTCTTGCTCCACTGGTAGGGGTAGTGCGCTTGGCGGAAAGTCTGCGATGTGTGGCCTAACGAAGTAGAGATTCTTGCCGCGCGATAGCCGCGGCAAGACCTGGTGTTGAGCTCAATACGCCGGTTGATGAGGAGATGTGCGTGGGGATGGTACTCCAGGGTGCGTGACCAGGTATCGAGGACCGCGAGAATACCAAGTGTAGCGCCAATCCACTGGCGATCATCGGCGAGTGTTTGCACCGCGGCAGCGGCCTCGCGGAGGAGCGCCGCGTAGACCAGCTTCTGATTCGACCGCGCGACGGGGCGAAGTTGCGCGGGGAGCGTGAAGGTGAGGAGGTAGTGGTCGCACGGAAGGAGTCGGCTGCGAGTGCGCTCGAGCCAGGTCTGCGCCCGCTCGGCCTGACATTTGGGACAGTGCCGGTTGCGGCAGGAGTGATAGCGGTAGTCGAGCGCGTCGCAGTCGTCACACTGATAGAGTGAGCCGCCGAGCGCCGGCGTGAGCGCGGCTCTTGCGGCGTAAGTCAACATATGTAGACTTAGCTCGTGCGCCAACCCCTTCGGTTCTCTCCTGCCGCCCAGCTCGTACTAGGGCACCTGGTGGCCGTGCCGTCACGGTGGCACCATGGCTACGCGTTGATGACCGCTCTCGATCTCCCCTCGGGGACGCTCTATCCCCTGCTAATGCGGCTCGCCGATTCGGGGTGGTTAGAGGTCCGCTGGGAATCTCCCATTCCCGGCGGACGACCGCCTCGCCACCTCTACCGCCTTGCCCGCGGCGCCGCCTCCGAGGCACGGGCTGTCATAAGAGCGTGGGCGACGCGAGGCTTCGACTACCGGGCACCGGAAACAGCGATATGAAGCATTGGCTTCTGATTGCGGTGCTCCGACGACTCCTACCTCCGCGGCGTCGCGAGTGGCCGGACGCGATGCTCGCCGAGCTCGAGGCAATCCCCGATAGCGTGCTGCGTCACCCCTTTGCGGCAGGCTGCGTCCGAGCACTTGTTGTAGATGTTGTTGCGGTGCGGCTTCGAAGCTGTGCCGCGCACCCCCAGACACTCGCCCTGGCGCTCGCAGCCGGACTCGCGATCGCAATGCTCGACCAGGCGAGCGACACCCGCCGCCCGATGTGGATTGCTCTCGGCGCTACCAGCGCTCTCTTCGCTTGGTGGCGCCCTGTGGCCGCGTGGCGTTGGGGACTGCTGGTAGCGGCAGGAATTCCGCTTCTCGCTGCCGTGAGCGACACCCGCGGCCCCTACGCTTTCGACCAAGCCGACGCCATGTACGGGATAGTGCCCGCGATCCTGGTCGCGATGATCGTCGCGTTCTGCCGTCGTCGGATCCGACTGTTAATGATCTCATTCGTCGCGATCAGCCTTGCCACGGGAGCGCGTATTACGAACGCGCAGTCAACCGCAATGCGGCGGGAGCTCACCGCAGCGGGCATATCGGCTTTCGCAGATTCGGCCTTCGCCGATTACCTCCAAAGTTCGTCGCAGCCGAGCCTCGCGTTCGTGGTCGTAAAGGACGGAGCTATCATCTTCGCGCGCGGGTACGGTGCGGAGGATGCCGCCGGCAGCCGACCGGTAGATCCTGATATGACGATATTCTGGCTCGCGTCACTCTCCAAACTTGTCACTACCGACGCGGTAATGCGCGAAGTGGAGCGCGGACGAATCGCCCTTGGTGACTCGGCGATGCGATATTTCGAGTGGCAACTTCCATCGCCTAAGGCGTGGCGCGCGATCACCGTCGAGGATCTGCTCACTCACACGCACGGGCTCGACGAGCCGTTCATGCAAGGAATCGTGGACGACGTCGAGCGTCTCGTCCCCCTGTGTGACTACGTTGCTCGGGTCCGCTGGCGCGTTGGAACCCGCCCCGGCGATATGCTGCGCTACTCCAATCACGGGATAGCGCTCGCGGGGTGCATCGTTGAGCGCACAAGCGGGATGCCGTTCGCCGAGTATGTCGAGCGCGAGATCTTCGCGCCCGTGGGAATGACTCGTTCGACATTCCGCCAACCAGTTCCCGCTGAACTCGCGCGACGCATCGCCACGGCGGGGACCGATCAGGTCCTCGATTATCTCCTTCCGACACCCGCCGGCGCTATGGTAGGGACCGCGAGCGATATGGGTCGCTTCCTCGTCGCACAACTCGATGCAGGGGGTCCGCGCGCCGCCTCGCTCCGCGCGATGCACACGACGCAGTGGCGCGGCCATCGGGCCGTCCCCGGTGTCGCGCTCGGCTGGTTCGAGACGAGTCTCGGGCGCGTGCGCGGCCTCTATCACACGGGGGCCCGGCATCACTTCTCTGTCGCCTGGCTCGATCCTTCGCAACGAGTAGGGCTCTTTCTCGTCCACTCCATGCGCCAGGGAGGACCATTTCAAAACCTGCGGACCAACGTGGTACGTGATTTCGTCGAACGGTACTACGTCGCCGATACACCGACACTGGAGGCAACTGCTTCACGTGGCATTGCCGGCGTCTATCGCCCAGCGCTGCTCAGCACCACCACGGTGGAGCGAGCGGGATATCTCTTGCTCGACACGCCGGTGCGTTTCACAGCGGGTGGCAATGTCACAATGCACGCGCCGGGTGGCCTCGGGACGGTGATTGCCCACCCAACTGGCGACGGCGCGTTCGAGGTTCGGACAGGGCCACAGGCGGACTTGCGCTTAGGATTCATTGAACATGCAGACGGTTTGCCACGCATCGCGATGGGAGGCACACTGCTGGATCCGGTGTTGTTTACGCGACTCGCATGGTGGCAGCGGGGGTTTGTGCACGCAGTACTCCTAGTCGTTTCATGCCTCGCACTGGTGCTCGCGGCGGCAGTCTACGGAGCGGGATGGGTCGTGCGGCGCAGGCGTCGCATCGTCATCAGGAATCCCGCTTGGGCTGTCATCAGTGCAGGTGGCCTGGCGCTCGCCCTTGCGGTGCTCGCGTTCGCCGCCTTGATCTTCAGCACACCTGACATCGGCGCGGCAGAGCACATGCGGAGCGGTCTTCGCACCGTGCTCGCGCTTCTCTCCGCAGCGACGGTTCTCTGCGGCGCGCTCCCTCTGGCTACCTTTCTCGGCTGGCGACGCGGCACCGAGAGCATTGCGGGTCGCGTGACCTTGTGCCTCCTGTCTTCTGCGGGCATGGTGGCGGCCGTCCTCCTCTGGCACTATCGCTTGGTCGGCTTCCATCTCTGACCGATCGCTCCTAGTCTCCCGGCCCGATGTTCGCACGCGGATGAGTCGCGACCAGCGCATGTGCTCGCGATCAACTGAGCTCTCGCGTTAGGCGGCGTCGCACTTGCTCGTCGAAGCGCCCCGTATAGGTTCCAATACGGTACCACCACGGAACCCGTCCCCCACACGTTGATGCCTACCCTGACGATCAAGGGGATGCCCGATCCTCTCTATCGGCGCCTGAAACAGCGCGTAGCGGAGCACCGCCGGAGCTTGAACAGCGAGATTCTTATGGCGCTGGAGCAGGTCGTTACGGCCGTGCCGCCAGACGCCAAGGCACTGCTGGCCCGCGCTGATGCGCTCCGTTCCACGCTCCGCGTGCCGCCACTTACGGGCGCTCGATTGCGGGCGGCAAAGGCGTACGGTCGCCGCTGAGGCGATGATCGTCGTCCATACGAATGTCGTCGCCTACCTCTTCATCCGTGGCCAGCACACGGCGGAGGCGCCCGCGATACTCGCGCGAGACCCGGAATGGGCGGCGCCCGTGCAATGGCGGAGCGAGTTTCGCAATGTGCTCGCGCTGTACCTGCGCAAGGCCGAGCTGTCGTTGCGACAGGCCGTGTCGCTCCAGGAAGCCGCAGAGGACATGTTGGCGGGAAGCGCGCTACGCTGCCGTCGGCCAGACAGCCGCCGGGCGTCGGCTCTTCCTGGTGTTCACGCTGCGCGGATCGCTCATCCGCGTGATCTCCGCCCGGCCGATGAGCCGGCGCGAACGGGAGGTGTATCGCCGTGCCGAAGTTGACGAAGGGAAAGAGGACGATCAAGCCGATACCGGCGCTTAAGTCCGAGGTAGCCGAGCGCGCGTTCTGGGAGGCAGGCGATTCTGCCGATAATGTCGACTGGTCGCAGGCCCAGCGCGTGCGGCTCCCGGCGTTGAAGCCGTCCACCACGACCATCTCGCTACGGCTGCCCGACGGCATGCTGGACGCGCTGAAGGACCTCGCCAACGAGCGCGATGTCCCTTATCAGAGCTTGCTCAAGGTCTTTCTGGCCGAACGCATCGCCGCCGAACGGGGGCGCAAGCAGCGCGCGAGCTGAGGGCTAACATCGCGTGCAGCAGACAGCCGCAGTATTGTATGCTCGCTGCGCTCGCTCGGTTGGATGCGGCTGCAGCTGACGCTTTACGCTGAGGATGTAGGAAAACCCGGTGTCGTCGTTCGCATGCGGTGATGTGGAGAAAACGACCTCCACAGATGCTCTGCAATCGATGACGCCGCCTCGGCAATGATCGCACTACCCCTGAAATCGCGGAGCCGAGTATCACATCGAGTTATTCTACAGCTTCGTTATGCGGCCTGATTGAAGACCATCTTCTCGTCATGAAGGCGTGGCTGGTATCTTGGGATTGGGTGGGCGAAGACAACGCCGTCGTCGACCCGATCGTCTGTGTGTTGCCGCCGCAGTGGTCGATTGAGCGCGTACGACGTGCCGTGCAAGTGCTCTATGCGGTCAGTGCCTACACCGTGACAGAATTGGCAGAATTTGCGAAGCGACCCCGGCGCAACCCCTATCGGGCTGAGTCGTCAGGGGCGCAGATCACCTGTGGCCACAACCCGTTTCTGGTTGCCCGTGTCGTGTCTGATCTCAAGATCGACCGGGCTCCAAAGACTCGGCGTGAAGTTGTGACGTGGCGAGAACCGGATCGACA
>JALZIF010000060.1 GCA_030860435.1 Gemmatimonadota bacterium | reverse complement strand
TCCGTGGGCCTTCGCGGCGCTGCCGCTCGCGCGAGGGGTCGCCGACCCACGCGCAGACCTAGTTAGGCGCGTGGCGTTCGCCTGGCCGCGGACGAGCGAGTTGGTCACACACCTGGCCGAACGCCTGCTCGACGTGCTGGAGGCGCTCCGAATGCGCGGCACGTGGCGACGAGTGCACGGCGGCATCATGTATCATGCTTACTGGCGGGGTGTGTCGTCGGCTCTGGGCGGACGCGACGACCTGGCCGCGCTCGGGGACGCCGCCTCGGGCGCCACGCCACCGGATCATCGCGTGCTCGAGATCGATCTCGCGGGCGATCTCGACGCGGTGCGGTCTCAGATCGATACAGTGCGCCCGGACCTCCTGCGCTTGCGGTTCGGCGCCCTGCCGCTGGGCGAGGTGCGCGCCTCCCCCGGCCGCGAGCCATTCCGTGGGTCCCACCTGACGTCGCTGCCCGCGGAGCTTGCCCGGGCGTTGATCGCGACTCGGGCGCTTGCCGAGCTGCGGTCGCACGCACCTGCCTCGCCGTCCAGCGCCCATGGCTGACGCGACCGGCAATGCGGGGCGTGTGAATGCGATCTCGGTGGTCATGCCGGCGTGGAACGCCGCCGCGACCATTGGGGAGGCACTCACGTCGCTGCGCGCGCAGACGAGAGGTGACTGGGAGGCCGTGGTGGTGGATGACGGATCGACCGACGAGACGGCCGGCATTGTCGCCGCGGTCGCCGCGGCGGATCGACGCGTCCGGCTCCTGAGGCAACCATCGGCTGGCGCCGCGGCCGCCCGCAATCGCGGTCTCGCCGCGACGCGGCATCCATGGCTCCTTTTTCTCGACGCGGACGACTGGATCTTGCCGGAGCATCTCGAGCGTCTCGGCGTTGTGCTCGACGCCTCCCCCGACGCGGACGCGGCGGTGTGCGGTTGGACGCTCGTGCGGGATGGCGTGGCGGTCGAGACCGAGTTCTGTCGCGACTCGGGCGATCTGTTCCCGACTCTGGCGCGCCGCCCGGCGTTCGCGATTCATGCCTGTCTGGTCGCGCGCGCGCCGGTCGAAGCCGTCGGCGGCTTCGACGTGGGTTGTTGGGTTCACCAGGATTGGTTGCTCTGGCAACGGATCGCGCGGGCGGGAGCGCGCTTCGCCGTCATTCGCGACCCGCTCGCAGCCTACCGGCTGCGCGATGGCTCTCTAACCGGTGATCAGGCGCGGGTCGCCGTTGAGGCGATCAATGTGATCGCGCTGGGGCACGGCGCGGATCCGGCGGTGCGTTGTCCGGTGGAGGAGCATGCCGCCGGGCGCCCGCGGCACGAGTTGACCGACGCGCAGGTGACGCACATGGCCTGGCCCGCCGGGATCGAGATCGCGCGCGGCAGGGACGCGTGCTCGCTGTTCGACGGCGTGGCCGACGGCACGGCGCTTGGTGCTGCCGAGCACGTGGGAACGATCCTCGCGCGCGCTGCGGCCACTGTCGCGTCCCCGTCGGTGCTGACGGCACCCGACCGCTGGCCCGCCGTCAGCCGCCGCCTCGATGAGCTGCTCTTCGTCATGGCGAAGGCGACAGGCGACGCGGCGCTCCCCCGTAGCGCGCGGCTGGACGTTGAGCGACGACTGCTCGAGGGTGTGCCGCCCGATCGCGTGCTGTCGCTGATCGGCTCAGCGGCGGTGGAGATCATTGAGCCACTAGGCGATCTGCCGGCGCCGGCCGGAGTCGAGCGCTTGCGCATCGTTGTGACGATGGAAGGCGAGCCGCTCGGGGTCGTCGAGCGCCCGGTGATTGCCGGACGGGTCCGCGAGTCCGTGGTAGCGGATGCGATCGCGGACGCCTTCGCCTGGACGATCCTCGGGCGTTTCCTCGCGCATAACATCTACTCGCAGTGGACGATGCGCCCCGCCGGCGACGGGTGGAGCGCCTGGCGCGGGGATCACCAAGTGTGCGCCGAGCTGCCTGACGACCCGGTAGCGCGCATCGGCTACGTGCACGACCGGGTGGGGTGGGCGACTTTCCTCGAGGAGATCTGGCATCCGCCCGCGGCTCCTAGCTGGTGGCGCCGCTTCGTCCACCGACGCCGCGCGCGCGGCCAAGGCGCTGAACCGCGCGTCGTGGGGGTCGAGGTGAGCGCGCCACTTCCGGAAGTGCCGCCTGACGCGTGGCTCGTGCTCCTCGCGGGTGGCGCTGTGGTCGCGGTGGTCGCCGGCGGCGAGCCCGCGGCAAGCCCGGGCAACCTTCGGACGCGCCTCACCGATGTCGCGGGGTTCGAGTTGTGCCGAGTGGTGGTCCGCGAGGCGTTGCTCGGCGGGCCGCTCAGCGGCCCGACGCTCCGTGAGCGACTCGCCCGCGCTTCTCGGCGGCGCGCGGGGTCGCACATGTTTGCAAGCGGGTGGGCGCGCGCCGCTGGGCCGTCCAGTGACTTGGCGCCCGGCGCGGATCGGGCGCTGCGGATAGCCGGCACTACCGGAATGCACGCCGTGCTTGGTCGGCACGCGCATGGCATCCCTGGATCCAGTGCGTCACGGGCCGCCGTGCTGCCGGCGGATGCGTACGACGCTCTCCGGCATCTGGCGGGAGCCACGGATACGCCGCTGTTCAGGCACCGCAGGGCCGGCCCCGATCGCCAGCCATCCACGGCGATCGCCTACGCGCCGGATGTCGTCGCCGTGCCGGCGTCGCATTTGGCGACCCGAGCCGAGCCGCAGGCTGAGCTGCTTACCACCGCTGAGGACGCTGCGACGCCGTACGGACGGCACTACTTCGAGCACCTGTTCGCGTCAGGCGCGGATCCGTGGCGCTACGAGACACCGTACGAACGGTGCAAGTACGAGCAGACGCTCTCCCTCATCGGCGACACCCGCGCGCGGCGGGCGCTGGAGGTAGGATGCGCCGAGGGGCACTTCACCGTGCGACTGGCCGCGCACGCGCAAGATATAATCGCCGCCGACATCTCGGCGATCGCGCTCGCGCGCGTCGAGGCGCGGTGCTCATCCGCGGGTATCGAGAACGTTGTCACGCGGCGACTGGATCTCGCTCGGGACGCGCTCCCGGACGGCTGCGATCTCATCGTCTGCAGCGAAGTGCTCTACTACATGGGCGATCCTCAAGCATTGGCGGAAGTTGCGGGCCGGCTGGTAGCGGCGCTCGCGCCAAACGGCGCGCTCGTGACAGCGCACGCCCACGTGCTAGCCGATGCGCCGCATGAGACCGGCTTCGACTGGGGGCTGAAGTACGGTGCCCGTACGATCGGAGAGACGCTCTCCGCCGTGCCGGGTCTCGCCCTCGAGCGCGAGATCCGCACGCCGCTCTACCGGATTCAGCGATTCCGCCGGCTGACGAGCCGATCGCCGGCGCCGCGGCCGGTGATCGAGGAGCTGCCGAACGACGCTTTACCCACGGGGCCGGCGGCCGCTCGGGTGCGATGGGGCGGCTCCGCGGCCCCGATGCCGACCGAGGCGCCCGTCACGACGCCGCGCCTGCCGATCCTGATGTATCACCGCATCGCGCTGAACGGCGCGCCCGAGCGCGCGCGGTACACCGTACTCCCGGACCGATTCGAGGAGCAGCTCGCCTATCTGCGGGATGTCGGGTACCGGTCTGCCACGCCTGCTGAGTGGCGCGCGGCCGTGATGGCCAGACGGCCCCTCGATGGACGCCGCGTGATGCTCACCTTCGACGATGCGTACGAAGACTTCGGCACCGCCGCGTGGCCGCTCCTGCGACGCTACGGTTTTCAGGCGCTGCTGTTCGTCGTCACCGGACGCGTGGGGATGACCAACAGTTGGGATCCCGACGGGCGCAATGAGCCGCTGCTCGACTGGGAGGCGCTGCGAGCGCTCGCCGATGAGGGGGTGCACATCGGCTCGCACACCGTGTCGCATCCGCGCCTGACGTCGTGTGCGGCAGCCCAGATCGTCGAGGAACTGGCGCGGTCGCGCGCCACTATCGCCGAGCGCTTGGGTCTTCCACCTATGGACGTAGCTTATCCGTGGGGGGGGGGCGGGGAAGACGCGGTCGTGAGCCACCTCGCCGGCGCGTGCGGCTATGTGGCAGGCTTCACCTGCCGGCACGGTGCGGCGACCCTTGCCGATGCGCTGCTCGCTCTGCCCCGCCTCGAGGTCCCCGGCACCATCTCCCTGAGCTCCTTCGTGCAGCTCTTCAACCCGTGAGCTCGTTCCGGGAAGCGGCGGGCTCCGCGGCACCGCGCATCGCCGTTGCCGAGCTCGAGCTGTGCGGGCCGATCGGACCGGTCGCCGTGGATCCGCAGGCGACGTGGGTCCGCGTGCTGGTCCGTGCGGCCGGCGTGCCCATCACGTGGATGTGGATGGATCCGGATGACGAAGCGATACCTGGCGATTCGCTCGGCCGGGGGTTGGTAGGGGTCGCGCCGGCGCTCGCGCGGGGTGCCGTGCGGGCGCGCGACCGGCTGCCCGATGCCGTCCCCACCCCGCCCATCAGCATTGTGATCTGCACTCGCGACCGGCAGCAGTCGCTCGCCCGATGTCTCGACGCCGTTCTGCAGCTCGACTATCCGGAATACGAGATTGTGCTGATCGACAACGCGCCGTCCTCCGACGGGACCGCGCACGTCGCCGCGCGATACCCGGCTCGTTACATCCGCGAGCCAGTTCCCGGGCTCGATTGGGCGCGCAACCGCGGGATCGCCGAAGCGCGCCACGACATCATCGCCTTCACCGACGACGACGTGCGCGTCGACCGTCAGTGGCTGCGCGGGCTGGCGAAAGGATTCGCGAACGAGGCGGTCGGGCTGGTGACAGGATTCGTCGCTCCCGGCTCGCTCGAGTCTGAGGCGGAGCAGCTGTTCGAGCTCGCCTATGGTGGAATGGGGAAGGGGTTCGCGGCGCGGGATCTGGAGCCATCGAACGCCGAACCGTCGCAGCTCCTGGCGACGCATTACCTCGGGGTCGGCGCGAACATGGCTGTGCGTCGCGCGGTGCTGCACCAAGTGGGCGGCTTCGACACCGCGCTCGACGTCGGCACGCCATCGCGCGGCGGCGGCGATCTCGACATGTTTCACCGAGTCCTGCTTACTGGGCGCGTGGCGCATTACGAGCCGTCGGCGATCGTCTGGCACTTCCATCGCACGACGCGGGCCGGTCTTCGGCGACAGATGTACGACAACGGCCGGGCATTCGGCACCTATCTGCTCGTGCGCCTCCGCGACGGCCGCCTGCCCCGGCTGGCGGTCGCCGGCCTGCTGATGAGATGGCTGTTGTGGCTCCTCGGCCGGATCCCGCGCCGGTTCCTACGGCGCGAGCGCATGCCACTGCCGTGCCTGGCCGCCGAGCTGTGGGGCGCTCTGCACGCGCCGTACGCGTACCTTCGCACGTACGCGTGCGACCGCCGTCTGCGGCGCGCGATGCGCGCGAGCTCCTCGTGATACCGCCCCCGCCATCCAGCCTGCGTTTGCACGCTCGTCTTAGTTCCGCGGCGTCGTTGTGTCAGCCGTCCTGAGTGAGTCTAGTCGCTCTTTCGCGGATGGATCGGTTACCAGATTGTAGCGCTCCTCGGGATCGCGCCAATGCGCGTAGAGCTGCTCGCGTCCATCGAACCCGCGAATCCAGTGTAGGTCCTTGGTGACCAACGAGCGGATCTTGCGCTGGCGAGGTCGTGCGAGCCACGCATCTTCGAAGCTCGTAAGGTACGAGCCGATGAGCTCACTGTGGGCGACGGCGGGCCTTGGCTGCCAGAAGCGTGCGAGGGACCGTCCCGGCATTCGCGGTGACGCGAGCTGTGCAAGGTCGAGGAGCGTAGCCGGTAAGTCGCCCAGCGACACCGGGTCTCTAACGCGTCGACTGGCCGGCACGCTTATCGGGTAACGCACTACGAGTGGCACGTGTATGAGCTGCATATAGAGCGCGTTCCCGTGACCCCACAGCCCGTGCTCGCTGAACTGCTCCCCGTGGTCTGACGTCACCACCACGACGGTATTGTCCAGCACTCCGCGCCGCCGAAGGGTAGAGAAGAGACGTTCGAGCTGATCGTCCAGGTATCGAATCGATCCCTCGTACAGCTCTTTCTTTTCCGGGTTGGGTGAGAAGAGCTGACGGTACCTTGGCGGCGGATCGTATTTCTCGTGAGCGTCAAAGTAGTTGAGGAAGGCGAAGAAAGGACGAGCCTGTTGGCCCGCCTGCCATACCAGGAAGTTCTCGGTGACCGACGCGCCACGCTTTCGGTGCGCTATGAGCAGGATGGGCGTTGTAGTATCGAAACTCTTGAGTGCTTGCCACACCTCACTCCAGGAGCGACTCCAGATCAGGGCCCTCCCGAGGTTGGTTTGCGCGAGCGTAGACGACCAGATCACCTGCTCCAGCGTCGTCCGATAGTCCTCGTAGCGAACGAATCCTCGGTCGAGTCCGGAGTCATGACCGGCGTAATAGGTGTTTGCCACGAACGCCGCCGTCACGTAACCGTTGTCGCGGAACAGTTCGGCGACTGTCGGGAAGGCGGCATCAAGGGGGACGCGCCAGTCTGCCGTGAGCTCACTCGCGTCTCGACCCGTGAACATCGTGGCGTGCGAAGGGAGGGTCCACGATGAGCTGCTGATGGCTCGCTCGAACGTCACGCCATCGGTAGCCCACCGAGTCAGCGCCGGGCTCGTGAGTCGCTCGTAACCATAGAGATTCAGGCTCGCAGCACGCACGGTGTCCAGAATGACTAGCAGTATATTCGGCGCTTCGTCTGGCGCCGCCGGCAGAGCCGCCAGCGCACGGCGCTCAGCCAGCGAACGCCATGCACGGCCGCCGAGGCCGAGCCCCGCAACCACGATCGCCAGACCGAAGGCGGCGACCGCCACCGCCTTCACCGTGCGTCGCGCAAGCAACGGACTCACCTGTACGGCGACGCCGGCTGCTAGCGTCACTTGTGCAAGTGGATGCAGCCGGTGCCAGAGCAAGAGCAGGGCGAATGCGCCAAGAAAGCAGAAGAATGCCGAGGTTATTCGCCGCCCGTCTGTCGCGGGCCGAGCACGTCCAACCAGCGTTAGGCAGCCGAGCACGGCTGGTACAAGAGAGGTAAAGAGGAGGACATAGGCAGCGGGCGCCATCCACGGGTAGTCACGGCTATGCCAGATGAGGTCGCCGCTAAACTCCGCGCGCCATACGAGCACAGCGGCCTGCACGAGCCCGGTTCCGAGCGCCGTGACGCCCGCCGCGCCGAGAACCCATGCCGCCGTCGCGCGTGGGCGCACAGGCGCCGGCTCCTGTGCCGTCACAATCCTCCGCGCCGACGTTCAGTATGTGTCGTCCCGCCGTCTACGGGATTACCGTGCCCTGCGTCGCCCAAACCTGCCAACGGCCGTCTCGCTTGATGAACGTGTCGGTGAAGCGCACGCGCCGATCGAATGGCCGTCCTTGTTCGTCACGCCCTTTGACATGGTTGACGCCGGTCACGACGGCCGTGTTCCCCTCGACGCGAACGCTCGTCTCGGACAGCTCGAGCGACTCAACCACCGTCTTGTCGCTCTTCAGCGACGCGATCGCTTCAGCCTTGCTCTGAATCGCGCCCGTCCGGGAAACGATATCCGTGGCGTCATCGGCGTAGTGCCGCTCGTACCACGCGGCGTCGCGCTTCTTGCTTGCCTCGTTCCAGTCGTTCTCCATGTAGAGCAGCATGGCCGCGTCGTTGAGAGCGTGGCCGGCGTTACCGACGACCTGCCAGCGGCCGCCTCGCTTCTCCAGAATGTGGACGCTGCGGGAGTACGTCGTCTGCTCCCGCCCGTCCTCCGTCGTGGTGGCCACGTTCCGATGCGTGAGCGTCGCCGTGTTCGGGGTGCACGTGATGATGTAATTGTCATACGACAATTTGGGCGCGCTCTGCGGATTGGCCTTGTTACGCTCCGCCGTCCGCAGTGCGTCGTCAATAGCCGCCGCCTTGCCAATCGTGCTCGTGAGCGTGGCGGCCACGTAGTCGTCAGCGAACAAGGTTTGCAGGTACGCTCGGTCGCCGCGAGTGGATGCGTCTCCCCACGCTCGATCCAGCTCCTGCAACTTCGTCTTTTCCGCGTCGCTACACTGCGCGGCCACTGGTGACGAGGCGGTCACTAAGATGATGATCGCGATCAGGAGACGTGTCATATCGTCCTCCTTCAAACGTTGATGGAAAGATGAAACGGGTGGTCAGAGATAATAGGTAACAGGTCAACCGGCAACAGTTCGCCCAGCTTGCACGCATCGATCCTGTCGTTGGTGCGGTTCATCGTTCAGTCGATTGCGAGCCCCGTTACCGACGGATCAGCGGGCGGGTAGCGCAAGCGGAGCCCTTCCAACGTGTCGGCGATCGTGCGCGCTACCAACAAGTCGCGGACTCCCTTGTCATCGGCCGGCACGACGTACCACGGCGCCCACTTTGTGCTCGTGTGCCTCAGCATGCCGCGGTACGCCCTGGTGAACTCGTTCCACCGCGCGCGGTCGTCGAGATCGCCGGCGCGGAACTTCCAGTTCTTCGTCTTGTCGGTCAGGCGGTCGACCAACCGCTGCTTCTGCTCGTCGCGGGAGATATGGAGCATGAACTTCAGGATGATCACGGCGTTCGCCGCGAGCATCCTCTCGAAGTCGTTGATCTGGTGGTAACGTTGCGACCACGTCTTCTTAGAAATGAGTCCGTGCACTCGTGGCACCAGCACGTCCTCGTAGTGCGACCGGTTGAAGATCCCGATCATCCCTCGCGCGGGCACCTTCTGGTGCACTCGCCAGAGGAAGTCGTGACGCTGCTCGAGCTCGGTGGGCACCTTGAAGCTCGAGACGCTGCACCCTTGCGGGTTCACCGCGGTGAACACCTTGCGAATCGTGCCGTCCTTGCCGGCCGCATCGCGGCCTTGGAGAACGATGAGCAACGCGTAGCGCGCGTCGGCGTATAACACCCGCTGCAGATCGGAGATCCGCTGAACCTCCTTCGCGGCCGCGCGCTCCACCGCATTATCGCTCTCGACCCGGCCCCGAAAGCGAGCGTCGGAGTTGTCGAAGGCGAGCGAATCTTTGGATCTGATGGGGTGGAGCTTCATGTCATCGCAGCCGCGCTCGCGGCGCGTGACGGTTCGACGCTGCGCAGAGCGTCCCGGCGGTGACGAAGCCGAACCCGTAGGCCGCACTCCACGGAACGTTCACCTCACCATCGAGTCGGCCACAGTCAGGGGGGTGGGATGCGCGAGCGAATGCGACGCCGTACGCTACTGCCCGCCGGCCCGTCCCGCAACATGCACGATGGTGCGGCTTGACGGTTCTGGGAGCGGATCCGCGCAATGCTGTTCGAGAGAGGAAATCCGCCCAACAGACCCACGCCGACCCCAGGAGACACCATGACCCGCCGAGGCAAGATCCTGCGCGACACCACCAATGGCCCGGGGCTACTCGTAGTCGACGGTACGCAGGTCCCGTTCACGTTGGAGCGCGCGTGGAAGTCCGACACGGCTCCCAGAACTGGAATGGTGGTAGATGTGGAGGTGGACCAGGACGCGATAGTAGCGGTCACCGCCGTCCCAGAGGGCCAGCTTGCCAAGGAGCAGGCGGAGGTGGCGCTCGCGGCGGCGAAGGAGAAAGGATCCGCGTTGGCCCTGGCGATGATCGCGCGATTCGGGGTGCCGACACTGGCTTCCGCCGCTGCGCTGTGCATCGGGTGGTTCTTCCTCAGCGCCGCCTCCCTCGACTCGCCCCTTGGCACGCTCAACTTCACGTTCTGGGACGTCCTGAGTCTGGTGAATGCGGGCGGAGCCGCCGGGATCATGCAGCGCATGCCGGGCTCTGGTGGCAGCACGGGCCTTTACGGGTTCGTCGCGGCGATGGCAATCGCCGGGCCGTTCGCTCACGCGCTGTTGAAGGACCGGCGCGCTCACCTCGCGAACCTTCTGCCCCTGTTGCTGATGCTGTTCGTCGCCTTGAAGATCTTCGGTGCGGGCCCGTCCGCCGAGGACAGCGCTGCCGCGGGGATATTCGGACAGAACGGCCAGGACGTGGTGAATGCCATCGCGCGGGAAGCGAGGGCGGAGATGTGGAAGGCGATCTCGATCGGGATGGGCACGTACCTCTCGGCTGGCGCGGCCGTCTACCTCGCCATGGTAGGCGCGCGCCGATTTCTCGCCGCATCACGCTCGGCATGACGCACTGATCATACACCTACACAGGGAGAGCCATGAGATACCGCATCCTCGGCGTGCTCGGCGTTGTCGCCGCCGCTGCCTGCTCGAGCCCCGGGAGCGAATACGTGGGCAGGTGGGCGCCGGCGGTCGAGATGGGACAGTTGGGAAGCATGACAATGGTGGGCGATGACACGCTCGATATCCGGCGGGACGGCGAGATGTTTCAGGTGACGATAGACGGTACGGCGGTGCCGGCGCACCTCACCCCGGAGGGACAGCTCAAGCTGGGCGGGCTGGTTCCGCTAGAGCTGTCGTACTCGAAGGAGAGGGACAGCATCTATCTGCTTGGCGTGCAGCTGAATCGGCTGGAGTAGGGCGCGGCTCCAACTGGGCGCGCGGCCGGTTTGACACCCTCGGCGCGCCCAGCGTATTTCTTCCGGTCGGCAACCGTACACACCGGGAGTCATACATGCCTCGTTCGCCGTCATCCGACGCTGTCGCCCGCCGCGGCAGTCCTACTCTTCGCTCGCTCGCGCTGCTCGGTGCCGTGGCGATGGTTGGCCTCCTCCCCGCGGTCGCTCGCGCGCAAGTGCAGGATTACCGCGCGGTGGTGCCGGCGAGCGCACAGACGGATAAGGGTCTGTTCGACGTGCACGGTGTGGGCGAGCGGGTGCTGTTTGAGGTCCCCGACTCGCTGCTTGGGCGCGACATGGCGCTCCTCAGCCGTTACGCCAGTGCGCAGGAGAGTCTCGCCGACGGCGGCGACCGAATGTCGCCGAACATGGTGGTACGCTGGGAGCGTCGAGGCGAACGGGTCTACCTGCGCGCCCCGTCGCACGCGAGCACCGCGACCAAGGGCTCGTCGCTCGAGCTGGCCGTCGAGAACTCCAACTTCGCGCCGGTCCTGCAGTCGTTTCCGATCAAAGCTCGGGGCACGAACGCATCGGTGATCGACGCCACCGACATGTACCTCGGTGACGTGCCCGCGTTCTCGTTGCCGAGGAGCCGGCGCACGGCGCTCGGCGTCCGTAGCTATGACCGCGAGCGAAGCTGGCTGGAATGGGTGCGGAGCTTTCCGATCAACGTCGAGATACGCGTCGTGCAGACGTACGTCGCCGACCAGCCGCCGTCCAACGCGCGGGGCGGCGCGGTGTCATTCGCGGTGAATCACTCGATGGTGCTCCTGCCTGACGAACCAATGATGCCGCGCTACTGGGACGAGCGCGTGGGCTACAGCGCGATCTCCCGCACCGACTACTCGCGCGACTGGCAGGGCGTGCGGCCGGAGCGCTACATCCGGCGCTTCCGGCTCGAGCCGTCAGACAGCGCCGCCTTCGCGCGCGGGGAGCTCGTGGAGCCAGTGAAGCCCTGGGTCTGGTACATCGACCCAGCCACGCCGCCCGAATGGATTCCGTACTTCACCGCCGGGATCCTCGAGTGGAACGCGGCGTTCGAGTTGGCTGGCTTCAAGAACGCCATGCAGGTGCGTGTCGCGCCTAGCGAGGCCGAAGACCCGGAGTTCAGCCTTCTCGACGCGCGCTACTCGGTGGTGCGGTACGTCGCGACGCCAACTCGCTCGGCGAACTCGGGGGGCGACGTCGTGGACCCGCGCTCCGGCGAGGTGATCCGGGCGCATACCAACATGTACCACGGCCTCATGGAGCGGCTGCGCTGGTGGCTCGTGTCCCAGGTGGCCACGGCGAATCCGAAATTCCAGACGAGCCAGCTCTCGACCGAGGATATGGGCGAGGCGCTGCGCTATGTGGTCTCGCACGAGACCGCTCACTCCGTCGGACTTCCACACAACCAGCGCGCTAACTTCGTCTTTCCCGTAGACTCCATCCGCGATGCCGACTTCGTGGCGCGCATGGGTCACTCGGCGTCCTCCGTAGGCCGCACCCGGTACAACTACGTGGCGCAGCCGGGCGACGGCGTTGCCCCCGAGCGGCGCATTGGGCTGTGGGACAAGTTCGCGGTCTACTGGGGCTACCGGCCGATTCTCGACGCCACCACGCCCGAGGCCGAACTGCCGACGCTCAACCGGTGGATCCTCGAGCGGGCCGACACCGCGTGGTTCCGGTTCGCGTCGGCGCAGTTCGGGATGGACGTGGAGTGGGATCCGTATCGCATGACCGAGGGAATCTCGGACGATCCCGTGGAGGCCGCGGTGTACGGCATGCGGAATCTCAGAGCCGCCACCGACAGCCTCATGGGATGGGTGCTGAACGAGGGCGATGATTACCACGAGCTCGAGACGTACTACCTGCAGAACCTCACTCAGTGGAATCGCTACGCCGAGCACGCCGCCGCGGCCGTGGGCGGCTCGTGGACCCACCACAAGCGCTACGGCGAGACGGGGCCGGTTTATACGCCGATCGCGCCGGAGTATCAGCGCAGGGCGATGCAGTTCATCGACGAGCATGTCCTGCGGACGCCTGTCTGGGCTCTCAACGCGGACTTGCTTCGCCGCCTGGAGCACGCGGGCGCGGTGGAACGAATCCGGGCCTACCAGGAGCTTGCGGTTCAGCGGTTGCTGAACCACGCCCGTTTAGCACGAATGATCGAGCACGAGGCGTTCCACGGCGACTCCACCTACCGCCCCGCGCAGATGCTGGACGACGCGCGCGCGATGATCTGGCGCGAGGTGCGACTGAGCCGCCCGATCGACACCTACCGGCGCAACCTTCAGCGGGCGTATCTGGAGCAGGCGCATCACCTGCTGCACGAAGCCACCGCTGAACACTGGTCGCCGCCGGAGTCGGGGAATCTGCGTGTCAGCTCCAACGACGATCCACCGCTAAACGCGGACTTACACATCGCGCAGTCGGACATCCGCCCGCTCGTTCGCGATCAGTTGCGACTGCTGCAGCGGGAGATCCGCTCGCGGCTGCAGCGCGGCGGCGCAGACCGGATGACGCGCATTCATCTGGAGGATGCGCTCGGACGTATCGAGCGGGCGCTGGAGCCGTGAGCGAGTCGCTTGGCCCGCAACCCGCAACCCGCAACCCCCAATAGTAGCC
>JALZIF010000057.1 GCA_030860435.1 Gemmatimonadota bacterium | reverse complement strand
GGCGTGAGGCGCGAGGCGCAGTCGAGCGCGAGACGGCGCTCTTGGTCGCGCTGTCCCGCGAGCGATCGATCGGCTTCCAACTCCTCACGGGCGTGAAATGGCCGTACGCGAAGGAGGGCTGACCCGGTGGCGGTTATGGGATTCGAGCTGTTCGGCGTGGCATCGCTGCCCGAGCGCAACGGCGCGCCGCTGGCGGCACAAACGCTTACGATCCCGGTGCGCGATCTAGCGGCTATCGTCAGGCAAGTGCCGTACGCCCCCGTCAGGCAGATCGAGGGCGAGATCGCCAACTATGAGCGGGTGGTGGAGGCGGTTTTTACGCAGCACACGATTCTTCCGGCGCCGTTTGGCGTCGTCTTCCGGTCCGTGGACCAGGTCTCTCGCTGGCTGCAGATGCACTACATCGCGCTCACGGAGGGGATGCACCTCATCGAGGGGCGCTGCGAGGCAAGGGTCCACGTCATGCAAGCCGTTGTAGCGGAGGGGGAAGCCCCGGACCCGGAAGCGGACCTCAGCGCCGCCGCCGGGGAGTTGTTCCGCTCGCTTCGGCGGCAGGCGGCCGCCTCGGTGATGCTGCGCCGTTTCAACCCGGAGTTGACCCTGAGCTGCGCTTTCCTGGTCGACCGCGCGCGCTGGGACGACTTCGCGGAACTTGTCGCCACGCAGGCGCGGCGGCATGACGGACTGCGGCTCGAGCATACCGGGCCGTGGCCCCCCTACGACTTCGTCCGCATGGACCTGGGAGTCTGACGGTGTTCTGCCCCGACTGTGGCACCTGGAACAGGGCCTCTGCCGTGAAGTGCCTCCGGTGCGGCTTCGAGCTTCCCGAGCTTCCTGACGCGCCGGCGGCGAAGCCCGACGGAGAGCTGGACATGCTCCGCAGGGCGACCGGCGCCCGCTACCGCATCCACCGCCGACTCGGCACCGGTGGGATGGCGCACGTCTACGCGGCGACGCATTCCGTGCTCGGCCGTCCACTCGTGATCAAGGTGCTGCTCGCGCATCTCGCTCGCGAGGCGGAGATGCGCGAACGCTTTCGGCGTGAGGCGGAGGCGGCGTCGCAGCTCGTCCATCCGTTCATCTGCGCGATCATCGACTACGGTGAGGCGGACGAGTGCGTGTGGACGGTGATGCCGTACCTCGCCGGCGGCTCCCTCGCCGATCAGATCGTGCGCGAGCGGTCGGTCGGGCCGGAGCGTAGCGCCGCCATCACCGCGCAGGTCGCCACCGCGCTCGATTACGCACACCGCCGCGGCGTCGTACACCGCGACGTGAAGCCCGACAACGTCCTCTTTGACGAGGACGGAAACGCGATAATAACCGACTTCGGGATTGCGACGGCCCGCTTTCACAGTCGCCTGACGGCGACCGGACGCGCGATGGGGACCCCGCACTACATGTCGCCGGAGCAGGCGATGGGGAAACTTGTCGACGGCCGGAGCGATCTGTACGCCGTCGGCGTGATGCTGTATGAGATGCTTCTTGGCTTCCCACCCTTCGACGGCGCCGACTCGTATTCCATTGGCTACAAGCATGTGCACGAGCAGCCGGCGTCGCCGGAGACAGTGGACACACGAACGCCGCCGGAGCTCGGCCAGATCGTGATGCGCTGCCTCGCCAAGCACCCCGCAGACCGGTATCAGAGGGGGACCGAGCTCGCCGACGCGCTCATCGGGTACCTGGGGCGGAGCGGCTCGAGCGGCGAGCACCGCGCCGCCCGCCTGGCCCGCCGATTTGGCATTACCCCGACGACCCGGTCATGAGACTCGCGCACGAGATTCTGACGTTGCGCACGAGGCACCCTTTCACCATCGCACGCGGGGGTGCCAGCGAGTGGCGCGTGGTCTGGGTGCGCATCACCGGCGACGACGGCGCGGAAGGGTGGGGGGAGGCGGACCCGAGCCGATTCTACGGCGAAACTGCCGACTCGGTCGTCGCCGCGCTGGGGCTCTTCGCGCCGGTCCTGGAACGGGCGGACTTGTGGGCGCTGGAAACGATCGAAAGCGAGATGAATCGCGCGCTACGGTGGAACGGGGCGGCAAAGGCGGCCGTGAGCGCGGCGCTCCACGACCTGGCCGCCAAGCGGCTCGGCGTTCCGCTCTACAAGATGTGGGGGCTCGACCCGGCGCGCGCGCCACGCTCGAGCTTCACGATCGGCATCGGGAGTGAGACGGAGGTGCGCGGGAAGTGCATCGAGGCGGAGGGCTACCCCATTCTCAAGGTGAAGCTCGGCACCGACTGCGACGAGGAGATCATTCGCACGGTTCGCGATGCCGCCCCGGCAAAGCTGCTTCGCGTCGACGCGAACGCCGCATGGACGGCGAAACGCGCCCTGGACATGATCGAGCTGCTAGCCGAGCTCGACGTGGAGCTTGTCGAGCAACCGCTCCCGCCGCACGACCTGCAAGGGCTGCGCTTCGTTCGCGATCGCTCCCCGCTTCCAGTGATCGCCGACGAGTCGTGCCTCGTTGCCTCGGACATCCCGCGGTTGGCCGGCGTGGTGGATGGGGTCAATATCAAGCTCTCCAAATGCGGCGGCCTGCGCGAAGCGATGCGAATGATCGCTGCCGCGCGAGCGCATGGGCTACTGGTGATGATGGGGTGTATGATCGAGAGCAGTCTCGGCATTGCCGCCGCCGCGCACCTCGCGCCTTTGCTCGACTACGCGGACCTCGACGGCGCGGCTCTCCTCGCCCACGACCCGTTCCGCGGCCCGTCGATCGATGGGGGGGTGATCGCCATTCCCGCGACGCCGGGCCTCGGTGTGGTGCGCGCCTGACAACTTCGACGGAGCTCTTCTGATGAACAGTGCCGCCTTGCTCACTGCCACGCTCTCCCTCGCTGCCGCGGCCACTGCGTCTGCGCCGCTGATCGCGCAGGCAGGCGCTCCCGCCCGCGCCGCTACGCCAGCGGCCGGCTACGCCGATGCGGTGATGAGGGCCCGCGCCATCATTCGCGACAGCATGGCGGCGGGGCGAGTGCCCGGCCTATCCGTTGCGGTCGCGGTGGACGGTCGGGTGGTGTGGTCGGAGGGGTTCGGCCTCGCGGATGTCGAGAGCGGCGTGCCGGTGACGCCGAGCACCCGCATCCGTATCGGAAGCGTCTCGAAGCCTCTCGCGGCGGTCGCTGTCGCTCTGCTCGTCGAGCGAGAAAGGCTCGACCTAGACTTGCCGGTACAGCGCTACGTGCCGTCATTCCCCGAGAAGCGCTATCCGGTCACGACGCGCCAGCTAGCCGGGCATCTCGCCGGGATCCGGCACTACAAGGGTGATGAGTTCATGAGCATGCGGGCGTATCCTACCGTCACTGATGGTCTGGGGATGTTCAGGGATGACACGCTCGTCTTTCGCCCCGGCACTCGGTTCTCGTACTCGAGCCACGGCTTCAACTTGCTGAGCGCGGTGGTCGAAGGTGCAGCGGGCGAAGACTTTCTCCCATACATGCGGACGAAGATATTCGCGCCGCTCGGCATGCGGATGACGATCGCCGAGCACGCGGACAGCCTGATAGAGCACCGCGCTCGCTATTACGTGCGCGCTGCGAACGGAACCGTGTTGAACGCCCCGTACGTGGACAATAGCTACAAATGGGCAGGGGGAGGGTTCCTCTCCACCACCGAGGACCTCGTGCGGTTCGGTTCTGCCCTGCTCCAGCCAGGCTTCCTGAAGGCCGAGACGCTACGGCTGCTCTTTACCTCGCAGCGCACGTCCGATGGGAAGGAGACGGGATACGCAATCGGCTGGTCGGAGGGATCCGACAGCGCCGGTCGGCGCACGCTCAGCCACGGCGGGAGCTCGGTGGGGGCGAACGCTCATCTTATCCTCTACCCCGCCGAGCGCGTGGTCGTCGCGATACTCGCGAACACCAGCTCGCAGTTCGTAGGGAGCGGACGCGGCGCGCAGCAGATCGCGCGGCTCTTCTTCCGGTAGGTGACCGCGCCACCCCCACACTACGTCGAGGTCGCGCTCCCGCTTCCGCTCTTCCAAAGCTTCACCTATGCGGTCGACGGGGAGGTGGCCGCGCGCGTTGCTGCCGGATCTCGCGTCGTCGTCCCGTTCCGCGCGAAGCGGGAGATCGGCATCTGCCTCGGCCCCGCCGCGCCGCCTGCCGCCATGCGCGTCCGGGCTGTCCTCGAGGCTCCCGACGCCGGGCCGGTACTCTCGGCCGAGATGCTCACTCTCTGTCGCTGGATCGCCGACTACTACGTCGTCCCGCTCGGAGTTGTCCTCCGATCCGCGCTCCCCGCCGCCCTCACCGGCGCGCGCGCGCCCCACCCGTCGCGCAAGTCGCAGCGCGTGGCGGTGCTTCGGCGCGAGCTGCCGTCGCTCCAGGAGCGAGACCGGGCGTTCGGTCGCGCGAATCGGCAGCGTGAGCTGTACGAGTTGCTGGAGTCGCTCGGTGGCCGAAGTCCGGTGACGCATCTCGTCCGCCGTCTGGGGTGTTCGCCGTCGGTGCTGCGGGCGCTGGTCGAGCACGAGCTGGTGGAAGTGGTGGAGGAAGTCGTCAGGCGAGACCCGTTCGCGACGCGGCTGGCCGGCCCGTCCGCGGTCCACGAGCCCACGCTGGCTCAGCGCGCGGCGATCGACGCGCTCATCGCCGCCGAGCCAGGTCGTGTTTTCCTCCTCCACGGTGTGACCGGAAGCGGAAAGACGCTCGTCTACATCGAGCTGCTGCGCGAGGTGGTTCAGAGGCGAGGGCAGGGCGCGATCGTTCTCGTACCCGAGATCGCGCTTACGCCTCAGACGGTCGATCGCTTCCGCAGCGTCTTCGGCGACAGCGTCGCGGTGCTCCATTCCTCGCTCGGCGAGGGCGAGCGGTACGACGAGTGGCTCGCGCTGCAGCGCGGGGAGAAGCGTATTGCCGTCGGGGCGCGATCGGCGATCTTCGCACCGCTTACCGGGATCGGCGCGATCGTCGTCGATGAGGAGCACGAGGGAAGCTACAAAAACGGCGAAACGCCGCGCTACCACGCGCGCGAGGTGGCGGTGATTCGCGCGCGAGGGGCGGGGGCAGTAGTGGTGCTCGGGAGTGCCACGCCGAGCCTCGAGAGTTGGACCAACGCCGAGCAGGGAAAGTACACGCTGCTGGCGCTCCCGGAGCGTGCGGGCGCGGGGCGGCTCCCTGACGTGGAAGTGGTGGACCTGCGCGCCGTCGCGCGCGCCGAGGCGCAGCGGGGGGGTGCTACCGCCGCCGATCCTTTCCGGCGCGTCATAAGCGACCGGCTCGCGGACGCGCTGGGGGCGCGGCTTCTACTCGGCGAGCAGAGCATTCTGTTGCTCAACCGTCGCGGCTACGCATCCTTCGTGCAATGTGGTGAGTGCGGGGAGGTGCGCAATTGTCCCAACTGCAGCATCTCGCTCACATACCACCGAGCGCCGGAGCGCCTCGTCTGTCACTATTGCCTGCACGAGGACCAGCCCTCGCCGACTTGCGTACGCTGCGGCGGCCCTGCGCTGCGGCAGCGCGGGCTCGGCACACAACAGGTGGAGCGACTGATCGGCGAGCGATACCCGTCGGCCCGGATCGCGCGAATGGATATCGACACCACGAGCGGAAGGTGGGCGCACGCAGAGATCCTGGACCGCGTCGGCCGCTTCGAGGTGGACGTGCTCCTCGGCACGCAGATGATCGCCAAGGGGCTCGACTTCCCAAATGTGACGCTCGTGGGGGTCATCGACGCCGATGTGGGGATGAATCTGCCCGACTTCCGTGCGTCTGAGCGCAGCTTTCAGCTCCTGAGCCAGGTGGCGGGTCGCGCCGGCCGCGGCGCGAAGGGTGGCGAGGTCATCATCCAAACGCGCCTTCCCGGGCACCACGCCGTGCGGTGTGCTCTTTCACATGACTATGCGGGATTCGTCGCCGTGGAATTGCCGGGGCGGAGCGAGCCCGCGTACCCGCCGTGCATCCGGCTCGCCAACGTTGTGTTCAGCGGGCTCGATGAGGAACCGGTCGCTAACTTCGCCTTGAGCGCCGCCGACTGGCTGCGGCAGCTACTCGCCACGCCGGAGGCGCGTCGCGTGACGCTCGTGGGCCCCGCGCCGTGCCCCATCGAGCGGATCCAGCGCCGGTGGCGTTGGCACCTGCTGCTCAAGGCCGAGCAGGCCGCGCCCCTCACGCGCGTTGCGCGCTACTTCGTCGAGCGATTCGAGGTCCCTGGCAAGCACGGGCTCAGAATCGCGCTCGACCGCGATCCGGTGGCATTGCTGTAGGCTTCACGCAGGCCGTGCCGCGCTTGATCCTTTCACCCTCGCGGAGTCATCTTTCGCCTGTGAGTACGTTCTCCCATCCTGACTTCGGCGCCCCACGGTTCGCGCAAGCGACCGACGCCCGCTTCCTGCCCGCGCCCGCGGACGGCGTACTCCCGGAAGGGTTCTTCTCCACGACGAACCTTCCGACATACGTCCGCATCGACGGGACGTGGCGGATGCCGTTCGAGCCGCGGATGGACGCCGCCCTCGTGCTCGATGCGGAGGGAGGGCTCTGGGTTCGCGAGCCGCGGCGGGTTCGGGAGGGCGAGCCGGTCGCGGTCGGGTACGCCGAGGACGGGTCCGAGGGGATCTTCGTCCACACATTGGCCTTCCACGTCGACATCGCGGAGGCCGGATTCAAGTTCATGACGAGCGAGGTCTCGCGCGAGAAGCCGATCGATTACTCGCTGATGGCGCGGTTGCTAATCGAGGAGCGTGACCGGGGCGGTTACCCCGTGTGGGTCGCGGGGCCGGCGCTCGTTCACTCGCGCGCCCGCGCCGACATGACGTGGTTCGTCGCGAATGGGTTTGTCGGCGCATTCCTCGCCGGGAACGCAGTGGCGGTGCACGACATCGAGGCCTCGGTGTTCGGCACCAGCCTGGGGGTGACCGGTGCGGGCGAGGCGGCAGCGGGCGGGCACGGGCTGCACATGCGCGCGATCAACAAGGTCCGCGCCGCGGGATCGATCAAGGCGGCGGTGGAGCGGGAAATCATCACCGACGGCATCATGCACGCACTGGTGACGCATGGCGTACCATATGTCCTGTGCGGATCCATCCGCGACGACGGCCCACTGCCCGGCGTCTACACCGACGCGGTTGTGGCGCAGGACGCGATGAAGCGCCACACCGTGCGCGCCACGATGGCGATCCTCATCGCAACCGCGTTGCACGCGATCGCGACAGGGAACATGCTCCCGGCATTCGTGACCGAGGCGGACGGTTCGCTGCGCGAGCTGCCCACCATCTGCGTGGACTCGTCTGAGTTCGTCGTCAGCAAACTCAAGGACCGCGGCACGCACCAGGCATTCGCGGTCGTTACGAACGCGCAGGATTTCTTGCACATACTGCGGCTCTACGTGGAACGCGAGCTCGACGCGCGCCGGCGGGCGGCGGACCCGTCGACCGCAGGCACACCGGCCCGCGTGTGAGCGCGACACTCGACGCGCGGGAACGCTTTCTTCGAGCGATCGCCCAGCACGTCGCCGCGGAGCGAATCACAGAGCTCCATCTCTTTTCACCGCTCCGCCAGGGCGGGCGCGAAACGGGAATCGCCGTCGTCGCCGCGATTTCAGAGGAAGAGCATCAGCAGGCCGAGCTGCCAGTGGCGGTCGGGGATGCCGCGCCCGGTAAGCGAGAATCGCCGATGGGCCGCGCGCTCGCGGAACGCCTGGTCGTCTATCGGGCTGCTTACCGATGGACTCGGAAGGGACCGGACCGAGGCAAGTGGGAGGTGGACGTCACCGCCGAGGCCGACGCGACGCTCGAAGCCGTCGGAAGCGTCGTCCGCGGCGTGCACAGGCGAGCGGGCGGAGACGCCGAGCCCGAGCGTCTGTCGGGGGTTGAGGTTCGCGCTGCCATCTCGGATAGCCCGTGGACCACCGCGACGTGATGGAGGCGTTTCGCGCCTACCTCCGCGAACACAGCCTCCCCATCACTGCCCAGCGGCTGGCCATCGCGGAGGTGATGCTCGAGAGCGACCAGCACCTCTCCGTCGATGACATCGACCGCGACCTCGCCGTGCGCGGGGTGATGGTCGGGACCGCGACCATCTACCGCACGCTCCAAGTTTTGCTCGGTAGCGGGCTCGTCGTCGAGCGGGACTTCGGTGAGGGGTTCAAGCGCTACGAGCCCGCCCGCGACGAGCCACAGCACGAGCATCTCATGTGCACCGTTTGCGGAAGCGTTACCGAGTTCCGAGACGAGCGGCTGGAGCGCATGACTACGCTGCTCGCTGACGCCCAGGGTTTCCTACGCCAGCGGCACCGGCTCGTCATCTACGGTATCTGCGCGAGCTGCCAGGGTGGCGGTGCGCGAACGGGCGGCGCGTCGGCGCGATGATGCGGCGTCAGCTCGCCCGGTCTTCGCCGGTCGCCACGGCGTACCGCGACATGACTGCCCTATGAATGTCGCGCGCGTCCTCTAGCCGCTCGTCCCGCACGTCGAGCGTCGGCGGCGTGATCAGAAACGGGTAAACCTGGTCGCCCCCGGCCGAACCGTGGGCGCCGACCTGGTCGTCGAAGGAGACGATATCGTAGCCGTCATACGCGCCGAAGAGCACGAGGTCGCCCGCGTTGGGCTGAGATACCAGATCGTGAACGGCGCGAGCGACGTACGCCTCGCTCCCGTACGCCTCGAGAGGATTGATCCGGTCGAGCACCTCCACTCTCTCGCCGAAGATCGCGGTGCGACCCTCGCGGCTCTCTATGTGCACGCCGCATCCAGCACGCGTCGCGATGAGCCCGATACCGGGATGCGCGAGTAACGAAGCGTACAGATGGGTGCGCCGAGCGTCCGCCGTGATGTCGTCGAGCGAAAGCTGAGTGGGCACGTCGGCGAAGTACACGAGCGCAAGGCACGAGCTGTACGTTACGACCACATCGTGTTGCGCGTTCACGTGGTACTTCTCGGGAAAGATGATCTCGCGCAGACCGTAGCGGCTGCGAAGCCAGTCGCGCGCGCGGCGCATCGTGCGGCGAAAGCGGCGATGGCGGTGCCGCGAGGCTTGTGCCACTGTCTCCGCGATCTGTGGCACCATGTCCGCGTACTCGCTCCCTTCGGCGAAGCTGGCGAGCACCTGCGTCGCCGACTGGTCCCGGTCTAGCGGGGCATCCTCCATGATGCTCGCCACCGTCGCGCCGAGCGACTGGCCGAATCGGACGCGGTAGCTGTCGGAGGGAGTCATCCCGTGGTCGGAGAGGATCACGAGGTCGTACGGGCGGGAGCTTACCGCGTGTAGCATTCGACGAATCTCCCGGATTCGGGCATCGGTGCGGCGAAGGTCGCCTAGCGCGGGACGGCTCGATGGGCCGAAATGGTGCGCGAGCTCGTCGTACTGCATGAAAGTGCTGTAGATGACAGGCACGCCAAGGTAGACGTCGAGCAGGATCGCCATTGTCTGGAGCTCGCGAACGACGACGTTGCTGAGGATGCGGACGAAGGGGAAGATTCCCTCGGAGTGTGTCGTGCGCCCCGCGAGCTCCCCGGCAGCGCGCTCCCATTCCTCGCGCACCCATTCGCCCGCCGACTGGAACACCATCCGGGCGACCCGGACCGGGTGCAGCAGGATCAGCAGCGCCATGCGCGTTCCGCCCAGCCGCTGGTAGGCCGAGGTGCGCTCGCGCGTAGCGACCGTGAAGGCGACGGTTTGGGCGTCGCCGTCGAGGAGGTTGACGTAGCTGGATCCACCCGCCAGCGCGCCGGGCGCGGTGATCCGGTCCCGGATATATTGCACTCCATGGGGCGCGTTGCAGGTGATGACGCGCCGCGCCTCCTTGTCGTAGAAGCGAAACGCCGGGATCCCCCCGTTCTCGCCATGAAAGATTCCAGCCTGGCAGTACGGTGTCGCGGAGGGGAGCCCGCAGAACCAGCGGCGGAGAGCGTATCCCTCCTCCCGAAGCAGGCGGGCAATAGTCGGACAATACCCTAGCTTGAGGGCCCGTCGGAGGTCGGCGTACGCTAACGCGTCGATCTGCAGCATGACGAGGCCGCGCCGGTCGTCGCGCGGTCGCCGCTCGCGGCGAAACGCCCAGTATTTGATCGCGTAGTACCAGCGGAGCAGCCGCCCCATGCGCCTATAGCGGCGTCGCTCGGCCCTCGGAGATTCCATGGAAGGCACCGCCACGGTCGAGCTACTCGTCTCGTTCAGCGCAGGGCTTCTCAGCTTTCTCTCCCCCTGTGTGCTGCCGCTCATCCCGAGCTACATCACCTTCATCACGGGGATGAGCGTCGATGAAGTCCAGGTCGGACGACGAAGCACGTTTGTACACTCGCTCCTCTTCATCGGCGGCTTCACGCTGATCTTCCTCCTCTTCGGCGCTACGGCGACGGTGATGGGAAGAGCGCTACTCGCCTACCGGGATTGGATCAGCCGCGTCGGCGGGGTGCTGATCATAGTCTTCGGCCTCTACTTACTCGGCGCGTTCAACATACGGGCTTTCGCGCGCGAGCGCCGTGTACACATCGCGAACAAACCGGTAGGCTACCTCGGCACAGCGCTCGTCGGCGTGGCATTCGGTGCCGGCTGGACGCCGTGCATCGGTCCGATCCTCGGCTCGATCCTCATCTACACATCTAGTCAGGCGGACCTCGGCCAAGGACTTCTCCTGCTCTTCGCCTACTCGCTCGGCCTCGCGATCCCGTTCTTGACGGCCTCCCTCGCGATCGACCGTTTCCTCACCACCTTCACCCGCTTCCACCGCCACCTCGTCTGGGTGAACCGCGTCGGCGGAGTGATCCTGATCGCCGTCGGCGTCCTCCTCCTGACGAACTATTTCACGATCCTCGCCTCGTACCTGCAGGCGCTCACGCCGGGGTTCATCCGGGATCGAATTTGAGGACGAGAGCGGGGCCGACCACCGAGTTGGAGATCACACTTCGTGCTTGGCCATCGAGCGCGACTCACCGCCTTCCAACCAACTCCTGATCTGTCCTGGGAGCTGTGCCGCCGCTATCGGCTTGACAAGGACGTCGCGGCAGCCGGCCCGAAGGCAGCGGTCGCGGATGGCGGGGTCGTCGTGGCCGGTGATGGCGACCGTGACTCGTGGCGGGGCGGGGCTACCCGCCGCTCGGGCGAGAACGGAGAGACCGTCGCCGTCAGGGAGGGAGAGGTCGAGCAGCATGACGTCTGGGGGGTCGGCGCCGAGGCATGCCATCGCCTCGTTCACGGTCCCTACGGCGGTGACGCGGTGCCCGGCGTCCTCGAGGAGAATTCGCAGCGCGGCGGCGACGAGCGTGCTGTCTTCGACGAGGAGAATATGGGCGGGAGGGGGCACGCGAGAGCGGACGTGTGGAACTTAGACGGGGCACTCCGGCGCCCGGATCGGAACCGTGAAGTAGAAACGGGTCCCCTCGCCGACCGCGCTCTCGAGCCAGATACGTCCCTCGTGGAGCTCGACGAACTTTCGCGCAATCGCGAGGCCCAGCCCGGTACCGTGGTGCTGCCGCGACGTGGTCGCGTCAACCTGCGCGAACTCTCGGAAGATCAGCTCGTGGTGCTCCGGCGCGATGCCGATCCCGGTGTCCCCCACCTCGACCAGTAGCGCCATGCCCCCCTCGCCCGCGGCCGAGCGCGCCGTGATCCAGACGCGACCCCCGAGCGGCGTGAAATCGATGGCGTTGCTGAGCAGGTTTCCGATGACGTGCGCCACCTTCTCACGGTCCGCGTACAGCTCGGGCAGAGCGGGCTCGACATCCAGAATCACGCTGTGGCCCTTCCGGTCCGCGAGCGGACGGCTCACCGCCGCGACCCGCTCGATCACAGCGTCGATGGCGAATTGGCTCGGAGACAGCGTGATCTGGTCCGCCGCGGCGCGCGCGTACGTCAAAATCTCCCCGACCATGTCGAGGAGCTCGCGGCCCCCGCTGATTATCCCGCGCATGCTCTCCTGCTGGCGTCCGTTCAACTCTCCTAAGATGCCGTCGCGCAACATTTCGGCGTGCGTGATGATCGCCGTAAGGGGCGTTCGCAGATCGTGCGAGATGTTGGAGAGGAACTGAGTCTTGAGAGCCCCCTCGTTGCGGAGGTCCGCGATGAGGCGCGCCTGCTCAACTGTCTTCTCCTCCAGGGCGGCGAGGCGCGACTGGAGCGACGAGACCTCGTATGACACCTGGGTCATTCGGATATTCTACTCCGCGCCATGAATAGATGCCAATTCTTCGTCGGTCTCGATCGACTCGACAAGGAGTTGCCGGTTGAGCAGGGCCCAGTACCGCCCCCCGGCTGCGAGCAGCCCTTCGTGCCGTCCCTGCTCCACGATCCGTCCCTCGTCCAGAACGACGATCCACGTCGCGTCACGGATCGCACTGATGCGATGCGACGCGATCACGGCGGTGCGTCCGCCTAGCGCCTCGCGCAGCCCGCGCAGAATCTCGGCCTCCGTGTGCGCGTCCACCGCCGAGAGCGCATCGTCAAGGAGCACGATGTGCGGCCGCCGCGCCAGCGCTCGCGCGAGCGCCAATCGCTGCTTCTGCCCGCCAGACAGGTTGATACCCCGTTCCCCCAGCATCGTGTCGTAGCCGCCGGGGAAACCCGCGATCGTGTCATCGAGTTGTGCGACGCGCGACGCCCATGTGCCATCCCGCTCGTCGTCCGAGCCGTAGGCCAGGTTGGCCGCGATGGTGTCGCTGAAAAGAAAGCTCTCCTGCGGGACAGCGCCGATCTCGGTACGGAGCGCCGCGAGCGACAGCTCGCGGATCGGCACGCCGTCGATCAATATTTCCCCTTCCTGCGGATCGTGGAGCCGCGGAATGAGGTCGATCAGCGCGCTCTTGCCGCTCCCGGTGGCGCCGACCACTCCCAGCGTTCCGCCCGCGGCGACGCGGAACGACACGTTACGCAGCACCCAACGAGGGTGATCACCGTCACGAACCGCATAGTGAAAGCCGACATGCCGGAATTCGATGGCGCGCCCCGCCGTCGCCGGAGGGAGCGTGCGGGGTGACGGCGGCGACTGAACGGCAGGGCGCGCGTCGAAGATTTCGTTGAGCCGAGCCATTGACGCGGCGGCGCGCTGGAAGAGGTTGATCACCCAACCGAGCGCGATCATCGGCCAGGTGAGCATTGCGAGGTAGAGCCCGAACGCCACGAGCGACCCGATGCTCATCTCGCCACGGAGGGCTAGCACGCCGCCGTAGCCGAGCACGATAGCGGCGGCCAGCCCTGCAAGCAGGCCGAATCCCGGATTCATGAGGCCCCAGAGCTTGACGAGGCGAATGTTCCTGCGAGCGTACTCCTCGCTGAGCCCGGCGAAGCGGTCGATCTCCGCCTGCTCCTGCCGGTAAGCGCGGACTACGCGGACTCCGGAAATGTTCTCCTGCACGCGCGTGGTGAGCGTCGAAAAGTGCTCCTGCACGGCTTCGAACCGCCGATGCAGCTCCGTCCCGACGCGAACCATCAGCAGCGGGAGGAGTATCATAGGGAGGAGCGCGAGGACCGTTAGGCGTACGCTGATGCCGAGCATGAACACCAGCGCGAAGATCCCGCCGAAAACCGTGTTGGTGAGATACATGTACGCCGGGCCCGCGGCCATCCGGACGGCGGAGAGATCGTTCGTCATGCGGGCCATGAGATCACCGGTCCGCATCTGTGCAAAGTACGACGCGTCGAGCGTCTCCAGATGGCCGAACAGATCGTTCCGCAGATCGTACTCGATCCAGCGGCTAACCCCGTTCAGCATCTCACGCATGCCGTACCGGGCGACGCCGCTGGCGAGCGCGACGGCGAGAATGGCGCCGCCGGTCAGCCAGGCTTGCGAAAGAGGCCGCCCGGCCCGCACGCCGTCGATGGCGCCACGGAGGAGCCAGGGAATGACGCCGCCGAGCGCGGCGGCGATGACCACGGCGAGGAGACCGAGCGCGACTCGCCCACGGTAAGGGCGGAAATACGGCAGGAGTGGCCCGAGGGCTCTTAATCCTGGCATGCGGATTGCCGCCTCTTACCGGTGATTACGCCGACCGGTAGCCGGAGAAGCGGCGTATGAGAAGGAAAATCAAACACTTACGTACTAAACCCTTTCGGGAGTGACCCCATGCGAGAATATATCCGTCCTCTGGCCCTTCCGCTCGCGCTGTCGTTCGCGCTGATCGCGGGGTGCGCGCGGGACGCAGATGACGACCTGACGCTTGGTCAGGACACGGCGCTGGCGAGCGACTTGGAGCTCGCGAACCAGGACACCGCCGCGCAACCGCAGTTGACCGACGTTCCGGCCGGCGCCGACCCCGCGCCGACGCCCGGGTCGCCGCGCGCCACGCCGCCGGCGAGTCCCAGGTGCGCATCGCCGCCGACTACAAGGTGACGCAGCCGCGCATCAGCCAGATCCTCCGCCGGGTCGAACGTCGGCGGGCGGCGGCGACCGCGGCGCCGGAGGCCGAGGGGGCCG
>JALZIF010000047.1 GCA_030860435.1 Gemmatimonadota bacterium | reverse complement strand
CATCGAGCGCTTTGGCAAGCACCGCAAGTAGATGGCGCGCGTCAACGTCCGTCCGCTTGCCGAGGCGGACTTGGCGGACGCCTACGCGTGGTATGAGACTCAATCGTCCGGCCTCGGGGCGCAGTTCTTAGACGAGGTCCATGCTGTCTACGAGCACGTGGAGCAGTTTCCCGAGGGCTTCCCGGACGTCTATCGCGGTACCCGGCGCGCCTTGGTCCGCCGTTTTCCCTACGCGCTCTACTACCGCGTTCTCGATGAGACAGCGCACGTGATCGCCTGCGCGCATGTGCGGCGCCATCCGCGTGCGTGGCGCAGTCGCGTGGAGCGCGGCCTGAGCAACCGGGAAGACGGATAACAGAGTCCTGTGTTGAGCCGGAACATGCCAATGGCCGCGCCGCGGGTAGCGGTATCCGCATGAAGGCGCAATCCGTGAGAACCGGTCTCGTCCTGCTGGGACTGCTCACAGCACGGCTGCATGGCCAAAGTGCGATCACCGGGACCGTGCGCGGCGACGATGGTCTTCCCGTCGAGGCGGTCTCAGTAAACGCAGTCCGCGCCGACCGGTCCGTCGCGCGTGACGCAGTGACCGATGCGCGGGGCGTCTTTCGGCTCACCACGCTCTCGCCCGGCGTCTATACCGTCACCGCTCGCAAGATCGGGTATCGCTCGGCAGAGCTCTTGGGAATTCGAGTCGCTGAAGGGCAGACGCTCAGTCTGAGCGTCGCCATGACGAGAGCACCCAGACAGCTCTCGACGATTCGCATCGTGACTTCGCCGACATCCATCGACGCTTCCACGCCGGAGCTATCGCTGCGACTGGATCGGCACGCGACTGCGCTGCTGCCGACTGCGCGCACTGCGTCGAGCCTGATCGCGCTCGTGCCCGGCGCGAGAAAGGACCAGCTTTGGGGCGGCGTACCCGGTGTGTCGAACGACTACCAACTCGACGGTGTCTCGATGAACCATCCGGGCGTCGGCGGCGACTTCCTTTCGCTCAGCGTCGACTGGATCGAATCGCTCGACATCCGAGGGCTCGGCGCCGGCGCCGAACACGGGAACTTTCAGGGCGGCATCATCAACGCCGTCACGAGAACCGGATCGAACGAGCGGCGCTATGCCGTGCGCGCCAACTATGAAGCGCCGGAGCTGACCGCAACCAACCTTGATCTGAACGAACTGGGAGTGGAGCAAGCCGGGCGACGCGAGATCGGCGCTGAGGCGCTCGGCCCGATCGCGCGCGATCGACTCTTCTACTTCGTCGCGGGACAATACGTGGACCGCCGCATGCGCTCGCCGAATCTCGTCACACCTACGCCGTTCGACTTTCAGCGCGTTCGAGAGGAGCAGGCCGACGCGCGACTGCTCGCGAAGGTGACGTGGCTCCCTGCGCTCGCCCAACGTGTTGACCTTCTAGCCGGGTTCTCGGGCATGGGAATCGAGCACGCCGGTATCAATGGTGTTGACGACGCGTCGGCCACGCTCCGCGTCGATCGGCCGATCACGTACTACGGGCTGTACTGGAACAACTCGGCGAGCTCGAGGAATCAGGTCGACCTTCGCCTTGCCGGATTCAAGTCGCGAGAGTCGCGAACGGGTTACGAAGGCCCCGGCGTCCCCGGCGTGCAGCTGCTTCAGGCCGGGCGACAACCGAAATGGCAGAACGCGACCTTCGACGAGCGGCGCGAGCCGTCGAACGTCGCCGCGAGTGGCGAGTGGCGAACGCGACGGCATCTCTGGACCGATCATCAGTTGGTGATCGGGGGAGAAGTGTCGCGCGGCCGCTGGAGTGACGAGCGCACCCGTAACGGTGGACTTACCTGGCGTCCGTACAGCAGCGAGGTGAGCGGCTTCGATCCTAACGACGTGCGGACGTGGCGAACCGTGGGCAGCGACTGGGGAGGAGACATCCGTCTGGACAGCGACGTGGCGAGCGAAGCGCTGTTCGTGCAGGACTATCTCTCGATAGGATCCCGTGTCACTCTCACACCGGGAGTGCGCTACGGCCGCTGGCGTGGGTACATCAGGCCGACCTGCGCGCCGGACGCGGAGTGCCGTCGCTTCGAGGCAGTGCGCGCGACGGGGATCGATCCTCGGTTTGGGATCGCGTGGGATGTCACCGGCCGCAACACCTTTGCCGTGAAGGCGCACTGGGGACGGTACCATCAGGGGATGTACTCGCTTTTCTTCGATCGCGTCGAGGGCGCCAACGTTTACTCCAATCAGCGTTTCTACAGTTCGGCGCCGCCGCTCCCCACGGCGAAGGCGACGTTCACTCCCGCGCAGCGTGATTCGCCGGGTTCGGGCTTCCCCGCATTCTACGATGAGATGATCCTCGACGTTGCCGGCCGGGTGGACGGCTACAAGCAGCCGTACGTGGACCAGGCAGTGCTCGCGCTGGAAAAGAGTTTCGGCCCCGCGTGGAAAGGCGAGATGGTCTACACCCATCGCCGCAACGGCGACATCGTCGGGCTCGAGGATCGCAATCTGGCGAGCAACTATACGCCGATCCGAAACGTTTACGTGGACCATCGCTATGTGAGAGGGCTGGTGCTCGACGCGAAGGGACGGCGTCTCGTGCTCCCGCAGTTGTACGCGTCGAACCAGGACATTCTTCGCGCGCTGGCACGACTCCGGACAATCCCTCCGACCCTCTTTGGCTACGGCAGCGACTATCTCTCGCAGCTCACGTGGGATCCGGACGTCGTACTCACAGCGATCCCGGAAGCGCGACGCCGGTACGACCAAGTCACACTGATGCTCCGCACAGTTCAGCCAGGCTGGCGGGCCGAAGGATCGCTCACCGGCGCGCGCCTGAAGGGTAACGTGCCTGGGGTCACCGGTTACGGAACGACTGCGACAAGGTTCAGTGCCGGCCCGTTCGTGAACCCGAATGAAGGGATCAACGGCGAGGGCTTCCTGCCCGACGCGCTGCAGATGGAAGCAAAAGTATGGGCGACAGTGCGACTCCCGTACCGAATGGAAGGCGGTTTGGTCTATACGCATATCCTCGGAGAGCGTTTCGCGCCCACTTTCGAAATACACGGCCGTTACG
>JALZIF010000041.1 GCA_030860435.1 Gemmatimonadota bacterium | reverse complement strand
TCGGCGTACCTCACGCTCGGGCGGCGCACCTATCAGGTGCGCTTTACGCCGGCGGGCACGAAGACGGTTGTGCTCACGGCGACGGTCACGGCGCTTGCGGGAGCGGCGCCGTACATTCGCACCGTCGTCGCGCTCGATCCGCAGGTCGGGACCGCGCTGACGTCGGCGGTGTTGACGGACAGGTAGCGGCCGGCCGGAGCGCCTATCGCGTCAAGACGAGGATCGCGCCGCTCGCGTGTCCGACCCCCCATCGCGTGGTCGCGTCGGAGGCGCTGAGGTAGCGGATCTCGATGATGCTCCCGCTGGGAATCGTTCGGAGCGATTCCAGTTCGCCCAGCCGTACGTTGTCCAGATAGACGACGGGGTAGGCCGCCGCGGAGCTTCGGATCGAGACTGGGCCCCGCGAGTGGAGGTACAACGGCCGGAGCGTTTGAACAACCTCGTACGCGTTCGCCGCTTGCGGCGCGGTCGCGATCTCGCCGGCGGTGATCAGTTCGTGCGCGACGCGGCGAGGTGCGGGGGCGCGCTCCGGGCCATCTGCGGACTGGCGTGCGGCGCACGCGGCGGTCAGTCCGAGAACGCCGAACGCGCAGAGATAGGTCACTATTCTCATGCTTACCTCCGATTGTTCGAGGGGCCGCTATTGCCGCGCCCGCCTCTCTCCCAGCATCTCCCAGATCCGCTCATCTTCTCGCCCGAGTACCCACGCCGAGAAGCCACGGAGTTTTTTCTGGGTCATCAGCTCGTACTTCACGCGGAACGCGCGCACGTCCTCGAGAAAGAGCCACTCGAAGGTCCCGCCCTTTGCGAAGTACGTCCACGTGACTCCTTGCAGGGGATCCCACCGCAGGTCGGCGCTGTGCCGCTCAGCGATCCCGGACCCCCAGAACCACCCAACCGATTGCGAGGTCGCCTGCGCGCCGAGCGCCGACTCCGAGTCGTATCGGGCCTGCCAATGGTTGCCATACAGCGGGATCCCGAGCGAAAGCTTTTCGGCGGGATATAGCGGAGGAAGTACTCGGCGACCTCGCGCATCCATGGAAGCCCGGCAGTCGGCCCTGG
Organism: Gemmatimonadota bacterium; assembly: GCA_030860435.1. Lineage (GTDB taxonomy): Bacteria > Gemmatimonadota > Gemmatimonadetes > Gemmatimonadales > Gemmatimonadaceae. Next base: position 6,465 of record JALZIF010000041.1, on the reverse strand, counting down.
CGGTGTGCGTCGGGTGTGCTGGTCGTAGGTCATCACCGTCACGAAGTCGCCGATCTCGCCGAGTGCCTTCAGGTCGTGACCCTCGCGCCAGCTCTGGTAGAGGAAACGATGGTAGCCCGTGGGCCCGGGCTCGTCGCTCAGACGGTGGACGACGGCGACGGAGATCGTGCACCCCGCCGCGCGGAGCGCGTCCGCCGTCTCCCGGTACCAATCAGTGAACCGGTCGCGGTCCTGCAGGTTCACGTTCTCCACATCGAGCTGCCACCCCCAATAGCCCTCGCGCTTGCACAGCTCCGAAACAGGCGCTCGGGTGAGGAGGCCTGGGCGGTGACGGGCGCGGGGTCGATCCAGCCCAGGAGGGCAAGGAGGGCGGCGGCGCCGAGTTGGGCGAAACGAGGGGGCATCGGGTCCATACTACACGCGGCGCCGTTCGGGCGAAACCACCGAGCAACACAGTCGCAGGCGAAGTATCGCGTGTGAAAGAAAGAAGGAGCCGGCTGTGCACGTCGCCGGCCCCCTCTCCAACGTTCCGCTCTCGAGTCTAGCCCCCCGCCGACTTCCTCCCTGTCACCCGCGTGCCCCGCGCCTTCCTCGGCCGCTTCGCCACCTGGATCGGCACGATGTCGGGCGCCGACCCCTCTCCGCCGCACCCCGATGCCGTCACGGGCTGCTGCGGCTGCTTGTACTCGTAACGCTCACCGACGTAATTGCGAAACACCACCGAGTCGTCCGTGATCTCCTCGACGTACTCCGGCAGGAGCGGCACTTTTCCGCCGCCGCCCGGCGCGTCGATCACGAAGTGCGGCACGGCCATCCCCGATGTCCAGCCGCGCAGCGCCTTGATGATCTCGAGCCCCTTCTGCACCGTCGTGCGGAAATGCTCGCCGCCCGCCACCTGATCCGCCATGAAGAGGTAGTATGGCCGAACGCGAGCCTTCAGCAGCTCGTGCATCAGCTTCATCATGATCTTTGGGTCGTCATTCACCCCCTTCAGCAACACCGTCTGACAGCCGAGGGAGATCCCGGCCCTCGAGAGACGGTCGAGCGAGGCGCGTGCGGCGGGGGTCAGCTCATCCGGGTGGTTGAAGTGCACGTTCATGAAGATCGGATGATACTTCTGGACCATCTCGCAGAACTCGGGCGTGATCCGCTCCGGTAAATGTGCCGTGATGCGGCTTCCGATCCGGATGATCTCGACGTGTGGGATCGCGCGCAGATTCTGGAAGAGGTACTCGAGCCGGCGGTCGCTCAACATCATCGGATCGCCGCCGCTCATGATGATGTCCCGAATCTCCGGGTGCTGCCGGATATACTCGAAAGCCGACTCGTACTGGTTGAGCGGTATCTTCTCCGGATCGCCGACTTTCCGCCGCCGCGTGCAGAAGCGGCAGTACGAGGCGCACACCGGGCTCACGAGGAAGAGCGCGCGGTCCGGGTAGCGGTGCGTGATGTTCGGAACCGGGGAATCGCCGTCCTCATCGAGCGAGTCGATCATTCCGTCGCGGATCTCGAGCTCTTCGACCGTTGGGACGTACTGCTCCCAGAGCGGATCGCCGGGGCCCTTCAGCCGCTCGGCGATCTCGGGTGTGATTCGCATCTGGAAGTTCTCGAAGGCGGGGCTGAGCGCGTCGACATCGATAACGTCCCTGCCGAACTTGTCGGCGAGCTGCTCCAACGTGGCGATGCTGCCGTCCCGCAAGACCTTCTGCCAGTCACTCATGGCGATGACGCTCCCCGCCTGGTGGGCGAGTCAGATTGGAAACGCTTCGTGAGAATGATCCGATCGTCGCCCGGCGCGTAGAAGTCACGCACAGCGGCGCTGACTGCGTATCCCCGATGCTCGTAGAACCCGCGCGTCGGGGCGTACTCGGATCGCGATGATGTTTCGATCACCAGCAAGCGGGCGTGCTCTTGCTCGAGCCTGCGCTCGACCTCGGACAAGAGAAAAGTTCCGACGCCCGTTCCGTGCACTTCCGGCTCCACTGCGATCCAGTACAGATCGAACGCGCGGTCTGTGCTCGGTGTCGGGCCGTAGCACGCATAGCCGACAAGGTCATCTTCTTTGGTGAAGGCGCCGAGGAAGCGGTAGTCATCAGAGGTAGTCGGCGGAGCATCGAGGGGATCGCCTTGGGCGGGGGCCCGGGGCAGGGTCATCGGCTGGCCCCGACCCGGAGACGCGTCGCCAGCTTTCCCTCGCGAGGTGACCGCCTCGTCGAATAGCTCCAGCGCCACCTCGATCTCCCCTTCCGAAAAGACTTGCGTCGCGCGCAGTATCTCCGCGATCCGGCCGCGGTGCGCCACCGTCATCTCGCCAACGCGGAGCGACGCTTTCACGCGTCGCTACTGCGCCCCGAGGGCGAAGAGGTCGAGCGACGCCGGATCCCCCGGCACCGTGACCCCGGACAGGTGCTGCGCGAGAGCCCAGCGCGCGTCCGTGGTTGCGGGGGCGCGTCCAGCGAGCGCGCGCTCGCAGACGCTCCGGATGAGGGCGCCGTAGTCGAGTCCCGCGGCGCGCGCCATCCGCGCCAGGCCGGCATCGGGCGCGATGTCTGGGTTGGCGTTGACCTCGAGCAGCCATGGGCGGCCAGCGCGGTCGATGCGGAAGTCCACGCGGCCATAGCCCGTGCCACCAACGGCGCTCCACGCGGCGAGCGCGATTCGCTTGAGCTCCGTCGCCAGCGCCGGCTCGACCTCGGCCGGGCACCGGGGCACTGCTCCGCGATCCTCATCGCTCCCCGTCTCCCACTTCGAGCGATAGCTGACGATGCGCCACATCCCCTTCGGCATACCGTCGAAGAGGATCTCCGCGATCGGCAGCGTCTGGTCGCCGAGGATACCGACGTTCACCTCGCGACCGTCCACGAAGCGCTGGACGAGGACCTCGTCCCACAGCTCGTGCATTGCCCCTACGCGGTCGGTGAGCTTCGCGCCGGTGCGCACGACCGAGCGCTGCTCGACTCCAACCGAAGCGTCCTCCGCGGGTGGCTTGCAGATCGCCGGGAAGCCGACGGCAGGTAGCGGAACGCCCCGTCTGGCGACGGCGAAGCGAGGGACGGGGAGGCCCAATCGCTCGAGGAGCGAGTTGATGAGCGGCTTCCGGAGGCAGAGCGCCGTCGTCCAGCTCGACGCACCGGTGGAGGGGACGTCGAGCAGCTCCAATGCGGCGACGACGCACGGCTCGAGCTCCGCGATGCCGTCCACGCCCTCGCACAGGTTGAAGGCGAGATCGAACTTTCCGCGCCGGACGCGCTCGATCCAGCGCCCGTCCGTCTGTACCGGCACGCGGACGACCTGGTTCCCCTCGGCGGCGAGCACGCGCTCTACCGCGTCGACCGTCTCGAGGATCAGAACATCGGCTCGCGCGCCGAGTGCGGACGCGCCGTCGAACAACAAGGCAATCTTCATTGGGTCATCCTCCGACTCGTGACGAGGCGCCGGGCTTCGAGCGTGGAGCATCGGGCGTTGGGTGTCGAGCGTAGGGCGTCGCGATCACCGCTCCGCCCTCGACGCTCAACCTTCAACGCTCGGCACGCCGTCAGCCCAGCGCGGCCGCGCCGACAATATCCGACGCGGCGACCGGCGGCAGGGTCACCCCCTGCCGCTCCGCGGCGTGGCGCAGGCATGTCTGAATGAGCTCGTCGTAGCCCATGCCGGCGGCGCGCGCCGCTTTCGGAAAGCACGAGTTGTCCGCGGGATCGGGGAGGATTCCCGGGAGGGGATTCACCTCGACCACGTTGGGCACGCGGGCGGCATCGAGCCGCACGTCGATGCGCGACCAGTCGCGGCATCCGAGTGCGCGGTACGCCGAGAGGACCACCTCGTTGATCCGGCGCTCGAGCACGCGGTCGATCCGCGCAGGACAATGGAAGATTTCAAGTGGCCGCTCCGGACGGTCCCAGAGCCACTTGGCCTCGAAGCCATATATCGGGAGCGCTCCCTCGGGAAGCGCGTCGAAGTTCATCCCGACTAATGGGAGAACCCTTGCGTCGATGTCGTTGCCGAGCACGGCGCACGTGAACTCGGCGCCCGGGAGGAACTCTTCCACGAGTACTGGCTGCGCGTACCGCTCGAGGAGAAACTCGACCTGCGCCTCCAGCTCCTCCGGCGTTCGTACGAGGCTGCGCTCGGTTATCCCCTTCGACGAGCCCTCATGGAGCGGCTTGGCGAAGAGCGGGAAACGGAGCGACGCGAGCTTAGAGATTCGCGTCCGGGCGCGGCCTGCCCGCTTTTCCCAGTTTGCGTCCCGTAGTTCTTCCTTCCTTGCGACCACGACAAACCGTGCGGTGGGGACTCCGTGGTAGCTCAGGATCTCCTTCGTTCGCGACTTGTCGAGGCAGAGCGAGAGGGTGAGCGGGTCGCTGCCGGAGTAGGGGATGCCGAAAAACTCGCAGATCGCCGGGACGTGCGCCTCGCGGTTCGCGGTGCCCATGCCCTCGGCGATGTTGAAGACTATATCGGGGCCCTCGGCGCGGAGCCGCTCCGGAAAGGCGGGGCCGGCCTCGAGGCGGATCACCTCGCCGACGGCGCCGAGGGCCTGTTCCACGGCCCCGACGGTTTCCTCGCTGTCCCACTCGGCGAATTCGTCGTCAGGCGCGGCGAGGTCGGACGGGCCGCTCGGGGCCGGCCGCGGCCGGCGGGGACCGAACGTCGTGGCGGAGAGGAGAGCGCCAGCGCCGTCCGAGTTGGAGGGCGCCGCGGCAAGCCGGGCGGCGATCGCCCGGCGCGTACTGGGAGGCTCTTCGTCGGGACGCGGCGCCTCGCCATCGCGGGGGAGCCGCTCCACGTCCGACTCAGGTTTCAGATTGAAGGCGAATCCGATTCGCGTCATGCTCTCCGACCGGGTGCGCGAGGTTTCGAACGGCGTTGCTCGCGGAGCGATCATCCCCCCACGTCCCTACCCGATCCGTCTCTCGCGCGAAAGACAAGCAAACCCGATGCCACTTTCGAATCGCGCGCAAGATAAAGATGTGCGACATCAGCCGCAACACCTTTACACCACTTCGCGCGAGATGGCTCGCCGCGATCGATCCTTCACGCCGAGATCGAAGCGCCGTCAGGCCGCGAGGGTCTCGCTCCACCAGGGTGACGACACGCGGGCGCGAGAGGCAACGACGGTTCGGCGGGCACCGCGTCGTGCCGATCGCCTCTCACTCAGACCTTGTGATAGCCCACCCGCGCCGCCTCGCGCCGATCCGGGGCGGGGTAGATCTCGAAGTCGGAGAAAAAAGCGGGCGCCTCGGCGGAGAGGAGCCGCAGGCATGCGACGCCGAAGCGACGGATCTCCAGCTCGGCGGCCTCGCTCGCGCGCAGCTCGAGCATCGTCCGCCAGGCGCGGGCGTTTCCGGTGACGACGATCTTGGTCTCGGTCGCGTTCGGGAGAACGCTGCGCGCCGCCTCGCGCGCCATCTTCCGCCGGTGCACCTTGTCGGGCACCCAGCCGTAGCGCGCCATGAGTTGCTCTACGAGCGCCACGTAGACGCGCTGCGCCTCCTCCATCTGGCGCCGCCACGCCTCCTCGAGCCCAGCATCGCCGATCACCGCCGGCGGGACGACGTAGCTCGCCTCCGATTCGTCGACGTAACGTTGGCTGAGCTGCGAGAATCCGAAGCCGGCTCTGTGTCGAACGAGCTCGTGGGTTAGCGAACGGCTCACCCCCTCGACCAGCACCGAATAGTTCGCGTGCTCCAGCACGCTTCCGTGACCCTGCCGCTTGATGTTCTCGAGGTATTCGCGCGTGGCCCGCTTCGCCGGATTGTGCTGGCTCATGTAACAGAGCCGCCCCGCGAACTCCGCCAGCCGCTCGCCGTCTGTGCTCTCCCCCAACCATTGTACCGGGAGGTGCGCTGGCTCGCTGAAGTGCGGGCGCGCGACGAGAGTGAGCGTGGGCTCGTAGAGGTAGACCGGGGGCATCGGAGGTTGGTGGAGTCGGCGGCGAGCTCGGAGTCGCGGAAGGTATGCCGCTAGCCTGCGCTCTCCAAGAGGGCGAGGCGGAATCGGGCGTATCCGCGCTCCGCCTCGATCGCGGCGAGCGCGGCTCGCGCTGGCTCGGGAAGCGGAGGGAGCGCGGGGTCGTACCGGATCTGCTCGAGCGCCGCCTGACCAGGGAGTGGGACCTTCACGCCGGGGTTGAGGATGCCGTCCGGGTCGAAGCACTGCTTCACCGCGGCGAACGCGGCCACCGTCGCCGCCGGCCACACGCGTTCCAGCAGCGGCGCGCGGAGGCGCCCGTCGCCGTGCTCCCCGGCGAGCGTACCGCCGAGCGAGGCTGTGAGTGCGGCGACCTCGTCGAGCACGGACTGGACGCGGTGACGCCAATCCGAGCGGCGCACGTCCACGAGTGGATTGACGTGCACGTTGGCGTCGCCGGCGTGCCCGAAGATCACGCCACGGATCCCATGGCCAGCGAGCGCCGCCCGCACGCCGTGCACGTAGGCGGGGAGCCGGTCGGGGGGAACGCATCCATCC
>JALZIF010000026.1 GCA_030860435.1 Gemmatimonadota bacterium | reverse complement strand
CCCCGTCACCCGGTCGCGCCCAGTGTCACCGAGCACCCGCTCGAGGGCGGCCGCGGAGACCGATGGAACGACAAGGACGTTGAAGTCGTCCAGCGCCGGCCCGGTGACAGAGGAGGCATCGAACGCCGTCACGGGGTAGCGCATGCGCTGGTCGAAGGCGTACCAGGCGAACCCGAACGAGTTGCCTGAGACAGGCGCGCCGCCGAGGAGCGCCACGCGGGGCGGTCGTACAGCGAACACCGAGTTGCTGCCGAGGTCCGTCCCCTCGCTAACCATCGCGGATGCGAGCCCCGCGACGCGGGCTCCGGCCGCCGCCGCCTGCTGCCGGACGACTGCGTGAATACTCGTGTCGTTCGCGGCGGTGCGCACGATGAATGCGCCGCGCGGGAACCGGTAGTCGCCGCTGCGGAACGAGCGCGGTGCGTACCACACGCGCGCGCTGTCCGCCAGCAATGCCGAAAGGAGACGAACCGACGCCTCGCTCCCCGCCTCGAAGGCGTAGCCGTAGGCCCCGCGAGACGGCGCGTCAGGCGCGGGAGCGAGCTCGGTCGTGTCTACCTGGTCAGTTCCCGCCACGGCGCCGCTCGCTCCCCAAGCGCGAACCCGGAAGGCGTACGGAAGGGACCAAGCCGTCATATCGTAAAAGCGGCCTGGCTGGCCTGTGCGCCGCGACTCCAGCTCTACCGCGATGAAACTCGAGTCGAGTTGGGCCTCCGGCTCGAGGAGCGCGCGCGCCAGCCGCCCCTGCGGCTGCGCCAGGTCCACGACGTACGCCCCCGCCGGGACCTGGGCTGTTCCGGCCGATCCGCCATACGCGGTAGCGCCGCGGAGCGTGGTGCCGGCGCGCAGCCGTTGGACGGAAATTCCGTTCTGCATCAGGCGGTGTGCCAGAGAATCGGCGCGCCCTTGCCCGTCGCGCTCGATCACCACGGCCCGCAAACCACCGCGGTCGGCCGCAGCGTATGGCTCGAGGCGGGTTTCGACGTAGTCCTGCACGCGCTCGGTCTTCCGCCGCGCCGTCGTGACCAGCGTCGCCCACGCGGCGGTGTAGTGGTGCGAAGCAGCATCGTGCAGCGTAAGCACCGTGCCGTCGCTGCGCCGGATCGCTCCGCCCCCGCTCGACGCCTGCTCGTAGGTGGCGCCTACTGCGCCATTCAGGATCGGCCACGACACGCCGTACCCGGGGTAAAACTCATCGTATCCTTCGCGGCGGAAGAACGACCAGCCGTGAGCGTCGAACGCCGAGCCGATGCCGGTGGCGATAATGTCCCACCACTTGTAGGTGTGCTGGTGGACGTTCTTGTTCACCGGCTCCATCGGCGGAGCGAAGAAGTACGTAGAGTTGGACCCCATTTCGTGGAGGTCCACGGCGACGTGCGGCCACCACGTCAAGAAAGTTGTGACGCGTCCGCGCGTCTCGGGGTGGGAGTGGATGAACCAGTCGCGGTTGAGGTCGAAGTAGTAGTGGCTGGTGCGCGGCCCCGGCCACGCTCCCTGATGGATCCAGGCTCCCGGCGTCACGGGTACGCCCTGGTCCCCGCGCGCACGCGTCACGTCCTGCACATGCCTCTCGTGGCCATCGGGATTCTGCACCGGATCGATCAACACGATCAGGCTATCGAGAATCATGCGCGTCTCGGCGTCCCGCCCCGCCGCGAGCTGGTACAGGAGCCCGATCGCCGCCTCGGTCCCCGACGCCTCTCCACCGTGCACCGTGTACCCCAGCCACACGATTCCCGGCGTGGTGCGCGCCAACTCGCCACGCGCGCCCGCGCTCACTCCGCGCGCGTCGGCGAGGCGGGCGGCGTCGGCGCGAATTTGGTCGAGGCGCGCTCGGTTCGCGCTCCCCGTCACGGCAACGAGCAACAGCTCGCGCCCCTCGAACGTCCTTGCCACCGTGTCCACGCGAAGACGCGGGCTCGCGGCGGCGAGTCGCTCGACGTACCGTATCAGGAGGTGGTGCGGCGTGAATCGCTCACCGATCTCGTAGCCGAGGACCGTGCGCGGCGTCGGGACGGCCGGGTCGTAATCGGCACCCGTCGCGAACGCATGCTGCGCGGCTGCGCTGGCGGAGGCAGAGGCGCTGAGCAGCACGGCCAGCAGCGCGAAGGGGATTGAGCGGTGCACGAGCGGCCACTTCACGAGGGTTCTCCGTGGCTGAAACGTTGCGGGTGACACACAACTGGGACGGTAGCACGTCGTCGGCCACAACAACGTACGAGCCGAGCGCACCGTTGGCCACGCGTCCAACGGTCGCAATAATCGCCACCCGATCACCCACGAACGAGGGACGAACATGCGATCTTGGCTGCTGGTGGGAAGCGCGCTCTGCACCATCGCTTGCGCCGGGCCGACCGCGCGACAAGCGGAGTTGCCGGCTGGCCCCACGCTCCCACCGGGCGCGGAGGCAATGTCGCTCACCGGCCAACTGCTCTATCCGGTTCCACTCGTTGGTGACGCACTCGAGCGCGCCGAGCGCAACCTGGCCGACGCGAAGGCCGCGTACGACGCCCGCCCCGGAAGCGCCGATGCCGCGATCTGGCTCGGACGCCGGACAGCATACCTCGGGCGATACCGCGATGCGATCGCCATCTACGCCGCTGCGATCGCCCGGCATCCGGACGACGCGCGGCTCTACCGCCATCGGGGCCACAGGTACATCAGCACGCGACAGCTCGACCGCGCGATCGCCGACTTCGACCGTGCGGCAAGCCTCATCGCCGGGAAACCCGACGAGATCGAGCCCGACGGCCAGCCTAACGCGCGCAACATTCCGACGAGCACACTTCAATCGAACATCTGGTACCATCTTGCGCTCGCGCACTATCTGAAGGGCGACTTCGACCGCGCACTACCCGCTTGGCGCGAGGGTATGTCGGTCTCGAGGAACCCCGACATGCAGGTCGCGACATCGCACTGGCTCTACATGGCGCTCCGCCGGCTCGGACGCGAGCGGGAGGCGAGCGCGGTTCTCGCCCCGATCCACCGCGACATGGACGTCATCGAGAATGGCAGCTACCATCGACTCCTGCTCATGTACAAGGGCGAGCTTCACGCCGACTCCCTCCTGCTTCGGCGCAACGCCGCCGAACAGGCGCTCGACGATGTGACCGTCGGCTACGGGGCGGGTAACTGGCACCTCTACAACGGCCGCCGCGACGAAGCGATGCGCATTTTCCGCGAAATCACCGCCAGCCGCCAGTGGGCGGCGTTCGGCTACATCGCCGCGGAAGCGGAGCTGGCGCGGTGGCGGTAGGTCCAAGCAGCCGTGCTCAACCGGGGGCGCGGTACGGTGTATGCCTGAGCAGGCGATGGCGCTGCGCGGCGGATCGATCGCGCCACGTCACGAACTTCAACACCGGATCGTAACGACATGACGAGCTATCACATGGCGCGGCGAGCCTGGCACACTGCGCCATGGCTCGCGCTCGCGCTAACCGGCTGGGCGGCCGCCGCCGAGGCGCAGTACTTCGGCCGCAACAAGGTGCAGTGGGAGACTTTCGATTTCCGCGTGATGCGCACCGAGCACTTCGACATCCACTTCTACCCGGCGGAGTCGCTCGCGGTGGCGGATGCGGCGCGCATGGCCGAGCGATGGTACGCGCGGCACGCGCGTGCGCTCGGCCACACCTTCGAGCGCAAGCCGCTCATTTTTTACGCCGACCACCCTGATTTCCAGCAGACGAACGTCAT
>JALZIF010000233.1 GCA_030860435.1 Gemmatimonadota bacterium | reverse complement strand
CCCCCCCCCCCCAGGAGCGCTCCTTCGGCGCGTTTCTGCGCGCGCTGCCTGACGTACTCGTCGCGCGCGACTTCCGCCGCGTCGTCGATGCCATTGTCAATGCCGCCCGCGCGCGGCGCGCGGTCGTCGTCATGCTCGGCGGCCACGTAGTGAAGACAGGGCTCGCGCCGCTCCTCCTCGACCTCATGCGCCGCGAGATCATTACGCACCTGGCGATGAACGGTTCCGCAGCGATCCACGATTACGAAGTCGCACGCTGGGGCGGCACCTCCGAGGATGTCGTCGCGGGGCTCCGCGACGGTACATTCGGAATGGCCGAAGAGACGGGACGCGAGATGAATGAGGCGCTCACTCGTGGGATGCGCGAGCGGCTCGGGATGGGCGAGTCGCTGGCACGCGCGCTCGACGGAATCGCGCTCGCGCACCCGGAGCTCTCGCTCCTGCTTGGCGCGCGCCGTCTGGAAATCCCGGTTACGGTCCACGCCGCACTAGGCGCCGAGATCATCCATCAGCACCCGACGGCCGACGGCGCCGCGATCGGCGACACGAGCCATCGCGACTTTCGCCGCCTGGCTGGCTCGCTACCGGCGCTGCACGGGGGGGGCGTGGTCCTCAACCTCGGGAGCGCGGTGATAATGCCGGAGGTGTTCCTCAAGGCTCTTACGATCGCCCGCAACCTTCACGGCGGCGTGCCCACCGGTTTCACCTCGTGCGACCTGGACATGATCCGCCATTACCGGCCGCGGATGAATGTCGTCGAGCGCCCGACGCTACACGGCGGAGCGGGCTACGAGATCACCGGCCACCACGAGCTGATGGTGCCGCTCCTCGCGTGGGCGGTAGTCGAGGGACTGGAAGAGGCGCGGGGAGAGGGGGACGTGAAGCGCGCGCCAGCGGCACCGGGGTAGGAGCTTCGGGCCGCCGACCTCGCGGTTACGCGCTCGGACCCGACCACCGCTCTCGGATCCTGCGTGCGGTGTCAGGGCTCACCAGCTTGAGGATGAAGTACACTACCAGGCCAACAATCGCGATCTTGATCGCGAGGCCGAGCAGCGCGAACAGCAGCCCGAAGAGGCCGCCGAAGATACCGAAGATGAGCCGCAGGACGAAGAGACCGGCGAGGGTCATGGCGCCGACGGCGAAGATCGTGCGAAGCATGGACATGGTCTCCGTTTCAGTGCTGCCTTCTCTACGTGAGAGCGCCGCGGCCGGTTTCACGCGGCGAAGCGCTTGACCAGATCGTCGTCGTCCGGCGGGGTTCTGATCGCCGGCGGCGGGTTGATCGGCCTTTCGTGTGCGGCGGCCCTAATCGAACGCGGCGCACGCGTCACCCTCTTCTCCGACCGCCGACCCGGCGAGGCGTCCCCCGCTGCGGCGGGGATGCTCGCCCCAAGCGTCGAGCGCGCCCGCGGCCCAGCCGCGCAATTCGCCTTCGCCGCGCGCGGCCGGTACCCGGGATGGCTGGCGGCGCTCGAGGAGGCGACGGGTGTTCGCGTCCCGCTACTCCGGAACGGAATCCTCGAGCTTGCAATTTCCGAGCGCGATGCAGAACGGCGTCGGAGCGAGGTGCTCGCACCATCCGTCTGGCTCGATGCGCGCGCTCTCGGTGAGCTAGAGCCGGCGCTCTCGCGAGCCTCCGGCGCCATCTTCCACCCCGACGACGGCGCGGTGGACAACGTCGCGCTCGTTGACGCGTTGGAGGCGCGGGTAGAAAGCGACCGGCGTGCGCGCGTCGTCCGGCGGGCCGTAATCGAGATCTCCGTACGTGACCGGCGCCCGTGGCTCCGCGCTGCAGACGGTACCCGACACGAAGGGGATGTGCTCGTACTGGCGACCGGCGCTTGGGCCGCAGAGATCGCGGGCGCGCCGCGCTCCCTCCCGGTGTCGCCGCTCCGGGGTCAGATGATCTCTCTCTCTACCGCGCCGGTGTCGCGCGTGACGTATGGGCGGGCGGGCTACATCGTTCCGCGCGCGGGCGGGACGATCGCTGGTACCACAATGGAGCCCGTGGGATTCGAGGTTGGAACGACCGCGGACGGGATCGCCGAGATCCTGCGCGCCGCGACAGAGATCTGCCCCTCCCTTGCCACCGCAGCGCCGCGCGGAGCGTGGAGCGGCCTCCGACCCGTCACCCCGGATCTGCTCCCGATCATCGGGCCCGACCCGGACGTCCCTACCCTGCTCTACGCGTGCGGTCACTCGCGGAACGGGATTCTGCTCGCGCCACTCACCGGAGACTGCATCGCCGCACTGGCAACCGGAGGGGCCCCGGCACACGAGTTAGGGGCGTTCTCGATCGAGAGATTCCGAGGGGCTGCCGAGTGTTGAATGCTACCTTTCCCCTCCGCCCCCGGATACTTTTGTCACCACGCGCCGCCAGCCAAGGTGAGCGACGGGTGCCCGGGCGGGGGAGACGATACCAGGGGGGGGGAATCGATGGGGGAAACCCTGTATCAGATAATGGGACGACACCGCGCGGCGCCGCTCCCAGACCGTAAGCCACCGTGGCTCAAGGTGAAGGCCCCTGGCGGGTCGAACTACGTTCGGCTGAAGCACCTCATGCGCGAGCTGGATCTACACACGGTGTGCGAGGAGGCGCACTGCCCGAACGTCGGCGAGTGCTGGGAGCACGGCACGGCGACGTTCATGATTCTGGGCGACGTGTGCACGCGAAACTGCGCATACTGCGCGGTCGCCCATGGCCGGCCGCCGAAGTACGACGTCGACGAGCCGGCGCGGGTCGCGCAGGCCATCGCCGAGATGGGGCTGCAGCACGCCGTGATCACCTCGGTGGATCGCGACGACCTCCCGGACTTCGGGGCGTCCATCTTCGCCGAGACGATCCGGCAGGTCAAACAGCGCCTCCCCGGCTGCTCCGTCGAGGTGCTCGTTCCGGACTTTCAAGGGAACGAGGACAGCATTTTCTCGGTCCTCGAGGCCGGACCCGATATCTATAACCACAACACCGAGACAGTCCCGCGCCTGTACAAGCGGTGCCGACCCGGCGGCCGATACCATCGCGTGCGCGACATCTTCCGCTTCGTCAAGCGGGCCGCACCGCACATCCCCACCAAGACCGGACTCATCCTCGGGATGGGGGAGACGAACGAGGAGGTTCTGGCCACCATGCGTGAGCTGCGCGACGTCGAGGTCGACATCCTTACCCTCGGGCAGTATCTGCGCCCATCCAGCAGCCACATCCCCCTCGACCGCTACGTCACGCCTGACGAGTTCCGGATGCTGCGAGTGGAGGGGATGGCGATGGGATTCCGGCATGTCGAGAGCGGCCCGCTCGTGCGCTCGAGCTACCACGCGTGGGAGCAGGTGCAGGCCGCGGGGGTGTGACGTGGCCAGAAAGAAGACTGATACGACTGCAGAGCCGAGCCCCAACGGCGCTCGCGCGAGCGCGGAAGCAGGCGGCGCCGACCTGAACCGCGACCTGCTCCGATCGATGCTCCTGCAGCGGCGGTTCGAGGAGAAGACCGCCGAGGCGTACGCGCTCGGGAAGATCGGCGGTTTCTGCCACCTCTACATCGGCCAGGAGGCGGTCGGAACCGGGGCGATCTCGGTGCTGCGAGAAGATGACTACGTTGTCACGAGCTACCGCGACCACGCGCAGGCGTTGGCGCGCGGGATGACGGCACGCGCGGTGATGGCGGAGCTGTTCGGCCGCGTCGACGGGTGCTCGAAGGGAAAGGGCGGCTCGATGCATCTGTTCGACCGTTCGCTCAACTTTCTCGGGGGGCACGGGATCGTCGGCGCCCACCTTCCGCTCGCCACCGGGGTGGGATTCGCGATCAAGTACCGTGGCGGAGATCAGGTTTGCCTCTGCTTCTTCGGCGAGGCGGCTGTGAACAACGGGGCGTTTCACGAGGCGCTGAACATGGCCGCGCTCTGGAAGCTCCCCGTCATCTACGTGATCGAGAACAACCGGTATGGTATGGGCACGGCGCTCGAGCGCGCATCGGCGATCAACGACATCGCCGAACGCGCCTGTTCGTACGACATGCCGAACGAGGTAGTGGATGGCCAGGACGTGCGCGTCGTTCGCGAAGCGACGACACGCGCGATCGAGCGCGCGCGCCGCGAGAGCATTCCGACCCTCCTCGAGATGCGCACTTACCGCTTCATGGGCCACTCGATGTCGGACGCAGTGAGCGGCACGTACCGTACCCGCGAGGAACTCGAGGAGCACAAGAAGCGCGACCCTATCATGGTCCTGCGGACGTGGATGGAGCAGGAGGGCGAGTGGTCGGACGAGGAAATGGCGGCGCTCGACGCGGAGGTAAAGGCGATCGTGGAGGACTCCTGGACTTTCGCCGACAACAGCCCAGAGCCGCCACTCGAGTCGCTCTACGAGGACGTGCTGGTGGATACGACGAGCGACACGGACACGGGGACAACGACGACCCGTTAATCGAGCGACAGATGCCAGTCATCACATACCGCGATGCCCTGAACCATGCGCTGCGCGAAGAGATGCAGCGCGACGACCGCGTATTCCTGATGGGGGAGGAGGTGGCCGTTTACCAGGGTGCGTACAAGGTCTCCAAGGGCCTCTTGCAGGAGTTCGGAGAGATGCGCGTCGTGGACACGCCGATCACGGAGCTCGGGTTCGCGGGAGTGGGCGTCGGCGCGGCGATGGTCGGGCTCCGGCCGGTGATAGAGTTCATGACCTGGAACTTCGCCCTTCTCGCGCTCGACCAGGTGGTGAACGCGGCAGCGAAGATGCTGTACATGTCGGGCGGGCAATTCCCGATGCCGATGGTCTTCCGCGGGCCTAACGGCGCCGCGCTCCAGCTTTCGGCGCAGCACTCGCAAGCGTGGGAGTCGTGGCTGGCGCATATCCCTGGGTTGAAGGTCGTCACTCCCGGGACGCCGTACGACGCGAAGGGGCTCCTCAAGTCCGCGATCCGCGACGACAATCCGGTGTGCGTGCTCGAGGGAGAAATGCTCTACAACACGAAGGGCGAGGTGCCTGACGAAGACTACCTCGTACCGATCGGAAAAGCGGAGCTGAAGCGCGAAGGGGACCACGCGACGATAGTCACCCACGGTAAGATGGTCCTGGTCGCGCTTCAGGCGGCCGATCAGCTCGCGAAGGAGGGGATAGGCGTGGACGTCGTGGACCTTCGCACCGTCCGCCCGATCGATGTGGACGCGATAGTCGAGTCTGTCAGAAAGACCAACCGCGCCGTCGTCGTCGAGGAGGGGTGGGAGGTCTGTGGCGTCGGCGCGCAGGTGGTGGACTACGTACAGCGCGAATGCTTCGACGATCTCGACGCGCCCGTTCTACGCGTCCATCAGGCGGACGTCCCGATGCCGTACGCGAAGGCGCTCGAGAAAGCCGCCAAGCCTGACGCGCGCAAAGCGATCGCGGCGGTGAAGCAGGTGCTGTACATCCAATAGAGACTGATCCCTCATGGCAACTAAGGTGGTGATGGAGGCGCTGTCCCCGACGATGGAGGAGGGGCGGTTGGTCAAATGGCTGAAGAACGAGGGTGATCCGGTGAAGACCGGGGATACCCTCGCGGAAGTGGAGACCGACAAGGCGGTGATGGAGCTTGTGGCGCGTGGCGAGGGCGTGCTGCGCAAGCGGCTCGCTGCCGAGGGGGACACCACCCCGGTGGGGACCCTGTTAGCGGTGATCGCGGCGCCTGACGAGAACATCGACGAGCTCGTCGGTGGCACCGCGGCCGGCGCGGGGGCCCCCCCCCAAGGAAAAGGTGGCAACCCAGCGGCGGCCGCGCAGCATCCTTCTACTGCGCCCCCAAGCGAAGTCCCGCCGGCCGAACAGGTCGCTGCGGAAGGACGCGACACGGCGGGCACCACCCCGATTCCGCGAACGTCGGCGGAGTCGCAAGGGGACGCCTCCACCCCGCCCCAGGAAAAGGTTGCCGCTGCCCCCGCCGTCCATGCGTCAGCCGGCCGGCTGGGAAACGCCGCGCCACGTCACCGCGCCCCGACGGATCGGCAGCCACCGACCGAGCAGCCTCTGAATGCCGAGGATGGCGGGCGGCTACGCTCGTCCCCGCTCGCGCGCCGGCTCGCGTCCGAGCGCGGGCTGGACCTCGAGCAGCTTCGCGGGAGCGGTCCGGGGGGGCGAATCGTCAAGCGCGATATCGAGGCCGCTGCGCAGGCTGGCGCGGCACCAGGCGGCCGTGCTCCCACGACGGCAGCGGTTGCATCCACGCAGCGGGGCGACTTCGAGGACGTAGCCCTCACGCAGATCCGGAAGACGATCGCCCGCCGTCTGGTCGAGTCGATCGGCCCGATCCCGACGTTCTATCTCACCATCGAGCTGGATCTCGAGCGAGTGACCGACATGCGAGCCGCGATGGCGGAGATGGGAGAGGAGTTCAAGGTCTCGGTCAACGACATCGTACTCAAGGCGGTCGCGACCGCGCTCGCGCTGCACCCCGAGGTGAACGCACACTGGCTTGGCGACAAGATCCGCCAATGGAGCCGCGTCCACCTCGGCATGGCGGTCGCCACCGATGACGGCCTTATTGTGCCCGTCATCTTCGATGCCGATCGCAAGCGGCTCAGCGAGATCTCGCGTGAGGCGCGAGAGTTGGCGACGCGCGCGCGCGAACGCAAGCTGAAGCCGGACGAGTTCACCGGGTCGACCTTTTCCGTCTCGAACCTCGGGATGTACGGAATCGACGAGTTCACAGCGATCATCAACCCGCCTGAGGCTGGCATACTCGCGATCGGGGCAGCGCAGGACAAGCTGGTAGTGAAAGACGGCGAGCCCATCGCCCGGAAACGAATGCGCGTCACGATGAGCTGCGACCACCGCGTGGTCGACGGCGCGGCCGGCGCGCGCTTCCTCCAGACGCTGCGGCGAATGATCGAGAATCCGTTGATGCTGGTGTACTGAGCCAGGGGAAATGGGAAATGGGAATGCCGGAGGTGGAGTTGACTCTCGGCTTTCCTCTTCCCTCTTCCCTCTTCCCTCTTCCCTCTTCCCACGGCCCTCTTCCCACGGCCCCGCACCCTTCTCACCAGACGGCACATGGCACAGTACGACGTGATCTTCCTTGGCGGCGGACCCGCAGGTTACGTGGGCGCGATCCGCTGCGCTCAGCTCGGGCTTTCGACTGCCGTTGTCGAGCGTGAGGGCCTCGGCGGGACCTGCGTTCTGTGGGGATGCATCCCCGCCAAGGCGTTGCTGGAGTCGGCTGCGCTAGCGAGCAAGGTGAGACACGCACAGGACTTCGGCGTCACCGTCGGAGAGGTGAAGCTTGACTACGGCGTCGCGGTGAAGCGGTCGCGCGCCGTGAGCGGGCAGAACTCCAAGGGTGTCGAATTCCTCTTCAAGAAGAACAAGGTCACGTGGATCCGCGGGACTGGCCGGCTCGTGGGACGAGACGCCGTCACCGTGAAGTCGGAGGACGGAAAGGAGGCGCGGCACGAGGCGAAGAAAGGGGTGGTCATCGCGACCGGTTCGCGTGTGAAGGGACTGCCGCAGATCGGCCTGGAGCTGAATAAGACTACCGTCGTCTCGTCCGATGAGGCGCTCGTTCTCGCGACCGCGCCGAAGACGATGGCGATCATCGGCGGCGGCGCGGTTGGGTGCGAGTTTGCCGATGTCTTCAACGCCTTTGGCACGCAGGTCACGCTCATCGAGGTTCTACCGACGCTCCTCCCGCTGGAAGACTCGGATATCGGGACAGAGCTGGCGAAGAGCTTCAAGAAGCGGAAGATCGAGCTCCTGACTGGCGCGAAGATCGGGAACGCCAAGGTGGGCAAGAGCTCGGTCGCGCTGACCGTCACGATCGGAGATTCATCGTCGCCAGGCGGTGCCGGGGCCAAAGAGCCGCGGGAACTTACCGTCGACATGGTGCTCGTCGCAGCCGGGCGCGCCCCGAACATCGACGGGCTTGGTCTCGAGGAGGCGGGCGTCCAGCTCACCGACCGCGGCTTCGTCAGGATCAACGAACGGATGGAGACGACCGCGAAGGGCGTCTACGCCATCGGCGACGTCGCCGGGCCGCCAATGCTCGCCCACAAGGGCTCGCGCGAAGGGCAGGTCCTCGCCGAAATGCTCGCCGGACAGAACGCACACCCGGTGAACTACGCGAACATCCCGAACGCGACCTACTGTCACCCGGAGGTCGCGTCGATCGGCCTGACCGAGGGACAATGCAAGGAGCGAAAACTGGAGTACAAGGTTGGAAAGTTTCCCTTCTCCGCGAACGGCCGCGCGCGCACCTCGGGGGAGACGGAGGGTTTCGTCAAGATCATTCGTGATGCGAAGTACGGTGAGATCTTGGGCGCACACATCATCGGCGCACACGCCACGGAGATGATCCACGAGCTTGCGCTCGCGCGCGAGAATGAGCTCACCGTCGAGGAGATCGACCTCGCCATCCACGCCCATCCGACCCTCTCCGAGGCGGTCGCGGAAGCGGCGCTGGACTCGTTGGGGAAGATGATTCATGCATGAGGGGCAACGTCCCGCGCCGGTCATATGACTCGCCCTCGGTTGCCTGACGACGGCCCGTCACGCCCCCAGCTCCTTATCGCGTCCTTGGGCGTCGTGCCGTACGCGGAGGCGCTGGAGCTGCAGCGGACGCTCGCGCGGTCGCGGATAACGGGAGAGATCGCGCAGGACCTCCTGCTGCTGGTCGAGCACCCGCCGGTGGTGACGCTCGGGCGGACGGCCAAGGCGCGCAATCTTATTTCGTCACCGGAGCTGCTTCGGGCGAGAGGCGTGGAGCTGTACGAGGTGGAGCGCGGCGGGGACGTCACCTTCCACGGGCCGGGACAGCTCGTCGGGTACCCGATCATCGACCTCAAGCGACACAAGCAGGACCTCCACTGGTACCTTCGTCAGATCGAGGCCGCGCTGATCGGCGCGCTCGCGTGGTTCGGGATACCGGGGGAGCGGAGCGAGGGATACACCGGGGTGTGGGTGCCCGAGCGGGCGGGGGTGGCGCCGCGAAAGATCGCATCGATCGGCGTCCACGCCCGCGACTGGGTAACGTGGCACGGCTTCGCCCTTAACGTGATCACGGACCTCGACTACTTCGGGCTTATCAACCCCTGTGGCATCGACGGGGTGGTCATGACGTCTATGGCGCGCGAGCTCGGGCACGCGGTCGCGATGCCGGAGGCAGAGGAGGCTGTGACACGGGCTTTCGGCTCCGTGTTCGCGCTCGAGCCGACGGCTCTGGACCCCGGCGCCCTCCCGCTCCCGTCAGGCGCGACCTGACGCGCATCGCCCCCGCCCGTCACGCGACCACAGTGGTTCAACCGGATGCTTTGGATGACCGGATGAAGCGAATCTGCTGCTCATTCGAGAGTCGCCTTGGATCTCGTCCTTGCTGTTGACCCATCCGGGTGATCCATTCCATCCGAAGCATCCGATGACCCTTCGTCGTAGGTTCCTGTTCCGTTTTACCCTCCCGGGACCGCATCTGACGACCGCGTGACGCGTATCGCTATCCTGTGCCCGCCTGTAGCCTCACTACGATTCCACCGCGCTCTGCCCGACAACCGCAGGCTCCGAGCGGGCGAGCACCGTGGCGGCGGTCATATGGCCGGTGACGTTCAGCATGGTCTTGAACATGTCCGGTATAGCGTCAACCGCGATCAGGATGCCGACGCCTTCTACCGGAATCCCCACCGCGGCGAGTCCCGGGGCGAGGAGGAAGAGTCCCGCGCTCGGAATGCCGGGCACGCTGAAGCTGACGAGCACGGAGGTGACCATGAGCGGCACGATCTGCGCCGGCTCCAGCTCGACGCCGTAGAGCCGCGCCAGGAATGGAAGCCCGACGGCCCAAGTGACCGGTGTGTTGAGCCGGAGGACGGAAACAGCGAGCGGCAGCACGAAACCGACCACGGCCTGTGGCAGCGCCAGCCGCGTCCGCGCTCCGTCGATCAGCGCTGGTAAGGCAGCGAGGGAAGAGCGACTGCTGAGCGCCACCGCCTGTGCCGGCAGTGTAGCGCGCGCAAACCATACCAGCGGCACGCGTCCCAGCACCGTCGCAACCGGATACAAAGCCACCGCAATGGCTGTGCAAAGCCCCGCCATCAACGCCACGTAATAGGCGAGCGCGCCAGCGGCGCCGAGCCCCATTCGCATCGCCAGCGCCGCGCTGAGCGCGAAGACGCCGGCCGGAGCAACTACGATGAGCCACCCGACGATCACGAGCATGGCGTCGCCGACAGCGCGAAACAGCCCTATTACCGCCTCACGCCGCTCCGCGGATATACGGGTGATCGCTATCCCGAGCGCCACCGCGAAGACGACCAGTGGAAGCATCGCCCCGTCCGCCGCCGCGCGCACAGGGTTCGTCGGAATCGTGGTCACCAGCCACTCGCCGAAGGTGGGCATCGTTCGCACCACCTGCACCGTACCGCCTGCTGAAGCAGCCGCGCTCGCCCGCAGCGAAGCGACCGCCGCCGGGTCGACGGCGAGGCCGGCCATGAGCGGCGGAGCGATGAGGCCGGAGAGCAGAGCAGCGCCACTGAGCGCGGCCACGAAGAGTAGCAGCGCCCGGCCGCCCAGCCGCCCGACAGCGCGCACGTCCATTGCCGCCGCGATCCCGGTCACTAGAAGCGCGACCACGAGCGGGATCACCGTCATTCGGATGCCGTTAACCCAGATCGTCCCCACCGGCTCGATCGTCGCGATGACAGTCCGCGCCATAGGATGCGGCCAGACGGCGACGGCCGTCCCCGCGGCGAGCCCGGCGACGAGCGCCACGAGCATGCGCGCGGCTGGTGAGTGGCGGAGGGCGATCACAGAATCGGCGGGGACGGCGTGGGCGGAGGTCGCGCAGCGAACCTTTCGGTGAAGTTGTCGCGCGGCGGCATATATTCCTAGACCGATGCCGGCC
>JALZIF010000204.1 GCA_030860435.1 Gemmatimonadota bacterium | reverse complement strand
TCGGCGTACTTCGCGCTCACCTCGTCGAAGCGCATGTCCGTCACCAGCTTCTTGAGGTCGAGCGGGTCGCGCGCGAAAAGGGTGACGCCCCATTCCCACGCGTCGAATCCGATCGCGCCGGTGATCACCTGCACCACTTTCCCCGCATAACGACGCCCGGTCGCACCGTGCGTGTGCATCAGACGGCTGCGGTCGGCGAGCGACAACGAATACCAGTTCTGCCCCGCATCGCGGCGCTTCGACATCGGGTAGAAGCAGACGTACGGCATGTCCGCTGGCAGCGGCGGGTAAAGACGACGACGCAGATGCGGACTCTCGCGCTCGGCCTGCGCCCGCCCAGCGACCGCGGCCGCGTACTCCTCGTCCCCCACCTCGCCGCCACGCGCTTCGGCCGCGGCGCACAGCTCCGCGGTTATGTGGTAGAGTCCCGCCTCGGTGATGCTCAAGAAGGCGTACGCGGGGCGGAGCGCATCGAGCAGCGGCTCGCGACGCACGCGGCGCTGTGCTTCACCGATGGCGTCGAGCGTCGGGCGGAAGTGGATCAGCATCACGTCCGCGCTCGAACCGATCAGCGTCGCGGCGGCGCTCCAACCGCCGTCCACCGGCGTGGCGAGCTCACGTAAGGCGGCGGCCATTCCGGCGCGCTGCTCATCGCGGCTGCGCTTGTCGAGCGCGCGCATGGCGCCGCGGTCGATCGAGAAGATCTGGTGCAGCGCGTACCAGCCTTCCAGTGTTTCCGGAGGGTGGGCCGCCCGGCTCGCGATCGATTGCGCGGGGCGCGCCGGCTTCGTCGCGTTCGGCATACGCCCGAAAGATAGCCGTAGCTGGCCGCGTGCGCGACGAGGAGCCTTCCCCGGGCGCGGCCCGGTTAGCCCGCCGCCGCCGCCGGAATCGCCCCGAACCTACGCTGCCGGGAGTGGAACTCCGCCACCGCGTGCTCCAGGTCCGACGTATCGAACTCCGGCCACATCCGCTGGGTGAAGTGCAGCTCCGCGTACGCCGCCTCCCAGAGCATGAAGTCGCTGAGCCGCTGCTCGCCGCCGGTGCGCACCAGAAGGTCCACGTCCGGCGCTTGCCCGCTGTCGCCGTACTCCTCCGCGAGCAGCTCGGCGAACCGCTCGCGCGGCGGATCGTCGCACCGCTCCATCCGGCTCGCCGCACGCAGGATCAGGTCGCGCGCCGAATAGTCGATGGCGACGCGCAGGTGAAGGCCGGTGCCTCCGGCCGTCGCCGCCTCGGCGGTGTCGATCGCTGTGCGCACCGAGAGCGCTAGGCGGTCGCGACGGCCGATGATCGACAGCCGCACGCCGTTCTCGCGCAGCTTGGCCGCCTCCGAGCGGAGGTGTTGGCGGAAGAGACGCATCAGCGCCGCCACCTCGCGCGGCGGCCGCCTCCAGTTGTCGGACGAGAAGGCGTACAACGTCAGCGTGCCGATCCCCTGCGCCGGCGCCGCCTCGACGGTACGCCGCACCGCGTCCGCGCCCGCACGGTGCCCGGCAACGCGTGGCAGCCCGCGCGCCGTCGCCCACCGCCCGTTGCCGTCCATGATGATCGCGACGTGCAACGACGACGCGTGTGAGCCGTGTGACTCGGCGTGCGGCCGAAGGTGGTGTGAGTGCATGGGGAGAGAAGGGATTATTCGAATGTCGGAACTGCGGTCAGCGTCCGAGCGTGTCGCGCGTGGCCTGGATCAGAGCTTCCATGTGATCCAGGTAGCGCTGCAGCGCGCGGCGTCCAGCGGCGGTGAGCCGGAATTCCGTCTTCGGCCGCCGTCCTTCGAACCGCTTGGTGCACGTCACGTACTGCGCGTCCTCCAGCTTGCGTGCATGGACGCTGAGATTGCCGTCGGTCGTCTCCAGGAGCGCCTTTAGCTCGTTGAAGCTGAGCGACTCGTTCGCCGCGAGCCCGCTGATGATACCGAGCCGCATCCGGTGGTGGATGAGGCTGTCGAGCTCCAGTGAATCGCTCGGCGCCTTAGGTGTGGACCGTCCTCGGACGCCGGTCAACCGCTCCGCCGCCGAGCCATCGGCTCGCTTGCGCGACGTCGCTCCAGAATTAGCCACCGTGCCTCCTCGCGATCGCCAGCCCGTAGAGCACATGCAGCCCGCCGAAGCCGGCGATCAGGATCAGGTTTCCCCACGCCGGCGCGCCGAACAACGCCACCCCGCCGAGCGCCATAAAGCTGAGCCCCATGACCGGGACGATGCCGACCGAGAAGGCACCCCCGGTAACGACGCCTGTCCCGTACAGGAGCAACCACATCCCCGGGATCGCCGCGTACTGCTCGACGCGCACCAGCGCCAGCGTGAGCGCGGCCCCGACGACGATCGGTGGCGAGAAGCTGAGCACGAACTTGCGCAGCGGGCCGGAGAAGAGCGGGAGCCTCGCGGCGCGCGCCTTGAGTCCCGTCGCCACACCGCCGATCACCACCGAGAGGAGCGCTTCGACGAGCCATGTCGCGAGCCACGCCTCGCGCGTCGCCTGGCGCGCAGCGATGATGCCGGCGACTATCGCCGTCGCCCCGATCACTACCTCGCCCCATCCAGATATCGCGGTGAACGAGGAGGAGTTTTCCATCGTCCGGCGGATGTAGCGCAGGTCATCCATGGCCCGCACGTGGAGGGCGGGCGCCTCGGTAGCGGGCGCGGCGGACTGGAGAGGGCGGCCGGACGTCATGGGTTTAATGAGTATCGCCCTCGCGGCCTCTGGTCAAGTACTTTGCGCGGCAAAGTTGCCAGGCGGCTGCCCTGGAGGTCGACCATTGCGCCGACCAGCGCGGCCAATAGAATCGACAGCACGCGGGCGAAGCGTTGTCGACTCGGCGACCATACCTCCGGCGGGGTGGCATGGGCGAGCAATCGCGCGTTCTCGTGACCGGCGCGGGCGGGTTTATCGGGCACCACCTCGTGCGCTACCTGGCGCGGCGCGGGTGCTGGGTGCGTGGCGCGGACGTCAAGCCGCCCGAATTCGAGCCTACGGACGCCGACGAGCTCCTCATCCTCGACCTGCGCGAGTGGGAGAGCTGCCTGACGGCGACGGAGGGGGTGGACGAGGTTTACGCTCTCGCCGCCAACGTGGGCGGGGTCGGCTTCATCCCTACCCACAAGGCGGTGATCATGCACGACAACGTGCTGATCAACACGCACATCATCGAGGCGGCACGCGAGAACGACGTCGCGCGCTACTTCTTCGCCTCCTCCGCCTCTGTCTACCCTGGCTACCGCCTCGGTTCGCCCGACGCCGAGCCGCTCAGTGAGGACCACGCCTACCCCGCCGACAGCGAGGACGGCCATGGGTGGGAGAAGCTCTTCTCCGAGCGCCAGTGCCGGCACTACTGGGAAGATTACGGCTTCGAGACCCGCGTGGGACGACTCCACGGCACGTTCGGACCGCTGGGCGCCTACGACGGCGGCCGAGAGAGGATGCCGGCGGCCATCTGCCGGAAGATCGCGCTCGCTGGCAACGACGACGAGATAGAGGTGTGGGGAGACGGCCGGCAAACGCGGTCGTATTGCTACATCGACGATTGCGTCGAGGGCATTTACGCGCTGATGCGCTCGGACTGGCGCGAGCCGGTCAATCTCGGCTCCGATCGGCGCGTCACGGTCGACGAGGTCGTGGACATCGTCGCCGCGATCGCCGGGAAGACCATCCGCAAGCGGCACGACCCCAGTGCTCCCCAGGGCCCGCGCGGTCGCGGCTCCGATAACAAACGCGCTCGCGACGCGCTCGGCTGGACGCCGCGTGTATCGCTCGAGGACGGGCTGCGGCGCACCTACGAGTGGATCGCGGGGCGGATCGCGGCCGACCCACGATACGCCCGTCAGGCCCGGCCGGCCGGAGCTCGTATCGGGTCGCGCGGCGACTGAGGCAAGCGCCTGACGCGACCCCTCGCGTTGGCTCAGCGTCCGCTGAACTGGCGGCGCGCCTCTTCGCGATAAGCCTCGCTCGCGTAGATCGCCACCTCCACGCGGCGGTTTGCCTGACGGCCGTGCTCCGTCGCGTTCGAGTCGACCGGCTCGTCCTCGCCCAGGCCGTCGGTTCGAACCCGCGCCCACTCCACCCCTTGCGAAACGAGGAAGCGCGCCGCCGACCCGGCCCGCCGGTCCGAGAGGCTCTGATTGTAGTCGCGCGATCCGATGTCGTCGGTGTGGCCAACGATGTAGAGATTGGTCCCGTCGTACTTGTGCAGGCTCCCGGCGAGGCTGCGGAGGTTTTCGCGTGCCTCGCTGCGCAACACGTCCGAGTCGAAGTCGAAGAGAATCCCCGAGTCGAACATCACCTGGATCCCCTCACCCACCCGCTCGACCTTCGCGCCTGGGATCGTTCGTTCGAGCTCCGCTGCCTGCCGGTCCATGCGGTGCCCGATCATCGCGCCGGCGCCGCCCCCGATCGTAGCCCCGATGATGACTCCGGCCGCGGTCGAGCCGTTATTGCGGCCGATCGCGCCGCCGATCACTCCACCGGCAGCGGCGCCGATGATGGCGCCCTGGTGCTGCTTGCTCATCGAGGCGCAACCGCCTACCGAAGTGATGGTAGCGAACGCGAATACGGCAAACGAAAGCGGACGAGTGACGTGCATGACGAGGCTCCACGTAGCGGTGCGGAGGACCGCGTTCGCTTGCCTCGATGCAGGCGGCGGCGTTGGTCCTCCCGGGTGTCACGACCTTTTCTTGGCTGTCGTGACACCAGCTATGAAAGGCACGGGACGTACCCACGGCGCGCGATCGCGAGCCCACTCGTAAATGATTGCACACCAACGTGATGCCTGGATCGCCGCGGCGGCGGGAGTGTGCCGCGTGTTCACTGCACTGGAAAGCGCTGTCCGTACGGGAGGACGGGCGAAGGCGCCGACGGAGGCTTATTGACGCGCGACTTCCGGCGGTGGCAGCCGCTGCTGCTTCCAGAGGTTGGCCGATCCAGCAACGGCCGGACAGGATGACCAGGATAGGCAGGATGTGAGACCCCCTGCGGGCGTCTCGGCGCCGCCCGCCGGCAGCGGCTCCTGCCCTAGATGTTCATCCTGTGTATCCTGTTCATCCTGTCCAGGCCGTTTCCCCGCGGTGCGCACTGGTAGCAAAAACGGCCGGCGAAGCACTCGCCGGATCGCGAAACGGACGAACTGCGCGTCCAAGCAGCGAGCGTCCGTCGCGAGATGCGATTAGGAGTCTCGGTGCGTCGAGTCGACCAAGCGCGCGACGATGTAACACTCACGGCTTCGGGGGTCGACATTGACGCACTTCTTGGCGCGCTCAGTCCAGCTGAACGCGCTCGCTTGGCGGCGAAAATCAACGCCGCAACGGGTCCGGAAAAGAAAACGCCCGGACCCGTTCCGGTCCAAGCGATTCTAAGTGATTGGCAATCCAGAACTTCCAAAGAGCGGGCGACCGGACTCGAACCGGCGACGTCCAGCTTGGGAAGCTGGCATTCTACCAACTGAATTACGCCCGCGTGATACCGGAAAACCTACCCCCGCGAAGGGGCCACCCACCAGAGCCACAGGTCGGGATTGAACCGACGACCGCTCGATTACGAATCGAGTGCTCTACCACTGAGCTACTGTGGCCGACCGTGGCGACTGCTGCTCCACTACCGTAATGCCATGCCCTGGCGCGGACTCGAACCGCGACGCCATTGCAGCTCGTCACGTCGTCACCCCCGCTTTTCGGCGTCGGAGCCCGGCCCGGTACTCGCGCTGGTACTCGGCCC
>JALZIF010000203.1 GCA_030860435.1 Gemmatimonadota bacterium | reverse complement strand
TCCGTCTCATGTCCTCGACCGTTGACGCGCTCCTCCCGCTGAGCTTTCTGCACGCCGTTCGGCGCGTCGATACCCCCGACGACGACTCCGAAGCGGAGTATGTGTCCGAGCTGCGCAACAAGCGGCTCGGACTCAGCGACACCGTCTACGCGCAGATCCAGCGCTACACTGACGCGGTGAGGCGCAACGGGCGACCGGCCGCGGAGGAGGCGGTGGCACTTGCCCGGCTCATCGGGCGCCGCCCCGATGCCGACGTGGTGTTCCGCGAGGCAGGACGATATCTCGCGAACGAAGCATACCTTACCATCGCCGCGCCAACGCGACGCGTACTGCGCGGGCTGCCATCGTTCGCAGCGCGTCCGATCGCCCTCGGCCGCGTCAGGCGCATCGCTAGGCGCTACCTCAACGGCGCGGTGCGCCGCGTCGGGTCGTCGCTCATCCTCGACGTACGTGACTCGGTCACGATCGACAGCGCGCCGAACGGATTAGGATGCGCCTACTACGAGGCGTGTTTGCGTGAGCTCGTCCGCCTCACGATCAACGGCTCGGGCGCGGTCGAGCACGTCCGTTGCACCGCCCGTAGCGAGGGAGCCTGCGAATGGAAGGCTGAGTGGAGATGACTGCGTACCGACCCAGCAACAGCAAGACAGGATGAACAGGAGGAACAGGATGTGAGACCATTCCGGCGGGCGTCTCAGCGCCGCACGCCTGGAGCGCCTCCTGCCCTTCATTTTCATCCTGTGCATCCCGTTCATCCTGTCCAGGCCGTTTTCTCGGGCAGCGGACCTCAGCCTCGCACCGCAGACCACATCAGCCTCCCCGCCAGCAGCACGATCGCGATGATGAGTAGCCGCACGATCCGCCGGCCATGCATCCGGTGCGAGACTGCGGCGCCGATCTGCGCGCCGGCCACCACCCCAACTCCGATCGCGATGGCAACCGGCCACTCGATATAGTCGCGGCGGGCGTATTCGAGCATTCCTGTGAGCGCGGTGATCGCGAGGACGAACTGCGATGTCGCCGTCGCGATGTGGACCGGGAAGCTCATCAGGTGGAGCATCGCCGGGACGTGTACGATCCCGCCGCCGATGCCGAAGAGGCTCGCGAGAATCCCGACGACGAACGAGATGGCGAGCGCGAGGGGCACATTGTAGGTGTACTCGAACGCCATCCCCTCGGCGTCTCTGAAGCGCCGGTGTACCCACCCGAATCCCGCTCGAGGCGGGCGCGCATACGTAATCTCCCGTGCTGGCCGGAGGTACAGAAAGACGGCCATCGCGAAAAGGAAGAGCGAGAGGGCCACCTTGAAAGCGCGTTCCGGTGTTCGCTCGGCGACCCACGGCCCGATGAGCGCGCCCGGGATCGTCCCCGCGGCCAGGACGATTCCGGTCGCGAGGTCCACGCGCCGGCGCCGCAGGTAGCCAGCCGACCCCGACGCCGCGTTGAGAAAGACGACGACGAGTGAGGTTGCGGCCGCCGCGGGGGGCGACAACTTATAGATCAAGAGGAGTAGCGGAACCACCAGGAACCCGCCGCCCAGCCCGACCAGCGTGCCGTACACGCCGACCGCGACTCCCAGGAACGCGAGCAACACAGCTTCTTGAATGCCGATGCGCCAGATCCTCTCGCCGATGGTAACGAATGCCGAGCGCCGCGAGTCTAGCCGTGCCGCGGCGCGCTCACAAGTGCACGCCGGAGCAGACGCCGGATGCTGACACTGCAGACGCTCCCACTCTTCCAGCGCGCGCTCGCCGAGGCAGGCCTCGATGGTTGGCTCCTTTTCGACTTTCGCGCGCTCAATCCAATTGCCGCCGGGTTGCTTGGCCTCGATGGAATGGTGACGCGGCGTGTCTTCGCGTTGGTGCCGCGCGAGGGCGTACCGGTCGCGATCACCCACAACATCGAGCAGGGACCGTGGCGGCTGTGGCCGGCCGGGTGGGGGCGCGAGCGTTACAGCACCTGGCGCACGCTCGAGGCGCTGCTCGCCACGCACCTGCGAGGCAAGCGCGTGGCGATGGAATATTCCCCGGGTGACGCCATTCCGTACGTGGACCGCGTTCCGGCCGGCGTGCTCGAGATGGTGCGCGCCGCCGGCGCCGAAGTCGTCTCTTCCGCCGATCTGGTGACCCGCTTTTACGCGGTGCTCGACACGCAGCTCCTGGCCTCGCACGAGCGCGCGGCAGCGATCATCGCGCCTGTGGCGCGCGAAGCGATGACGCTAGCGGGAACGCGCGCGCGCGCCGGTTCGCCCATCGCCGAGCACGAGCTCAGGGAGTGGATTCTCGCCCGGTTCGCGAGCGCGGGTCTCGCGACGGACCATGGCCCCAGCGTGTCCGCTGGCGCGAACGCGGCGAACCCGCACCACGAGCCGACCGCCGATCGTCGCCGCCCGATCGAACAGGGCGACGTCCTCCTCATCGACCTGTGGGCGCGAGAGCCGGATGGCGTGTATGCCGACCAAACGTGGATGGGCGTACTTGGCGACCCATCGGACCGTGTCACGGCGGTGTGGGAGGCGGTGCGCGACGCGCGCGACGCGGCGATCGCCGTCGTGCGTGACCGCACGGGGCGAGGGATTCCGGTACGAGGCGCCGAGGTCGACGACGCGGCGCGTGGCGTGATCGAGGCGCGCGGATTCGGCGACTATTTCACGCACCGAACCGGCCACTCGATCGACGCCCGCGACCTGCATGGGTCCGGCCCCCACATGGACAATTTCGAGACGCGTGAACAGCGCCTGCTCGTTCCAGGCGTCGCTTTCTCGATCGAGCCCGGCGTTTACATCCCCGGCGACATCGGGATGCGTAGCGAGGTGAACGTTTACATTGCGTCCGATGGCGCCCGGGTGACGCCGGACGAGTATCAGCGCGACTTGCTCGTTGTCTGAGCGGATCGTGCTCGCCGCGGCGCTCGCCGCCGCTATGTTCGCGGCGCTCACCTGTGGCCGCGCCGACGATCCGACCGCGGACGCTGCCGGCCGTTCGGACGGGCGCGGTGCCGACTCGTCGCGCACCCGCTATCGCGTCGTCGTGGTAACGAACGGCGGCCGAGTCGAGGGTGTGGTCGAGCTCTTCGGCGTTACACCGCCCGACACGGTCGTTACGATCACAACCAATGGCGACGGACAACCACCGGCATCGGCCAGCGATTCGACGGCCGCGGTCTGCGGCGGCCCGACGCTTCTGGTTTCGCTCGTCGAGCGGCAGGGGAACGCGCTCGGCGAGACCGTCGTCTGGCTCGCTGATCTTCGTACTGGAAAGGCCCTGCCCACCGCACGGCGCTTCGACGTGGCGAACGACCAGTGCCGCATCGAGCCGCGCGTCCAGGCCGCGCTCGCCGGCGCCACGCTCAACGTCAAGAGCGGCGACCCGATTCTCCACCGCACACGCTTCCGCCGCGTCTCGTCAGGCGAGACCCTGGAGACGGTCGAGCACACCGACGCCGGGAGCGTAGTGCCGGTCGAGCGCGTCCTCCGGCGCCCTGGCCTCGTGGAGGTCCAGAGCGAGCTCCACCCATGGATGCGGGGGTGGATCCACGTCTTCGACCATCCGTACTTCGCTGTCACGAGCCGCGACGGCCGCTTCGCGCTCGACACCGTCCCGCCGGGCCGCTGGCGTCTCGTCGCCTGGCACCCGCGGCTCGGCGTGCGAGATACAGTGGTAACGGTAACCGAACGGGAGGTGGTGCGGGCCGGGATTCGGTTCTGACGCTGAGGCCTGAGTGCTGCTTGCTGCTAAGCGTCGAGCGTCGAGGGTCGAA
Organism: Gemmatimonadota bacterium; assembly: GCA_030860435.1. Classification (GTDB taxonomy): domain Bacteria; phylum Gemmatimonadota; class Gemmatimonadetes; order Gemmatimonadales; family Gemmatimonadaceae. Next base: position 16,509 of record JALZIF010000203.1, on the reverse strand, counting down.
GTGCTGAGTGCTGAGTGCTGACGCTCCACGCTCCACGCTCAACGCTCCACGCTCAACGCTCCACGCTCAACGCTCCACGCTCAACGCTCCACGCTCACCGCTCCACGCTCAACGCTCCACGCTCGCCGGAAATTGCCCCCGATACAGCCGCGCGTAGAGCCCTCCCTCGGCCATCAGCTCGGCATGGCGGCCTTCCTCGATTATCCGGCCGTGGTCGAGGACGAGCACCCGGTCGGCGCGGCGAACGGTGCTCAGGCGGTGGGCGATGATCAGCGTCGAGCGACCGCGAAGGAGCTCCTCCATGGCCTCATTCACCAGCCGCTCGCTCTCGCTGTCCAGACTGCTCGTCGCCTCGTCGAGGACCACGACCGCCGGGTCCTTCAGGAAGACGCGGGCGATCGCGAGCCGCTGCCGCTGCCCGCCGGAGAGCTTCACCCCACGCTCCCCGACGCGCGTATCCAGACCATCGGGGAGACGGTCGATGAACTCCCACGCGTGCGCGGCGCGCGCGGCCGCGAGTACCTCCGCGTCGGAGGCGGGGCGGGCGTAGGCAATGTTCTCGCGCACCGTCCCGCTGAACAGCGTTGGCTCCTGTGGGACGATTCCGACTGCGCCGCGCAAGTCGGCGAGAGTGAGATCGCGGACTTCGACACCGTCGAGCGTGATTCGCCCGGATGTCACGTCCCAGAACCGCGGGATGAGGGATGCGACCGTCGTCTTACCGGCGCCTGACGAGCCCACCAGCGCCACCACTTCGCCCGGGGAAATGTGGCACGTGACGTCGTGCAACACGTCCGGAAGGGCCGGGTCGTAGCGAAAGAAGATGTGCTCGAGGCGGACGTCCCCCCGCACCGGCTTTGGAAGCGGCACAGGGCGCGCAGGATCACTGATCGTCGGCTCCGTTTTCAGCAGCTCGAACACCCGTCGCGCGGCGCCCACCGCCTCCTGGTAGCTCCCGAACAGCGAGGCGAGCGACCCGACCGCTCCCGCCACATAGATCGCGTAGAGCATGAAGCCCACGAGCGCCCCCGCCGTCAGCGCCCCTGCGAGCACGAGGCGGCCGCCCTGCCAGAGGACAGCGACGATCCCCCCGAACGCGACGAAGGTAATGATGCCGAAGAACATTCCGCGAATTCGAGCGCGGCGAAGCGCGGCCACGACGACGTCGGTGAGATGCGCCCCATATCGGCGCGTCTCCTCCGCCTCGCGAGTGAAGCTGTGGACGGTGCGAATCTGGGAGAACGCCTCCTCCGCCGTCGCCGTCGCCTCCGCGATGCGGTCCTGGACTCCGGTGCTGGCGCGGCGCAGCATCCGGCCGAAAACGATCGCCGCGCCCACGACGGCCGGGACGACGAAGAGAGTCGTCACGGTCAGCGCCGGGTGCGTGACTGCCAGCAGCGTGATACCGCCGACGAGCGTGAGTCCCTGCCGTGCCAGCTCCGGCGTCTGATATGTGAACACCGACTGGAGCATCGTCACGTCGCTCGTCAGGCGGCTCGTCAGCTCCCCGGTCCGGTGCTCGGTGAAGAACCCCGGTGATAGCCGGACGAGGTGTGCGAATAGATCGCCGCGCAGTTCCGCGATGATCCGTTCGGCCGAGGCGGAGATGAGGTAAACCTGCACGAAGTTGAGCGCCGCCTGGAGCGCGAACAGCGCGAGCATCCCGAGCGCGATCTCGTTGAGGAGCGTCCGGTCGCGGGCCACGAACGCGGCGTCCAGCAGATATTGAACGATCTTCGGGAAGGCGAGCCCCGCCAGCCCACTCGCCACCAGGCAGACTGCCGCGATCGAGAGCCGACCCAGGTGCGGGCGCATCCGCGGCAAGAGCGGGCGGAGCACCGCCGGCGACGGAATCCGCCTCGGGCGCTCCGCCTCCGCGCCCGGTGCGCCCGAGGTCATCAGCGCGCGGGAAGCCCGAGGGCGGACGCGCCCGACGCGATGCGCGCCAGGTAGGCGAGGGTGAAGACGCCGAGCCAGATCGCGACGCCGAACGTCTGGTGCACCGAGCGCAGCACCGGGGGAAGCGGCATCTCGACCATCGCCGCCGCGACCAGGATCTGGAGGAAGGCGATGGCGAAGACGGCGCGCGCGGTCCGCGTCACGACTGGCGTCTCCTGTCGCTTCGCTGACGCGATCGCTAGGCCGAGGAGGTGAAGAACGAGCAGAAACGCCAGAACGCGGTGCGTAAGCTGCACGTGCAGCGCGCCACCAGGCGCGGTGAGCATCTGTGTGCGGCAGTGCGGGAAGCCGAGGCATGCGACGTTCGCCAACGGCATCTTTGCGGTGAGCCCGCCGAGCAGGATGACGAGCAGCGCGAGGCCGACCCCCGACGCCGCCCCTCGCGCCGTCTTCGCCGACGCCTGCCCCGTTCGTGCGCTCGCGCCTCCCAGCGCCCCGGCGCGAATGGCCGCTATGGCCAGCGCGGCGACCGCCGCCGCGGCGAGGAGCCAGTGAACGACGGTCGCATACCAGACGTTGCCAAGCTTCACCGTAATCGCGCCGAACAACGCGGTGACGATGACGAGGGCCGTCGCGGCTGTGGCGGCGCGCAGCACCCCTCCTCGCCCAATGGCGCCGGGCGTGTCACGCCGCCGCCATGCAGCCGTCACGAGCGCCACCAACGCGATGACGAGGACGAGCGAGAGAAGCCGATGCGTCCACTCTATGACGAGATCGGGCCGCTCGAGCGGCGGCAGCCAGTAGCCGTGACACTTCGGCCAGTGGTCGCCGCACCCCATCCCCGAGCCGGTGATCCGCACAATGCCGCCGAACACGATGTGCGCGACCGCCACCCCGAGCGCGACCAGGGACAGCCGGCGGAGCGCGATCATGCCACGATGCCGTCGAGCGCCCGCCACGTCGGGACGCGGGGGAAAGCTGGATCGATCGTCAGGGATACCTCGTGGGCGGGGAGCGGGGATGACAGTGAAAGGTCACATGACCGATTGGGAGGGTCAACCCTGGAGCCGCGCGGTTGATTCCTCGCTGTTTGCCTCGTACCATCTCCCCGCATGACTACATCCACCTCTGCTCTCCCGCGCCGTCTGGGGCTCTGGTCCGCAATCGCGGTGCTCGTCGGGTCCGCGATCGGGTCAGGAATCTTCCGATCGCCTGCGGCGATCGCCGACCGCCTCCCGGGGCCGCTGCCGATGATGGCGGTGTGGGTGACGGCGGGGCTGACGACGCTGTGTGGCGCTCTCACGCTCGCAGAGGTAGCTGGCGCGCTTCCGCGCACGGGTGGCATCTACGTCTTCCTCAAGGAAGGGTGGGGACGCCTGACCGCCTTCCTCTTCGGCTGGTCGGAGCTGGTGCTAATTCGCGCCGCGGCGCTGGGGGCGATCTCCACGACGTTCGCCGAATACCTGGTGCGCGTGTTGGGCTACAATCCGGTGATCGCGCCGTATGACGCGTATGTGCACTACATCGCCGCGGCGGCAATCGCCACTACGTGCACGCTCAACATCCTTGGCGTTAGCTTCGGCGCCGCGATTCAGAATACGACAACGCTCGCCAAGTATGGCGGGCTGCTCTTCATAGTGGTCGTCGCGCTGGCGATCGGACTCCCCGCGACAGGCGGAGGGCATTTCTCCCCCGCCGCGCCCTCTGGCAGCTTTGCGGTGGGGGCGTTCGGGCTCGCGCTGGTGTCGGTGCTCTGGGCGTACGATGGGTGGGCGGACCTGAGCTTCATGGGCGGGGAGGTGAAAGACCCGCGCCGCACGCTGCCGCGGGCGCTCATCTTCGGGACGCTGGCAGTTATCGTCATCTATCTCCTCGCCAACGTCGCTTACCTGGCCGTTCTTCCCGTCGAGGAGATCCGGCGCTCGCCGCTCGTCGCCGCGACGGTCGCGGAACGATTGCTTGGGGGGGCCGGCGTGATATTCGTCTCGATCACAGTGATGATCTCGACGTTCGGCACGCTCAACGGCTCGACAATGACTTCGCCGCGGATCTTCTTCGCGATGGCGGACGACCGGCTCCTCTTTCGGCGGGTGGCGGCGGTGCATCCACGCTACCAGACGCCCTATGTGGCGATCGCATTGGCGGGCGGACTCGGCATCGCGTTCGTCCTGGCCCGGAACTTCGAGCAACTCGCGGACACGTTCGTCACCGCCATCGTGCCGTTCTACGCGCTGGCGGTCGCGGCGGTCTTCACACTTCGGCGGCGCCCGGATTACGATCCCTCGTTTCGCGTCCCGGGATACCCAATCGTGCCCCTCATCTTCATCGCGGGGACGATCTTCCTCCTCGGGAACGCGATCCTTCAGCCATCCAGCCGGTGGGGTACGCTCGCGGTGCTCGGCATCATCCTGCTCGGCATCCCCGTATACCATCTCACCGTGGGACGGCGGCCGGCTGGTAGCGCTCCTGACGCAGTTTGAAGCGGACTCGGCAGGATCTCAGGCTGTAAGTCGAGGCCAACCGGAGGCGGATCACGACCTCTCCTCGAACCTCTCCCCGGGGCGTTTCGCAAACGTGACCGAGCCATTACCGTTGTGTTGCACTCCGGGCAACTTTTCGGCAGCTGGACCACGCAGATTGTAGGTTCCGCCTCGCGACTCCTCCCGGCGATCGAGCGGGAGCCCGCGGCGTCGACGCGGCGCTCGCGGCTACCAGGTTATTCTCTGCACGAGCTCGCCAGCCCGAACCGCCCCACAACAGATCGTCGTTCTCGTCACCTTTCAGGGAGCTCTGAGCATGAGTGAATCACGTCTGACTTTCGCGTGTGCAGCCGCGCTCCTCGCGGCGCTCCTGAGCGGCGCGCAGCTCTCGCTGCCCGCGCAGGGTGTCACGACTGGCGCCGTCACCGGCCTTGTCACCGACGAGGGTGGCCAGCCCGTCGAGAATGCGCAGATCCAGGTCATCAACCGGTCCACGGGCTACTCCACCGGGGCGGTGACCCGCAACGACGGCCGCTACTTCATCCAGGGCCTCGAGGTCGGAGGACCTTATACCGTCAACGTCCGCATCCTCGGCTTCATTCCTCAGACACGCGACGACCTCCGCATAGCGCTGAGTCAGGCACAAAGCGTCGACTTCCAGCTCGTGCGCCAGGCCACGCAGCTCGCTGCGGTGACTGTCGAAGGTGATGCCAACGCGATCTTCTCGTCCTCTCGCCAGGGAGTACAGACCGTCGTTACCGACTCGGCGCTTCGGCGGCTCCCAACTCTCAACCGCAACTTCACTGACTTTGTGGTGACGGCGCCGCAGGTCTCGACCACCGGCCCCGGTCTCTCCGGTGGGGGGGTCAACAATCGCTACAACAACATCCAGATCGACGGCGCCAGTGAGAACGATGTCTTCGGCCTCGGCTCCACCGGTCAGCCGGGCGGTCAAGCAGGCGGAAAGTCGATTCCTCTCGAGGCGGTGAAGGAATATCAGGTCCTGCTCTCACCCTTCGACGTTCGCCAGGGGGGATTCACGGGCCTACTGGTCAACGCTGTCACGCAGAATGGAACCAACAATTTCCGTGGAACAGCGTTCTACACGCGGCGCGATCAGAGTCTGGCGCGCGAGCAGGATTTCATCCGGGAGTTCGATCACGCGCAGTACGGGTTTTCGCTAGGCGGGCCCATCATCCGTGACCGGCTTCACTTCTTCGTCGCACCGGAGATTCAACGCCGAGAGTCACCCGCGGCCGGACCCTTCCTCGGGTCGGTCGATCCGACCACGCAGCCGGACGCCACAGACGCGGATATCGCGCGCTTCACGAGTCTGCTTGAGGGGTACGGGATCGAACCTGGCTCCGCCGGCTCGTTCACGATTGAGAACCCGCTCATAAACGCGTTCGGTAGGATGGACCTCGCGCTCCCCGAGTGGAACAGCCGGCTCGTGCTTCGCCACAACTTCGGCCAGGCGGAGGACGACAATTTCTCGCGTTCCACGTCGACATTTTCTCTCGCGTCGAACGGCTACTTCTTCGAGTCGGAGAAGAATGCGACCGTCGGGCAATTCTTCACCAACTTTGCGAACGGCGCTTCCAATGAGCTCATCGTGGGCTTCAACAGAATCCGGGATTCGCGGACTCCGTTCAGCAGGAGCCCGCAGATCTCGGTGAGGGCTCCCCGGAAATCCGGAACGGGCACTATCACGCTGCGTGCGGGAAGCGAGCAGTTCTCGCACGCGAACGAGCTGGACCAGGACGTCTTCGAGATCCAGAACAACGTCACCTTCCCGATCGGTACGCACCGCATCACGGTCGGCACGAAGAACGAGTTCTACAAGATCCGCAATCTCTTTGCGGAGAGCGCATTCGGAGTTTACAGCTTCGCGAGTCTCGACTCTCTCGAGGCCGGTAACCCTGGCAGTTACCGATTGTCGGTGGACCTCGGGAATGGCATAGAGGCGAACTTCAGAGCCGCCCAGTACGGCGTTTACGCCCAGGACGTATGGCAGGCGAGCGAGAACCTGTCGCTCACGTTCGGCCTGCGGCTCGACGTCCCCGTGCTGCGTGACAAGCCGCGCTTTACCCCGGTCGTGGATTCCATCTATGGACGGCAGACCGATCAGGTGCCATCCGGCAACCTGCACTTCTCGCCGCGCCTGGGTTTCAATCTGGACCTGAGCGGCGAGACACGCCGCCAGTTACGCGGTGGATTGGGTGTTTTCGTGGGGCGTCCCGCTTTTGTGTGGATCGGCAACGCCTTCCAGAACTCGGGGAGCAACCTCGGCTTCCTGAACTGTGGCGGCTCGCGTGATCCCGGGCGCGCCCCCGCGTTCTCGCCAAGTTCCGACAACCAACCACAAGCGTGCATACACCGAACCACGGGACAGCCGGTGGGCGTCGCTCAGGGCGTTGTGGGACCGGTGAATCTCTTGAGCGAGGACCTGATGTTCCCGCAGACGCTCCGCGGGTCGCTCGGTTTCGATCAGGAGCTACCTGGTGGCGTGATCGCGACGGTAGAGGGTTTGTATACGAGAGGACTGAACAATTTCTTCTACATCAACCGTAACCTGGTCGGCCCACGCGGCACTGACCGCAACGGCCGTGTCGTCTACGGAGACACCATCCGGACTACCGGCGCACCGGTGCCGAGCCTGGTGTCGAGCCGGTTCTCCGAAGTCATCGATGTCGAGAACCAGTCGGAGGACTACTCATTCAACATCACCGGCCAGTTGCAGAAGCAGTTCACCGGTGGATTTGACCTTCGGGCGGCCTACACCTTCTCCCGCGCGCGTGACGTCCAGAGCCTCACGTCGAGCCGGGCGATCTCGAACTGGCGTTTCGGCCGCACGTTGGCTGGCGATCACCTAAGTCAGGACGCGGGCATATCCTCATTCGATCAGCCGCACAAGGTGACACTGGCGGGAACGTACACCTTCCCGTGGCGAACGTGGGCGACGGACCTGTCCGTCATCTATCTCGGCCAGTCTGGTGAACCGTTCAACTACATCTATGGCAGAGGCGCGGCGTCAGGTAGCGGCGACCTCAATGCGGATGGCGTACAGGGGAATGATCTCATCTACGTGCCAAGCGATGCGAGTGACCCGACCGAGATACTCTTCGCGGGGGACCCGGGCGAGATTCTCGCGCAGCAGGCAGCCTTTGAGAGCTTCATCAACAACTCGGATTGCCTCCGCGAGCAGCGCGGCAGCATTCTCGAGCGCAATAGCTGCCGTACCCCTTGGCAGAACATCGTGAATCTCTCGCTTCGGCAGTCTCTCCCCAGCTTCCGCGGGAACACCCTAACGGCACAGCTCGACGTCTTCAATTTCCTCAACTTGCTGGACAAGGAGTGGGGACTGCGCGAGTTCGCGCCGGGTGGCTTCGCGCAAGTGGAAGCGCTAAGCCACGAGGGACAGACTCCGGGAGGACTGACCTCGTCGCAGGGCCTTTTCGGATTCGACCTCGATGAGGATCAATTCCAGTCCGACAATCTGTCGTCGAACTACCAGCTCCAGCTCAGCCTCAGGTACAGCTTCTTCTAGGCGGTCGTTTTTCGAAGGAAGGGCGCGGATCGCTTGCGCGGTTCGCGCTTTTTCTTTTCGGACAGCCGGACAGGATGAACAGGGGGAACAGGGTGTGAGACCCGTGCATCCTCGCTTGATCCGGCGTCGTGTCGGTTTTCGGCTGGCGCGCATCTCCTTGCTTGCGCGTTGCATGCTCGTCCTGGCGCCGCCCATCTCCTGCGTCCCGGCCACTCAAGCGACGCAGCCCGGCCGCCGTGCCATCCTCATCAGCTTCGACGCGCTCGCCGAGCGCCGAGCGATCGAGACCGTGGACTCGGTCGCGATTCCTAACTTCCGCGGCTTTTTCACAGGCGCCGCCTGCGCCGCGTATGCGCTCCCGGCCTTCCCGAGCGTCACCGCTCCGGGTCACGCGTCGCTCTGGACCGGCGCATACGGCAATGTGAACGGGATCGCCGCCAACTGGCAGCCGCGGCTGCCGCGCGGCGACCACACGCTCCTCGAAGGGGGATCCGGCTTCGCCGCCGACGCGCTGCTCGCAGAGCCGCTCTGGATCAGCGCCGCTCGCTCGGGCCGCGTCATCGTCGCTCACCATGTAACGCAAGCGCCGGGTGCGCCCGGCTATCCTGCGAAAGACGGGACGCCCGATGCACAGTTACTAGCGGCCCGGGAACGCGCGGCCGCCGCGCTCGCACGCCCGAACGTCCACGTGCTCAACGGCTACAACCGGTCGGCCGCACCCGACATTCTCATCACCGAGAACGTCGCGACTCCGCGGCCAGCAGTGGGCTGGCGCGGACTCGGCCGGCTCGGCGCGCGCACGCTCCCGCCGCTCGAGATAGCGTGGAAGGTGGGTGCGGATTCCGTATTCGCCATCTTTCACGGAGAGGGGCGCTACACGCACGTCTTGGTAGCGCGCGAGCGCGACACGCGGGCCGGAACGATCGCCGCCGCCACGCCGGCGGAGCACGAGCCATTCGCTGAGCGGGAACTGGCGCGCCACTTTTCGGAACCGATCGAGATACCTGTCGAGGGCGGCCGCGTCTTTCTCCGCGTGCGACTTTTCAAGCTCGCGCCGGACGCGTCGGCCTTCCTTCTCTACCAACCAGAGCTGCACGTGGTCGAGGGGAATCGCCCCGAGGTCGCGGCTGCGTTCGACGCCGCGGTTGGAGGCTGGGTCGGGAACGGCGTCTCGCACTGGCTCGCTGATGGCGGCCTCGGAGATCCGATTTGGCGCGGCGGAGACGGGACCGCGGAGGCGCGCTACATCGAGAGCCTGGAGCTCCTTGCGCGCCAGTCCATGCTCGGCGCGGAATGGGCGTGGAACGAGCTCGGGGCGTCGCTCCTGCTGGACTATTTCGCGTTGATCGATGAGGTGGATCACACGCTCTACGGATGGGTAGTTCCAGGCTCGCCGCATTACGATCCAGGGATCGCCGCTCGAGTCCAGGCGGTGCGTGCCCGCGCGTGGTCGCTGGCAGACATGCGACTTGGCGCGCTTCGCCGGCTGGTCGCGGCAGATACTGCTGCCGCCCTCTTCGTGTCAGGTGACCACGGCATGCGCGCGACGTGGCGCGTCTTCCGGCCCAACATCGCACTCGTGCAGGCCGGACTGCTCGCCGCTGATTCCGCCGGTCGCATAGACCTGTCGCGCACGCGCGCACTGTCCCCCAATGGCTACTGGGTATCGGTGAACCGCACCGCGTGGAAGGGGGGAATCGTGCCGCCGGCTGAAGAAACGGCTACGATCGACGCTGCCGAGCGCGCTCTGCTCGCCGTGCGGTCGAGTGACGGCAAGCCTGTGGTCACGCGAATCTGGCGTGCGTCCGAAGATGACCCTCTAGGTCTGGGCGGCCCCGTGGGCGGAGATCTTTACTTCGGTGTAGCCGATGGGTATCGATGGAGCGATGACGCCCGCGGCGCCGTGACGTCAGGCGATCGTCCGTCCGCCGGCCATGGCTTCCCGTCGACCGACCCCGACATGCACACCGTACTCTGTGTCGAGGGACGCGCCTTCAAGGCCCTTCGGTCCGCTGCTGCCAGGACGATCGACGCCGCTCCGACGGTCGCCGAGTGGTTGGGGATGAACCCGCCAGTGCACGCAGTAGGCGAGTCAGTGTTGGGGGCGTTGATGGGGAATCGATGATGGAAGTCGCAAATGCGACTACTCGAAGGCCGTCCGACGCCCTCCCCCATGCACTCCTGACGAGCCCGCCAGGGCTTTGACACTCCCGATACGCAACGCTGATCGAGAGTTTACATTGCGCAGCACGGCTGCTGGGGTTGACGCTCCGGAAGGCTCTCGGTTCCCGTCGTACGGGGCTGCCGCCTCGGATCACCCTATTGATCGCCGTGTGGTTGTTCGCCATTCGAGCACTGCTCCAGTCCGACGACATACTTCGTCGCGCCCGTCGATTGGTATCTCCCTCGCACTCGACGCGGCGTTTCGCCACGCCGCTGGCGCGCGGGCCTCCGGCGGGCCGGTCGGGGCACTCACGGCGGCGGACGGCTCCGCCGCCAGACTCAGGCGAATCGTTCCGAACCCTCTCACTCAGGACAAACAGGACCCACGACATGTATCGTCAATTGAATAGGATCATTGGCGCCATCGGCACTCTCGCTTTGCTGCCCGTATTGGCGGCGGCGCAGGGCGGCACGACGATCAGCGGCCGGGTGACGGGTGAAGCCGGTTCTCCGCTCGCGAGCGCCAGCGTCGTCGTCCAGGGGACGACGCTCGGCACGCTGACGACGGAGGATGGCACGTACTCGTTCACGGTTCCGGCCGACCGAACCGGACCGGCGACGCTGATGGCGCGCCTCATCGGCTACACACCCCGGTCGGTGCAGGTAACGCTCTCCGGGACGCCAATCACCCAGGACTTCTCGCTCGTAGCCGCCGCCGTGCAGCTGCAGGGCGTCGTCGTCAGTGCCCTCGGCATGACGCGGGAGAAGAGCGAGCTCGGCACGGCCCAGCAGCAGATCAGCAACGAGGAGCTGACCCAGACGCGGACGCAGAGCATCTCGACAGCACTCCAGGGGAAGGTGTCCGGCGTTCAGATCACCGGCTCCGGGACGCAAGGGGGCTCGACCAACATCATCATCCGGGGTGCGAACTCCATCGCCGGGAACAACCAGCCGCTCTTCCTCGTGGACGGCATGCCCGTCTCGAATACGAGCCGCGGCGGTAATCTCATCGACGGCTACGACTTCGGGAACGCGATCAGCGACCTCAACCCGGACGACATCGAGAGCGTCACCGTTCTCAAAGGGCCGAACGCGGCGGCGATCTATGGCTCGCGCGCATCGAACGGCGCCATTCTGATCACGACGAAGAAGGGCGCATCCACCGACGGCCGGATCCGGACGGAGCTGAGCACGTCGGTCACCTTCGAACGCCCGTCGCGGCTGCCCGACTTCCAGAACTCGTACGGCCAGGGCGCTCAAGGGCTATTCGAGTATTTGGACGGGTTGGGCGGCGGCGTGTGCGACGGGTGCGATCAGAGCTGGGGTCCCAAGCTCGATGGGCGGCCGATCGACCAGTTCACCGGTCCACAGCAGCCGTGGGTCGCGCGCCCCGATAACGTGAGCGACTTCTTCGAGACGGGGCGCTCCCTCTCCTCGACCATCGCAGTCAGCGGCGGTAGCGACCGCGCCAGTGCCCGTATCTCGCTCGGCGCTGACAACATCAGCGGTACGGTGCCGAACAGCTTCTTCCGCAAGACCTCGGCGCTCCTGAGCGGGTCGCTTTCGGTGAACCCCCAGATTGCGACGACTGCAACCCTGCAGTATGTCCGGAATACGGGTCGCAACCGCCCCGGCACCGGCTACTTGGGTAGTCCGCTGGAGACCTTCTTCTGGTTTGGGCGCCAGGTGGACGTGGATGCCCTCCGCGACTACGACAGGGGCGGGCGCGACAACAACGGGCCGGCAAACCGCGAGTTCAACTGGAACTACAATTACCACAACAATCCGTTCTGGATCCAGTACGAGAATCCGGTGACGGACCAGCGAGACCGCATCATCGGCTCCGCGAGCGTATCCTACAGCCCGCTTGACTGGCTCACGACCACGCTCCGCTCTGGCACGGACATCTACCGCCTGAACGTCGATCAGAAGTGGTCGGAGGGGAACCTCACGTACGCCGATCCGTCGTTCGGCGGCGCGTTCGAATTCATCAACGACTACCAGAACGAGAACAACACGGAGCTGCTCGTCACGGCCGACCGGCAGCTCACGCCGTCGATCAAGGCGAACGCCATGGTCGCGGGCAATCTCCGCCGCGATCGGTTCCGCACGAGCACGGAAGCAACGACTGGTCTTCTCGTGCCGGGGATTTTCAATGTCTCCAACTCGGCCGTATCGCCATCGGTTACCGGTGCCGAGCGGTTGCGACATGTGAACAGCGCTTACGGGTCGGCCTCCTTCACGTTCAACGACTGGTGGACCCTCGAGGGGACGGCGCGCAACGACTGGTCGTCCACGCTGCCTGAGGGTGAGAACTCGTACTTCTATCCTTCCGTCAACACCTCGTTCATCCTCACCGACGCGATCGGCGGACTGCGGAGCAACGCCCTCTCCTTCCTCAAAGTCCGCGGCTCGTGGGCGGAGGTAGGGAGTGATGCGGCGCCGTACCAGCTCCAGACCGTCTATCTCGGCAGCGCGAACAAGTTCAGCGGGCTGCCGCAGTTCTCACTCGACAACAGCCTGGCGAACGCCGACCTGAAGCCGGAGATCACCCGCTCGACAGAGTTCGGGGCCGAGATGGGGCTGTTCGAGGGCCGCGTCAACCTCGACGCGACGTATTACGACAAGGCGACGCGCAACCAGATCTTCAACGTCACTGTGTCGCCGGCGTCAGGCTTTCTGACCAAGGCGATCAACGCCGGCGAGATCGAGAACAAGGGATTCGAGGCGCTCCTGAGCGTCACGCCGGTCGACATGCCCAGCGGGTTCCGCTGGACGAGCACCTTCAACTTCCTCCGCAACAAGAGCAAGGTGGCCGATCTTGCGCCGGGCGTGGAGACGATCGTGCTCGGCAGCGGCATCTTCGGCGAGTTCAACGTCCAGGCGCGCAAGGGTGAACCGTACGGCTCGATCTTCGGCGTCGCGTTCGAGCGCGATCCAGCGACTGGTAAAGTCCTCACCGATGGCGGGTTTCCCGTTACGGGCGCGCGCAAGGTGCTCGGCAACATCCAGCCCGAGTGGACTGGCGGCTGGTACAACCAGTTCAACTACCGGAACTTGTCGCTCAACGTGCTGTTCGACATTCGTCGCGGCGGAGACATCGTCAGCTACACGAACTTCATCGGCTCCTACTCTGGCGTTCTCGAGAGCACCCTCAAGGGTCGGGAGGACGACTGGGACAGTCCCGGCATCGTGTACGACGGAATCGATGTCAACACCGGTGCGCCGAACACGGAGTCGGTCACCGCGGAGCAGCTCAATCAGAGTATGTTCCTCGTCGAGCCGTACACTTACGACGCGAGCTACGTGAAGCTGCGCGAGCTGCGCCTCGGCTTCGACCTGCCCGCGAACTGGGCGTCGCGTCTCTACGCCCAAAACGTCAGCGTCGCGCTCACGGGCCGTAACCTGGCGCTCTGGACCGACGTCCCCAACGTTGATCCCGAGTTCGCGCTGAGCTCCGGCAACTTCCAGGGGGTTGAGTACGCGATCCCATCCAACCCGCGGAGCCTCGGTTTCAGCGTCCGCATTACGCCATGATCATCACGCGAGGACACAGGTACACGATGATGAATAGAAAGCTCTCTGTCGTCGGCCTCGGCGCCGCCGTCGCGCTCGGCGCGATCGCGTGCGACAACGACAAGCTGACGCGAATCAACGAGAACCCGAACAGCCCGACGGACGCACCGGCCGGCCCGCTGTTCACCAACGCTGTGCGCCTGGCCACGTCTCGCTGGCTCGGCGCTCTCGACCTGCGTAGCCTATCGCTGGTGGCACAGCATCTGGCGGAGGTGCAGTATCCCGAGACGGACCAGTACAAGCGCCTCACTGCCGGCTTCACGACAGGGACCTTCGACGGCGCGTACGCCGGCGAGCTCAAGGATCTCGAGCAGGTGTCCCGCAAAGGCGAGGAGCTCGCCGAGCCCGGTATTTGGGCGCCCGCCGAGATCATGAAGACGTGGGTGTTCGGCTATCTGACCGATAGCTGGGGCGACATCCCGTATTCGGAGGCGCTCAAGGGCGACGACGAAGGGGGAAGCATCGCACCAGCGTACGACATGCAGGAAGCCATTTACGATGACTTCTTCGTCGTGCTCGACGGCGCCGTGAGCGCTCTCGAGTCAGCGGCGCCTGACGCGACCGACCTCGGTGCGGCCGATCCGTTGTATGGCGGCAACTTCGAGAGCTGGCAGCGGTTCGGCAACTCGCTTCGTGCCAGGCACGCACTTCGCCTGGTAAACGTGGACCCGGCGCAAGCCAGCTCCGAGCTTCAGGCGGCTTTCACCGCCGCTGCCGGCGTGATCGAGGACAACGCCGACAACGCGGTGCTGCACTGGCCCGGCGATGGCGTGTTCAACAACCCCTGGGCCGACAACTTCAAGACGCGCGATGACCATCGGATCTCGGACCGGCTGATGGCCGTCCTACTCGTCACGGACGATCCGCGTCTGCCGGTCTACGCCCAGCCGACCGAGGATGGGGACTACGTGGGGCTGCCGAACGCGCTCGATCACGCCGACGCGTCCACGTTCATCAACACCACGTCGCGTCCGGGCGAGGTTTTCTATCCCGGCGCCACCTCGTACGGAACCTTTGGTGGTGACGGCGCGAGCTTCCCCTCGTATCTCATGACCGCCGCCGAGGTGCTATTCATCAAGGCGGAGGCGGCCGAGCGTGGGTTGGGCGGGCTGGGTGCAGCGCTGGCCCAGGGGTTCTACGAGGCGGCGATCCGTGCCTCGATGGAGCAGTGGGGCGTTACGGACAACGCGGCGATCACCGCCTTCCTCGCCAATCCGGCTGTGTCGTACGCCGCGGCCGGCAGTCAGGTGGAGCGTCTGAAGCGCATCGCCGTTCAGAAGTGGGTCGCGCTATACGCCAGCGGGGCGCAGGCATGGTTTGAATGGCGGCGCACCTGCCAGCCCGAGACGCTCTTCCCGGGTCCCGAGGCGATCGAGGACGCGATCCCGCGTCGTCTACAGTATTCGGCGACCGAGCTGTCGGTAAACTCGGCGAGCCTGAACGCGGCCGTCTCGCGGCAGGGACCGGACTTGTTCTCTACTCCCGTGTACTGGGATTCGAGCCCGACTGCGGCACCGACGTACGTGGCTGGGTGCGGCGAGCGGTAACGCGCGGACCGCAACATCCGAAAAAAGCACGAGCCCCCCGAGCGATCGGGGGGCTTCGTGCTCTTGGTGGGCGGCTTTCTCGGGTTGCGCCGGAGAATAGTCCTAGCGCGGGACGGGCTCCTCGTCAGGCGAAGGCTCGGCGGGGAAATCCCCCTTGCGAACGAATATCAGGATCACACCGTTTGGGTTCGTGCGGTAGCCGGCGCGAGGAATGCCGGACGGGTAAATCTCGACGCGCTCCAGGTCGATAGTGCTCATCTCGCTCAGGATACATGTATTTGACGCGTGTAGCCCGTCCACGTGGATCGCGGGATCCGAGCGGGTGAAGAGCGTATTCCGGCCGCGGAAGTTGATGTGCGGACAATCCGTCGCTCCCTGAACCCCCATCACGGGAACTCGCAGCCGGAGGAGCTCGAGGAGAGGCCGGCCATCGGCCTGGAGGTCGGCGGCGCCGATCAGATAGCCGCCGCTAGCGCGCTGCCCGCGCTCCGCCGGTGCTGGAGACGAACGGCTGGTGGCAATTGCGCAGGCGCTCAGCGCCACCGCTGCCGTGAGCACGAGGGGGACGAAGCTGCAGCGCCGCACGGTTCCCTCCTCGAGCATGAGTCCGCGCAGACAGGTGACCGCGGTCGGCCCGCTGTGTCTGGCCCGCTGTGTCTATGGTACGCCGGGGGCAATTGTGCCGCAAGGCGAATGCGGGGCGTTGGGGGCGAGGGGTGGTGGGGCGCCGGTCAGAAGATGGACAGGCTCACGTATCGCCGCGGGTTCTTCTTGAAGTCCGCCGTCAGCGAGTCGAGGCGAGTCACTAGGGCGCGGACGTCGGTGTAGAGCCCCGGGTCGTTGAGGAGCTTGCCGGCGCTGCCGTCGCCGTTCTCGAGCTTGGCGAGCGTGCTGTTCAGGCGCGTTGTCGTCTCCTGAAGAGAGCCGGTGAGCGTCGTCAGGTTCGCGCTGGTGCGGTTGAGGTTTCGTACCGCGGAGTCGACGACCGCGCTGTCCACGGCGCTGGTCGTGCGGCGCAGGCTCGCGAGCGTGAGAGTGAGTGCGCGCGATTGCTCGGCGGCGATTCCGCCGAGCTGCTCGATCAGGCGGTTGGCGGAGGCCGCCGTCCGCCGGACGTCGGCGATGCCGCCTCCGCCCACGAATTCGGCGTTGAGTGTATGCATCATCTGCGAGACATCACGGCTGATCGAGTCCACGCGAAGGAGGATCGCATCGATTGACGGCGCCGCCGCGCCCGCTGGAACCGTGTCGCCGGCGGCGAAGAAGCTCCCTGTCGGTTGCGCCGGGGGAGTGAGCG
>JALZIF010000199.1 GCA_030860435.1 Gemmatimonadota bacterium | reverse complement strand
CCCTGGAAGGTCTGGTGCACCGGCGGTGGCTGGTGGACGCGGCCGACAATCGGCTCGAAGTCGTGGATGCTGAATGCCCACGGGTAGAAGTAGCCGTCCCATCCCACGACGTCGAACGGGTGGTGGTCGAGAATGAGCTCGTTCAGCCCGTCGTACTGTTTCACGAGCAGGGGGAAGTCGCCCATCTCGTCATGCGTGTTGAGGTGCGCGGGGCGGCGGATGTCGCGCTCCGAGTACGGCGCTCCCTCGATGAGCTGCCCGAACTCATTGCGGTAGCGCTTCGGCCACCTGACGTGCCCGCGGCTCTCCATCACGAGCAGCTTCACGGGCCCTTTCGCGAGGTCAAGCTTGTAACGGTGCAGGATGCCGCGGTGGATGACCAGGTAGTCGCCGTCGCGGAAGGGAAGGTCTCCGAACACCGTCTCTAGCATTCCGCTCCCCGTGGCGACATACACCACTTCGTCTGCCTGGGCGTTGCGGTAGAAGTGAGCATCCTGTTCGTCGGGCTCGACGTAAGACATCCCGATGTCGGCGTTGAATAGGAGTGCGGTGCGGTCGAGCGTCGGGCTCCCGCCGGGCTTCACCTGCGAGGTGCGGAAATGGCGGTGGCGGAGCGTCTGGTCCTCGTCCGCCTCCCACTTCATCTCGCGCACGCGCCGCACCTGCTTCACGGTAGTCGGCGGGTGAACATGGTAGAGCAGCGCCGAGGTCCCGGTGAACCCTTCGTGCCCCATCAGCTCCTCGGAATACACGCCGCCGTCAGGCCTGCGGTGGGCGATGTGCCGCTTGCGGGGTATGGAGCCTAGCGTGTGGTAGATGGGCATCAGTGGATCACCTCGGTAAGGACGCTGGCAAGTGGGAGGGGAAAGAGGGTAGTGGGAAGCGGGAAGAGGAAAGCGCTCGCTCCCTTCCCTCTTCCACCTTCCCACTTCCCTCTGTTTACAGGTTCCCGCGCAAGGCCTGCTCCCGCTCGATCGCTTCGAAGAGCGCCTTGAAGTTCCCCTTGCCGAAGCTGCGCGCACCCTTCCGCTGGATGATCTCGTAGAACACCGTCGGGCGGTCCTGCACCGGCTTGGTGAAGATCTGGAGCAGGTAGCCGTCCGGGTCGCGGTCAGCGAGGATGCCGAGCTGCTGCAGCGTCGCGACGGGCTCGTCGATAGTCCCTACGCGCCCCTGGAGCTCGTCGTAATACGTTGTCGGCACTGAGAGGAACTCGACGCCGCGGTCGCGGAGCGAGGTCACCGTCTCGACGATGTCGTGCGTAGCCAAAGCCATGTGCTGGACGCCCGGGCCGCCGTAGAACTCGAGGTACTCGTCTATCTGCGACTTCTTGCGCCCTTCCGCCGGCTCGTTGATCGGAAACTTGATTCGGTCGTTCCCGCTCGAGACGACCTTGGACATGAGCGACGAGTACTCGGTCGAGATGTCCTTGTCGTCGAACGAGATGAGATTGCGGAAGCCCATCACGCGCTCGTAGAACCCCACCCACTCGTTCATCTTCCCCAGCTCAACGTTACCAACGCAGTGGTCCACGTGCTGCAGCCCGACCGGCGGGGGCTGCAAGCGCGACGTCATCGGGACGAAGCCCGGCATGAAGAGCCCGCGATAGTTCTTGCGCTCGACGAGTGAGTGAATCGTGTCGCCGTAGGTGCCGATCGCGGCGATCACGACTTCACCGGCGTCGTCGCGCGTCAGGCGCGGCGCGTGCACCGGCCGCGCCCCGCGCTCCACCGCTTTCGCGAAGGCGTCCCGCGCGTCATCGACCCAGAGCGCCAGGTCGCGCACACCGTCGCCGTGCCGCGCCACGTGGTCGGCGATCTCCCCGTCCGGGCGGACCGCCGTCGTCAGAACCAACCGGATCTTGTTCTGCTGCAACAGGTAGCTCGCCCGGTCCCGCACCCCAGTCTCGGGCCCGCGATACCCGACGAGCTGAAACCCGAACGCTGCCCGGTAATAGAGACTCGCCTGCTTCGCGTTCCCGACGTAAAACTCTATGTAGTCGGTCCCGTTGACCGGAAAAGTATCGGCGGGGGTGTCGGTAGTAGGGATGGTCTGGGTGGCCATGTGCTGATCTCTGCTCGGGGAACATCGGTGGCGCGCACTGCTTGCTGCTTGCTGCTTGCTTCCCTTCCCTCTTCCCTCTTCCCTCTTCCCTCTTCAGTCCCTTCCCGCCTCGATGAAGCTCTTCAGATCCGCCTCGCTCACTGACGGCTCACCGGGGGCGACGTTGTCGAGCTTGCCGTCGCGCATCCATCGCTCGAGCTCCCCGACCAGGTCGAAGAGATGATCGAAGGAATCTACGAGAAAGAGAAGAGGCTGATACCTATCGATCTCGAAGTGCTGGTTGATCACCCACTCGAGCTGAAACGGGTATCGCTGCACGAGCGGAGACTCGACGCAGTGCGCGATCTCGCCGTACGAGCTGAGGAGGCCGCTTCCGTACACCTTCGTCCCCACACCGCCCAGTCCGCGCATCAACCCGAATTCCACCGAGAACCAGAAGAAGCGCGCCATCGCCTTGACAATGCTCGTGAGGCGCGCGAGCCGCTCCTCCTCGTCGGCCACCTCGGCCACGCGGTGCGCCGCCGTCCGCGCTGCGTCACCGAAGCGGACGAGCGCATTGGCGAAGGCCGGGTCGGTGTGCATGGGGACGTGCCCGGCGACGTCGTGGAAAATGTCCGGCTCGGGGAGATAGTCGAGCGTGCGGGCGTCGCGGATGGTGATCGTCGTCGGAAACTCGCGCTGGCGGAGGCAGTCGAAGAAGAGGTACGCCGGGACGTAGCCGCTAACCGCCTTGGCCCGAAACCCCGTGCGAGGGGCCATGAACTTGTTGATGTCCTCGAGCCGCGGGACGCGTGCCGGGTCGAGGCACAGCGTCTGGATCCCTTCGAGAAACCGAGGATTGGCGTATCGCCCCCAGCGGCCCTGCATCCGAGAGAAGAGCCGGCGCCATGACTCGTGGTTCTCCTCGGAATAGAGCTCGTATGGCTGGGTGATGTAGAGCTGCCCTTCGGCCTGCGCCTGCTCGATGAAGGTCGCCTTGGTGGTCGTAAGTCCGGGCCGCGCCTCGATGTGCACGGTGCTCATACTTCGCTAGCCCTCGAATCGAACGGATGTTCAAACTTAATAGGAGGGACGAAGGGGGCACAGGGAGCGGGGACTGGGGAGCGGGGAGCGGGGAGAACACTCCGACGAGACAATAAAAAACACCCCCGCGAAGCGCGCGAAGCGCCCCACGAGGGTGCCCGAAGCAAGTAGCACCCGAGGGCGCGCCCTGCTTCGATCAAGGTGTAGGATACCGGCTGGATTCGGGCGTGAGCCCTTGACCAGCTTGCCGGTCTACCCGTTCCCAAGGGGGTTGGCAATTGCAGCACCATTCCAAGGTGCTGCGCCCCATCGGGCGAGACGGCACGCCTCTGCGATTTGCCAACGTCACGCAGTCGCGCGCACGGGCGTTCTCCCATTTAGCGGGCGTCCGCGCTGGCGTATGTAGGCCAGCCGACACCCCTCCGGCTTAGACGCTCTCGGACTTTCGGAAAAGTCGGCTTCACCCGAACCACGAATGATCCGGGCTCACCGTGCTCTACCTAGCACGGGTGTGGCCCGTGCAATCTCAGCGTGTTCGCACCACGCCGCGATACCCTACAAACTCTTGTCAATCAGCGGTGTCTTACCCGTCGCAACGATTGCCGCGGGGGAAGCGAGTATTCAATCGGCGGGAGCGGGAGTCAAGAGAGTGAACCGGTTACTATCGATGGAGCCCGAGCGATCCGCTGCGATCAGTCCCGCAGCTCCGGCAGATCCCGATACAGGTCCAGCGCCTGCGGATTTGACAGCGCGTCCCGATTCTTCACCGGCCGGCCGTGGACCACGTCCCGCACCGAGAGCTCGGTGATCTTACCGCTTATGGTGCGTGGGATGTCGGCGACCTGAACGATCCGTTTTGGAACGTGATGGGGGCTCGCGTTGGCGCGGATCTGCCGCCGGATCCGGGCGCGGAGGGGCTCGTCGAGCGTCAGCCCGTCGCGCAAGCGTACGAAGAGGACAACCCGGACGTCGCGCTCCCCCCCACCCCCCCCCCGGGCTTCGATCTCCTGCCCGATGACGAGGCTCTCGACAATCTCGGGCAGTTGCTCCACCTGCCGGTAAATCTCCGCCGTCCCGATTCGGACCCCACCTGGGTTGAGCGTGGCGTCGCTGCGCCCGTGAATGACGACGCCATCGTGCTTCGTGAGCTCGGCCCAGTCGCCGTGGCGCCAGACGCCGGGAAAGTGCTCGAAATAGGCGGTGCGGTAGTTCGAGCCGCCGGGGTCGTTCCAGAAGGCGACCGGCATGCTCGGAAAGGGTTTCGTGCAGACGAGCTCCCCCGGAACGCCGCACACCGCACGGCCCTCCTCGTCCCATACCTCCACCGCCATCCCGAGCCCGCGCGTCTGAATCTCACCGCGCCATACCGCCGCCGCCGCGTTGCCTAACGCAAAGCAGGAGATGATGTCCGTACCGCCGCTGATGCTCGCGAGATGGACGTCGCGCTTGATTCGCCCGTAGACGTAGTCGAAGCTGTGCGCGCCGAGCGGGCTCCCCGTGGAGAGGATCGCCCGCAGCGCGCGGAGGTCGTGCGTGCGCGCCGGCTCGAGCCCCGCCTTCTCGCAGAGCGCCAGGTATTTCGCGCTCGCTCCGAACACGGTGATTCGTTCCCGCTCGGCCATGTCCCAGAGAATTCGCGAGTCCGGCGCGAGCGGCGCCCCGTCGTACAATACCACGGTCGCTCCGACGGCCAGACTCGACACGAGCCAGTTCCACATCATCCATCCGCAAGTGGTGGAGTAGAAGATGCGGTCCTCGCGCCGCAGGTCGGTGTGGAGCACATGTTCCTTGAGATGTTGTAGCAGCGTCCCACCCGCCCCGTGCACCATGCACTTCGGCAGCCCGGTCGTGCCTGACGAGTACATGATGTAGAGTGGGTGATCGAAGGGAAAGTGAGGGAAGGCCCTTTCCCCTTCCCCCTTCCCACTTCCCACGAACTCATCCCACAGGGCCGCCCGCGGCACCATCGCGACATCAGGCGCCTTCCGGAGATACGGAACCACCACCACTCGCTCGATCGCCGGGATTGCCGCCGCGACATCGCGCACTCGAGCCAGGCTGTCGATCTCCTTCCCCGCGTACCGGTAACCATCGGCGCAGAAGAGCACCCTTGGCTCGATCTGGCCGAACCGGTCGAGCACGCCGCGCACACCGAAGTCCGGCGAGCACGATGACCAGATCGCGCCGAGGCTCGTCGCGGCGAGCATTGCGATCACTGTTTGCGGGATGTTGGGCATGAACGCGGCGACCCGGTCGCCGGGGGCGACGCCGTGCGCCAACAACGCACGCCGCACGCGCGCGACCTCCTCCGCAAGCAGCGCGTGGCTCAGCGCCCGCTGCCGGCCAAGCTCGTTCCAGAACACGAGCGCAGGATGGTCATCCCGCCAGCGGAGAAGGTTCTCGGCGAAGTTGAGCCGCGCGCCGGTGAACCACCGCGGGCCGAGCGCCAGGTCGGGTGGTGCCATGCGCTCGAGGCCGACCACCACGGCGTCCCAGGGATCGACGCCGGTGCGGCCCGAGTCGTCAGGCTCGGAGATCACTCCGCAGAAGCGCCAAACGAGCGGCCAGAATCGCTCCGGGTGCTCGACCGACCAGCTCCACAGCCACGCATAGTCCTCTGCGGGCACACCGTGCTCGCGCGCGAACGCGATGAACCGCGACAGATTCGACCGCGCGATCTGCTTCGGCGACGGGGTCCAGAGCGGAGCGCTTCCGGCACTGTCGGTCATGTCTCGCAATCTAGCCAGCGCTCTTCGGGGTTCCGCACCCGTGCGAGGTGATCGAAGCCGTTCCGTTTGCCGATCCCCTCGCGCCAGGCTCGGGCGGCGCGCGACCGCGGAATATATGGCAGGTGCGGACGAACGATGGCGAGCCCGGCCACTCCTCGCCTCAACGTCGGCCATGCGTCCCGCTTGCCGTTCCTTCGCCGAGGCTTGTATCGTATGGGCATGGCCGCACCGATGTACTACACCGCGGAGACGGTCCGCGCGCTCCCCGAAGACGGGAACCGGTACGAGGTCGTCTACGGGGAGTTGCTCGTGACTCCTGCGCCGAGCGTGTGGCACGAGGTCGTGCAGGTCCGGCTCCGTTCCGCACTCTGGCGTTATCTCGAGCGCCAGTCGCTCGAGCTCACGATTTTCGGCCCACTCGCCGATATCTCGTGGGGCCGGGACGACGTGCTGCTCTCCCCCGACATCCTGGTCATCCCGACCTCCGAAGCGCGCACCCTCGACTGGCTCGAAATGCGGACCCTGCAGCTCGTCGTCGAGGTGTTGAGCCCCTCGACGGCGCGCTACGACAGGTTCACGAAGCGGCGGGTGTACCAGGCACAGGGGGTGCCCCTCTACTGGCTCGTTGACGGTGACCGGCACGAGGTGGAGGTGTGGACGCCGGAGGCGACCTTCCCCGCCGTCGAGCGCGAGCGCCTGATGTGGCGCCCAGAAGGCGCGCACGAGGCCTTCACGTTGGAGCTCGCGGCGCTCTTCCGGCCCGTGTGACCGCGGTCAGTCGGGGACGGCGGCGGCCCGGATCGGTGATCGCCGCACTCAGTTCGCCCCATGCGCCCGGCTCCGCGGGTCAGCGCTGAGGGGGGGGGGGGGC
>JALZIF010000189.1 GCA_030860435.1 Gemmatimonadota bacterium | reverse complement strand
GGATCAAGCGGATCAACTTCGATCAAGTCAAGGTGCATTGACATTACCAGGCGAACGCGTGTCGGATCGTTATGGCGTCGGGATTGATCCGTCTGATTCGACTCATTCGCGGCATCCGGATAACCGGTCGTCGTCAATGCGTCCCAGGAGACATCGACGCCGGCGGTTCGCTCTCTCGCACTTAAGATGCGGCAAGTGACCCATTCAGTTGGGAGACGCCCGCAACAAAGGTTCTTCACGGAACTCGCGAAAAAAACGCGCGCCGAAGAAGGCGAGGCGGGTCCGTACGTTGAGACCCAACCAGGGCGAACGGCGGCGCGATCCAGCGGGGCGCAGCACAGGGAGGGCACGATGACCACCAAGTTCCGGCAGCACCGCGTTCTGCTTCTAACGGCTCTATTCTCCGCTGCGTCAGTACCGGCGCAGGCAGTGGTCGATGCCCGCGCCGCGGTTGTGACTGTCGAGGGTGAGGCCGAGCGTCAGCCCGGCTGTCAGTTGCGCCTTGAGCAGCGGCGCTTCGTGCAACAAGGAGGTGACAGCGTCCCAGCCACGCTCGGTGCTTTCGGCGGCGGGGTGACCCGAGTCCACTGGCAGTCGGACTCGGCGCGCTACTACAGCTCGCGCTACCGCGTGGTGCGCACGGCCAGCAATTGGGCACAGTTCCTCGGCGCGGCAGCGACCGTAGCGGGAATCGTCACCTATCGGCGCCAACCGAGGCCCGATTACGCCGAGCCCGTGATGTATGGCGGCGCGGCTGCGCTACTCGCGGGCCTCGTTCTCCAGTCCCGCGCTGAACGCTCGCTGAGGACGGCGCTGCGTTGTCACAACGCGCAGTGTGCTGTCACACCGTCATAGATTCGCAACGAGCTTTGCTCGGAGACCATCGATGGAACCTCGAATCAGCTTCGTCACACTCGGCGTCCGCGACCTCGAACGATCAACGCGGTTCTACCGCGACGTCCTACGTTTGCCACAGCTCGCCACACCTCCAGAGGTAAGCTTTTTCGAGCTCGGCCGAACGTGGCTGTCGCTCTATCCACGGGACCTCCTCGCGGCCGATGCCGGCGTTCCGGACGAAGGGTCGGGATTCGCCGGATTCTCGCTCGCGCACAACGTCCGCTCCGAGGCCGACGCGGACGCGTTACTAGCGGAAGTCGCCGCCGGCGGCGGGCGCATCGTCAAGCCGGCGCAGCGGGCGGAGTGGGGCGGGTATTCGGGCTACTTCGCGGACCCCGACGGGTTCCTCTGGGAGGTGGCGTGGAACCCCAACTTCCCGCACGTCTGAGACTATCGAGCACGCAAGACGGAGCCCTAAAGCCGCGGCGATTCCCATGCTCATCGCCCTTACCCGCGCCGTCCCGCCGAGCATCGTCCGCTGCGAGCTCACGCACCTGGCGCGCTCGCACATGGACGTGGGGCTCGCCGCGGTACAGCACGCGCGGTACGAGGCTGCCCTCGAGACGCTCGGCTGCACGATCCAGCGCCTGCCTGACGAGCCGGAGCTGCCGGACTCGGTGTTCGTGGAGGATACGGCCGTCGTAGTGGATGAAGTGGCCGTCATCGCCCGGCCTGGCGCCGAGTCGCGGCGCGCCGAGACGGACTCGGTTGCGGAGGCGCTCCGGCATCACCGGCCGCTGCGAGCGATCGAGCCGCCGGGCACCCTGGACGGGGGAGATGTGTTGCGGATCGGACGGCGCGTGTACGTCGGTCTCTCGGCGCGAACGAACGCCGACGGCGCCACGCAGCTTCGCGACCTGCTCGTCCCGTTTGGCTACGCCGTCCACCGCGTCGAGGCACGAGGCTGCCTGCACCTCAAGACAGCGGTGACCGCGGTCGCCGGCGATCTGATTCTGCTCAATCCGAGCTGGGTGGATGGCGACGTATTCGAAGCGCCCCGGCTCGAGGTGCACCCTGACGAGCCATTCGCGGCGAACACTCTGCGTGTCGGAGAAACCGTGCTCTGCTCGGCTGCGGCACCGCGCACGCTCGAGCGGCTCGAATCGCACGGGCTCAGCACTCAGGCGGTGGATGTCTCCGAGCTCGAAAAGGGCGAGGCCGGACTCACCTGCTGCAGCGTGATCGTGCCGGTACAGCGCCTGTGAGCCTGACGAGCCCAACTATCGCCCCACCGCCTCCATCTTCCAGAACGCGATCCCCCCAGCCTGCTGGCCAACCTGAACCGACGCCACCCGCGCCAGCGCTCTGAGATCGTACACGTCCACCTTCCCGGGCTCCGCGCCGACTCCCTCGTTACTGACGAATGCGTAGCGGGAGTCGGGGCTGATCACGACCCCGTGCGTCACGGTCGTAGAGCTCTTCGTCTGCATTACGCTCCGCCCGGTGGCGATGGCGAAGATCTGCACCGCGCCTCCCTGCTTGAGCGTCACGACAAGAAGCTTCCCGTCAGGCGTGACCGCCAGGTTGTAGGGACCGCGACCGGTCGGGAAGCGGCGCTCGATCGCCCAGCGGTCGCGGTCGATCTCGACAATCTCGTCAGCCTTGTTGCAGGCGACGTAGATCTTGCTCCCGTCCGCCGACGGCTGCGCCCAGGTCGGTGAGCAGGTGGCGGGAGGCATCGTGTGCTTCGGGCTGCGGGTTGCGGGCTGCGGGCGTGCTGCTTGCTGCGTGCTGCTTGCTGTTTCCGGCACATCGTGCGCGTGGGCGCCCGCGCCGGAGGCGGCCACCGCGATCGCGCCCTCTCGCCCCTTCGCCAGGCCGAAGCGCCGCGACACCGCGAAGGAGCGTGTGTCGATCTCGACGAGCTGGTCATCCATCATGCACGCCGAATACTGTCGCGCGCCGGTCGGGTCGACGCGGCTCCCGTGCGGCATGGTGCACGTCTCGATGCGCGCCACCTCGGTGTTGGTCGGCGTGTACACCACCGACACCGAGGAAGGGATCATCTCGCCGTGCAGGTTGAAGTTGACGACGAAGGCATAGAGACCGTCCGGCGTGACATCCAGCGACGCCGGGAAGTAGCCGAGAAAAATCCCCGGGCCGACGAGCGTGTCCGGGCCGAGCTCGTACTTCCAATACTTGCCGTCCGGGGAGCCGTGCCCCGTCGTAAGGTGGAGGTACTTGCCGTCCTTCGAGATCTGAAGCCCGTGCGGCCCTTCCATCTCCGTCGGAGACTCACCTACCGGGAAAGTTTTCTCGACCACCGCCCCCGCGGGCCCGAAGCGAACGCGGTGAACCAGGTCCGCGGATTCGGCGCCGACATACACCCAGTAATCGTTGGCCGGCTTGGCGGCCGGGGGGACGGCGGGCTGCGTCCCCCGTGTTTGGCGTTGTGCCTCCGCAATGGAGGCCACGGCCACCGTGGCGATGGCGGCGAGAGCGCCACGGAACGCGACGACCGTCCGCTTGCGAGGGGTTTGAACCAAGGCCATCATGGGATACTGTTCCGCGCGCCCCCAGCGAAGGAGCCCCGGTACTCGTTTGGGAAGGTGAGAGACTACCGTAGTTGATAATCGCCAGTCGCCCAGCGACAGGGAGTCATCCTCATGAACGTAATGCGCAGCCCGCGGTTCGTCACGATCGCCGCCCTGGCCGCCGCGCTCGCCAGCTCACTCACCCCGCGCGCCGCCGCGCAGCAGCGCCCCGACAGCGCCGCCGCGCGTGTCGTCACGCGTCTCGTCGCCGAGCCGGCGAGCCTGACGATCCAGGCAGGGCAGACGGTACCGCTCAAGATCATCGCCTACGACGCGCAAGGGACCGTCATCGCCGACCCCCAGCTCCGCGTGAGCGGGCCGCGCAGAGCGCTGATGATTACCCGCGGCGAGGAGGGCGGCGGTGTGAGCGGCGAGGTAAAGGGGCTCGCGGCCGGCAAGCACGAGATCGTTGCTACGGCGTCGACCGGTGGGGCTCCGGTGATACTACGTGTGCCCGTGACGGTTACATGGCCGTCGATCTCGCGGATCGAGATCACGCCGGAGCCGGGGCGGCTCTACACCGGTGTGACGCTCGCGCACAGCGCCCGGGCGCTCCATGCCGACAGTAGCGAGCGCCGCGACGTCGCGATCACATGGCGAACGTCAAGCGAGCCCATCGCGACGGTGGACCGTTACGGCAACGTCACGGCCCACCGCCCGGGCACGGTGGCGATCTCCGCCGAGTCCGACGGGGTGACGGCGCAGCAGCGGTACACCGTGGTCGCCAACCCCGTGACGAGCCTCTCGATCGAGTTGGCCGAGAACTCGGTGCGCACGGGCGATGTCGTACACCTCAAGGCGACGGCCAAGCGCGCGAACGGTGCCGCCGTGGCCGACGTTCCGATCACCTGGAGCTACACGTACCTGCCTGACGACACGATCGCCGCGCCCGGGGCTACCGGCGTGATTGACCGGGGGCTATTCGCCGCCGAAGTCCCAGGGCGCTACACGCTCCTGGCGACGGCGGGACCGATCAGCGCTCGCAGCGTCGTAGATGTCCGCCCGCGCGACGTTCGCCGGCGAATCAACGTCACCGGACGTGGCTCGATCACGCACGTGCACACGTCCGACCTGTGGCCGTGGACGGGGAAGAATGGGCGCGACTATGCGCTCATCGGGACGTGGGGCGGCGACGGCTGGGCATACGTGTTCGACATCACCAACATGTCGAACATGGTGAAGACCGATTCCATCAAGGTCGACGCGCGCGTCATCAACGACGTGACCGTTTCGCCTGATGGCCGTTACGGCGTCCTCTCGCGTGAGGGCGCGTCCAATCGGGTCAACGGTGTGGTGATTCTCGATCTCGCCGACCCCGCGCACCCGAAGATCGCATCCACGTTCGACCGGGAGCTGACGGGCGGTGTGCACAACATGTTCGCCACGAACGATCACCTGTTCGCGATCTCGAACGGCGACAAGTACGTCATCATCGACGTGCGTGACCTGGCCAACCCCAAGTATGTCAGCGAGTACGACCACCCGGAGTCGCGCGTGCACGACGTCTGGGTGCACGACGGGATCGCGTACTCCTCGGAATGGGGGACTGGAATCGTCGCGGTAGACGTCGGCAACGGCAAGTACGGCGGGACGATCCAACAGCCGAAGCTGATCGCCACCTTCCCAACGACGAGCGGCGCGACGCACGAGGTCTTCCCGTACTTTCAAAAGAGCACCGGGAAAGTATACCTCTTCCTCGGCGACGAGATCATGTCGCGGGCGGGGCGCGTGTGGGAGGGGACGAGCTACCTTCAGAACATCAATGCCAAGGGCGGCGCCCCGCAGACGTCGGCTGGCTACACGCACATCATCGATTTCACCGATCCTAAGAACCCGAAGAACATCGCCAAGTACCACCAGGAAGAGTTCGGCGCCCACGACATCATCGTCGAGGACGACGTGCTCTACCAGGCCTACTACGACGGCGGCGTCCGCATCGTGGATGTCTCCGGGGAGCTGGTCGGCAACCTCGCAGAGCAGCGGCGCGAGATCGCCGTCTACAAGCCGTTCGACCCGGACGGGTACACGGCCAACGCATCGTTCGTGATGAACGCGATGCCGTGGAAGGGACACATTCTCTTCACCGACTTCAACAGCGGGCTCTGGTCGGCGAAGCTCGAGCCGAAGGCGGAGGTCGTGCCGTGATGGGAACGGTGATCTGACGATGCGCGGGCGGGCGGCGAACGAAGTGCGGCCAGCCGCCCGCCCGAGCATTGCCTCCTCTCGCCGCGCCCGGCGCGCATGAGACGCGTCCGGTGGATCCTTGGCGGCCTCGTCGCGCTGCTCCTCCTGGCCGCCGTCGGCCTCTGGTATGCCCCGCGGTGGCTCGTGCCTCGTATCGCTGCGCGCTCGCCCGGATGCCTGTACTTCGTCCGGACGGATGAGCCGGTGATCGCGCTCACGATCGATGACGGTCCGGACTCGCTAGGCACCCCGGCTATCCTCGCCGCGCTCGCGGAGTATGGGGCGCGCGCCACCTTCTTCCTCATCTCTGACCGCGTCCGCGGACGCGAGGGCCTCGTTTCCGCGATCGTCCGAGGCGGCCACGAGCTCGGAAATCACCTCACGCGAGACGAGCCGAGCATCCGCCTCTCCCCTGAGGAATTCCAGGAGGCGCTCCTCGAGGCGGACTCGGTACTCGCCCCCTTTGCGGCAACACGCTGGGCGCGCCCCGGGGGCGGCTGGCACGAAGCCACCATGCTCACCACGATGCGCCGGCACGCCTTTCGGTGCGCGCTCGGGTCCGTCTACCCATATGACTCACACGTCCTCTCCAGCCGCTTTGCAGCGCGATACATCCGCGTTCACGCCCGCCCCGGCGCAGTGATCGTCCTCCACGACGCTGGCGGCCGCGGGGAGCGCACGGCGGCGACGCTCCGGCGCGTGCTACCTGCGCTGTCGCAGCGTGGATATCGCGTGGTCGCGCTCTCGGAGCTGGTAGGGATCACCCCGGCGACGACGCTCCGCGCGGACACGATCGCGGCGACCGACACCCTCCGAGCGCTCGGACCACCGGAGCCCACCGTGCCTGACGACGACGTACCCGCAGACGCGGCGAGTCCGGTCCCCACCGCCGCCGATCTGGCGCGGCTGCGCGCCGAGCTCACCATCCCGGTCGCGGGGGTAACGGCGGCACAGTTGCTGGATACGTTCGATGAGGCGCGGGGGAGCAGGCGCCATGACGCGCTCGACATCCTGGCTCCCCGCGGCACGTCGGTGCTCTCTGGAGTGGCCGGACGGCTCGTCAGGCTCGTCGCGAGCGACAACGGCGGGCTAATGGTCTACGCCACCGACTCAACCGAGCGATTCATCCTCATGTACGCGCACCTCGACCGGTACGCCGACGCGTTGCGCGAGGGGATGCCGCTCGCTCGGGGACAGGTCATCGGCCACGTGGGCACGACGGGCAACGCTCCTCCCACCGTTCCGCATCTGCACTTCGCGATCGCGCGCGTCGCCGATGTCCGGCGGTGGTGGACCGGAACCCCGGTGAACCCGCACTCGCTGCTCGTGCCGTAGCGCCAGCGCCGATCGCATCGCAATGAGGCGCGCGTCGTCGCGCGCCGAAGGTCCGGCCCCACTATATTGCGAGGCTCGGTGCCACCGTGTCGTTTGGTTCTGGGGGTGCGACGGATGACGAAAGCCGCGGTAGCTCAAACGGACCTTCACGACAGCTCCGCCGGCGAGGCGCTCGGCCGGCAGATTTTCGCCCAGCTCGACGGGGAAGCGCCCGACACCGTGATAGTCTTCGCGTCGCCGAAGAACGATTACGCGGCGCTACTCTCGGCGCTGTCCGCCGAATGCTCTCCCCGCACACTCGTCGGGTGTTCCTCCGCGGGCGAGTTCACGAGCGCGGCGGATGGCGTGGGGATGGCGTGCGCCGTGGCACTCCGCGCGCCGGAGATGCGGTTCGCCGTTTCGATCGGACGTGGCTTGCGGGAGGACCGGGAGCGCGCCGCGGCGGAGCTCGTCGCCGGGTTCCGAGGCGTGGGAGCGCATGAGTACCGCCACCGCACCGCCCTCGTGCTCACCGACGCACTGGCTGGCTATGCCGACGACTTGGTCGAGCGGCTGACGCTGCTCACGGCGGGGGCGTACCGCTTTGTCGGAGGCGGCGCAGGCGACGACGCGCACTTCCAGCGCACGCACGTCTTCTGGGGCACTGAGGCGGTCACTGACGCTGTCGTGGCGCTGGAAATCCTCTCGAACAAGCCGATAGGAATCGGGGTGCGCCACGGATGGCAGCCGGCGAGCCCTCCGCTACGGGTTACCGAGGCGGAGGGGCTCCGACTCGCGAGCCTGAACGCCGCACCAGCGGCCGAAGTCTACGCGGATCACGCCGAGGCCACACAACAGCCCTTCGATGCGGCCGACCCCATGCCGTTCTTCCTTCACAACGTCCTCGGCGTCCGGACTGACGCGGGCTACCGGCTCCGCGTCCCGCTAGGCGTCGACGGGGCAGGTGGGATTGCGTGCGCGGCCGAGGTCCCGGCGGGGGCGACAGCGCACATCATGGGCACCGGTGTGGAGCCGGCCGCAGCAGCAGCAGCGCTCGCGGCGCGTGACGCCGTGTCCCAGCTCGGCGGTGCTAAACCGGCTGTGGCGCTGTTCTTCGACTGCGTGGCCACGCGGCTTAGGTTAGGGCAGGAGTTCGGGCTCGAGTTGGCATCGTTGACCAAGGAGCTCGGGACGGCAAGCTACGCAGGCTTCAACACGTACGGGCAGATTGCGCGTGCCGAGGGTCAGTTCAGTGGATTCCATAACTGTACAGCCGTCGTCTGCGTCATTCCCGAGTAAGCGCTTTGGATAGCGAGGCCGCCGTCGCTGCCGCTGACAATGGAATCGTCGATGCGGCGACGCTAGACTTGCTAGCGCGCTTGGCGGACCGTGATCGGCGGGCCGAGACAGCGCGCGCCATAGCTGCCAGGCTCGGCGGCACGGACCTTACCGTCTTTCTGCACGACGCCGAGGTTGACGCTCTCCTGCCGGCACCCGGCTTCCCGCAGACGCTTCCGGGAAGCCGGGCATGGCGTCAGTTACTCGCGCGGTGCATGGCGGCCGGCGAGCACCAGGGCGAAGTACTTTGGCACGGCGAACCCGGGGAAGCACCAGTCACCATCGCGGCCGCCTGTGTGGCACAAGATTACGCCGTGCTCCTCGTGACCGGCGGCGCGCCGCGGCTTTCAGCGCTCAGCCGGGTGCGTCCTGTCATCCCGCTCTTGGCGGCGATGCTGCGCGGAGAACGCGCCTCGCACTACGCGGAGACCGACGCTCGGCTCGCGCGGGAGACAGCGATGCAGGCAGCAAGGTTGACCGCCGCACTGGATGCCTCACGAGCGGACCTCCAGGACGCACTACGGCAGGCGGAGGAGGCCCGGGCCGCGCTCCAAGCGCGACAATGGGACCTGGAACGGGCGAACGAACTGCTGGAGGCGCAGGGTCGAGAGCTCGGGCTGAAGCATCGAGAGCTGCACCACCAGACGACCGAGCTCGAGATGACTGGCGCGGAGCTCCACGCCGCGAACGCGGCGCTCGCGGCCCGGACCGAGGAAGCGGAGCGAGCGCGGGCCGAGGCGGAGCACGCGAACCGAGCCAAGAGCGAGTTCCTCGCCGTGATGAGCCACGAGCTCCGCACGCCGCTCAATGCCATCGCCGGCTACGTGCAGCTTCTCGAGATGGAGCTCCACGGCCCAATCACCGGGGCGCAGCGCGAGGCGCTGGCGCGCATCGACCGGAGCCAGGGTCACCTTCAGCGGCTCATCAACGACGTGCTGAACCTCGCCCGGATCGAGGCGGGGCGGGTTCAATACGCTGCGCATGACGTGCTCCTTGCCGACGCGGTCGCGGCTGTGAGGCCGATGATCGAGCCGCAGGTCGCGGCTAAGGGCCTCGCCTTCGACGTGCGCGTCGCGCCCGATCTCGCGGCGCGAGGCGACCAGGATAAGGTTCAACAGATTCTTCTCAACCTGCTCACCAACGCGATCAAATTCACGCCTGGTGGCGGGCGGGTGACAGTCGACACCGCTCGACGCGCCGAAGTATCAAATACAGTGTTCGTCCGGGTCAGCGATACCGGGATCGGCGTCCCCGCCGACAAGTTGGAGGCGGTATTCGAGCCCTTCATGCAGGTGGACGCCAGCCACACGCGAGGGGCGGAGGGGTCCGGGCTCGGGCTCGCCATCAGCCGCGACTTCGCGCGCGGCATGGGTGGTGACTTGCGGGTAAGGAGCGCTTATGGCCAAGGCTCGACGTTCACGCTGAGCCTGCCCGCCGCGCTCGCCGACGTGAGCGGCGGCGATCACTGACGCACTCAACCCTGTCGCGAGAAACGCCAATGGTCAGCAACCCCGCCACCACGGTCAAGGATTACCTGGCCGCGCTTCCACCCGAGCGCCGGGCGGTCGTCTCCGCTGTGCGCGACGTCGTCCGCCGGAATCTGCCGGCCGGCTACCAGGAGACGATGAACTGGGGGATGATCAGCTACGAGATCCCCCTCGAGCGGTACCCGACGACGTATAACAAGCAGCCGCTCGCCTACGCCGCGCTCGCAGCGCAGAAGAATTATTACGCGCTCTACCTCATGGGCGCGTATGCGGATCCGGTGCAGGATCGGCTGTTGAAGGAGGAGTTCAAGCGCGCGGGCAAGAAGCTCGACATGGGGAAGTCGTGCCTTCGGTTCCGAAAGCTCGAGGACATCCCGCTGGACGTGATCGGCCGGATCATCGCCAGTACACCGCCCGACGAGATGATCGCGCGCTACGAGGAGAGCCGGCGGGGATAGGGC
>JALZIF010000179.1 GCA_030860435.1 Gemmatimonadota bacterium | reverse complement strand
CAGCTACCAGCTACCAGCTACCAGCTCCCCGTTCCCTCAGAAGATCAAAGCAAGTGCGATGATGATGACCAGCATCGCGAGTACGACCGTCCAGAGCGGGATCGGACGGCGATCGGAATAGCGGCGAACCTCGCCCGGGGTCACAACCGCCTGCTCGAGCATGGTCGCGCGCTGGGTGAGGACATCGTCACTAGGGACGGCGGGCTCGACCACGCGCAGCCCTGGCGGGAGGTTCTCCGCGAAGGCGAGCCTGGCCTCGCCAATCTGAATCTGGTCGCCCTCCGCGAGTAGACGAGGCGCGCCGAGCTGCGTGCCGTTGAGTAGGGTCCCGGTCGCTCCCGACGAGTACAGCACGAACCCGCCCGCCTCGGCGCGGACGTCCGCGTGGTGGCGGGAGACGGTCGCGTCGCGGAGCATCAGGCCGCTCGCCGCATCGCGCCCGATCGTGAGCGCACGGCCGCGCAGGAGATAGGCCTGGCGGGAGCGCGAGTCCACGAGGTATGCCTCGGGTTGCGCCGGCGGGCGCGGCGGCCGCGGGGAATCGCGGTTCGACAGGTAAACGAAACGCGTCGCGCCGG
Source organism: Gemmatimonadota bacterium (assembly GCA_030860435.1). Classification (GTDB taxonomy): domain Bacteria; phylum Gemmatimonadota; class Gemmatimonadetes; order Gemmatimonadales; family Gemmatimonadaceae. The sequence continues at coordinate 6,212 of JALZIF010000179.1, read as the reverse complement.
CCGTGATTGCGTCACCGTCCTGTAGCTCGGTGCCGGACGCTGGCGCCTGACGGCCACTCACTCCGACGATGCTCTGCGGCGAGGCCGGAATCACCATCGCGCCTCCGCCTGTGAGACGAACGGTGAAGTGACGACCGGCGAGATCCTTGCTCGCGATGCGCCATGTGGCCTGGGCGCCACTGCCAACGACTGTGTCTGGCGGCGTCAGCTCGCGAAGCTCGTCGTCGTGCTCGATATAGGGCATCGGTGACCCTCCGGCGATCGGGCGGCGGATAGGAGCGCTGCGTGGCGACAGCGGGTTGGAGCTTAGCGCGGAGTCGGGCGATGGGGAATAGGCAGCGTGCCCACCGTGTCGGCTTGCGCGCCAAAGCTTATGTCAGGAACCACGCCTCAAGATGGGGCCGGCGCGTCGCCCAGTTGGCGCGCTCGCACCGCCTCGTTACACTGCCAATAGACCGCCACGCCAGACTTCAATCGCGGCGCCGACGGCGGCGGAGGAGGGATCCCGATGAGAGCGCCCGGCCAGCTCATATCGCGAGCGTTCGCGTCGCTCGCGGTTCTTGCAGCGCTTCTGTCGCCGCTCCGTGGGTCGCGACTACGCGCGCAAGCGAACGAGGCGTCGGCAACGATCGCCGGGGTCGTTCACGACTCGCTCGGAGCGGGGCTCGCCGGAGCGGAAATAGCCGTTCCCGGAACCGCTCTTCTCGCGCGCAGCGACGGTGGCGGCGCCTTTTCACTGCGCAACGTGCCTCCCGGTACCGTGTCGCTACGCGTCCGCCGGCTTGGCTACCATCCCCTTACGGTCGAGCTCGCTGCCGCTGCGCGGGAGGACGCATCGGTCCGGGTCACGATGGCCCGCCTGGCCCAGGATCTCGCGCCGGTCGTCGTTCGTGGTGTGCGAGGACGGTACACGGGACCATTCGCGGAATTCCATCGGCGACGCGAGGCTGGTTTCGGGCACTTCATAACCCGTTCGGAGATCGAGCGGCGAAATCCGATTCGGTTGACGGATTTGCTTCGTCACGTCCCCGGGATTCGAATCAGCGCGACACGCTCGATCTCGAACGCGGTTCGAATACGAAACTCGCGGTGCGCACCGATCGTGTGGCTGGACGGAACGCCACTCACGATGCCCGAGTTCGATCTCGACGCGCTCACGCCGAGTACGATCGAAGGGTTGGAGGTCTACTCGGGAGTGTCGACCGTACCGCCGCAGTTCATGGGCCCACGCGGTCAGGGAAGCTGCGGCGCGATCGTCGTGTGGTCGCGCCGCGGCGAGCCGCGGCCGCGGGCGGGGCGCCCACTCGACTTACGGCAACTCGTCGCGGCGCTCGAGGTGTTCACTGCCGAGCAGGTAGATGTCCCGGCTCGCCCCGATAGTACGGCGCCGGCCGCCCCCGTCTACCCCGACTCGCTCCGCGACGCCCGCGTCTCGGGGAGCGTGCTCGCCGAGTTCGTTGTGGACACCGCCGGCGAGGTCGAGCTCGAGACGTTCGGCACCGTGTCCTCGACACACCCGCTCTTCACCGAAGCAGTTCGCCGGGCGCTCGGGGGCGCGCGGTTCCACCCCGCCGTCCGCGCGGGCCGAGTCGTCAGGCAGGTCGTGCAGCTTCCGTTCCGGTTCGTGGCGGAGGAGCGCTCGGGCGGGTGAGCGGGCTCACTGCGTGCCCGGCGCTCGCGCCCTCGCCGCGGCGCGAAGCTCCGCAATCGGCACCACGCGCCCGTGCAGCGGCACGATACGCTCGACATCGAGCCGGCGCCGCTCGATGTTCTCGAGCAGGTTCGCCGCAAACGGGAACGCTGGCGGAGGCGCCGCGTTAGGCGCCGGTGGTGAGTAGACGTCCGCCTCGATGAGCAGCCGCTCCGCGGGGAGGTACACCATCAGGAGTGTCTCCGCGTGCGGGCTGTCGCTGATGGGATACACCTCCACGGTGCGCGAACCGTCGCGGAGGAGTCGCCGTTCACCAACGGTCTGCAGCCGGAGCGGCTGCGGTCCGCGCGCGAGCGTGTCGGCGATGATGAAATGCCGCCGCGTGGCAATCTCGCGGTAGAACGCGGCGTTGCGCTCGTGCGTGACGACCGTAAGTCCTTCGGCGATCGCGGCCCGGATGCCGGCCGAGTGGTCGAAGTGGTGGTGCGAGTTGATCACGGAGCGGAGCGGCTTCTCCGGACGCAACGCACGCGCCGTCCGGATCACCGCGAGCGTGCGCGCCTCGTTCTGCGGCGCCTCGACGAGCACGAGATGATCCGCGAACTCGATCACAACGCTGTGGTGCGATTGCCCCGCCAAGTACCATACCCCGGGCGCGATCTCCTCCGTCGTGACGTTCGCAGTAGGGGCCGGAGCCTCCGCCGCGCGTACCGCTTCCGGCGCCGCCAGGTCACCTGCGTCAGCGTTGATGGCGATGCTCGTCAGGCGGATGTCTCCAAGGGGCCAGCGATCCTCGAGCCGGGTGACGAGGCGCGTGGGAATCTGAACGCCATCGAGCTCGCGATACTCGAGAAAGTCCGTCTCCAGGACTACGTCGCCGAGGTTCGGGTGGTAGACGTACTTCGTGACCCTGGCCGGAAGCTTGGTGCGCGGGTCGAGAAGCAGGCCGAACTTGTTGCCGCCGATGTTGAGGCGGACTGTGTGGAAGCGTCCTTTTCGCCCCTCGTCCGTTACCTCCGTCCCCTCCGCGAGCGCTGCTTGGATGATTCCGAGCGGGTGGTAGAACAGCTCATTCGCGCGATCCGCGGCGGCGACGGCGGAGACCCGTCGCGGCGTCCCGTCCGCTGCGACGTCGAACCCCACGTCGGCATCCACTGCCGTCACCTGCCGCTGCGGCGCCGGATTGCCGGCGAGGAATCGCGGAGTGCGCACCACCTCCTGGCGCCACCGTCGCCCCGCGAAGTCCATGGTGCGACGGTATTCGCTTACCTCGAAGGCGGGCGGATCGGCCTCGGGGGCGCGGTTCTGGCCAAGGATGTACGTGACGCCGCTTCCCTCCATGACGAGTGTGCGCGCGGCGAGCACCCGGTCCCGTCCGCCCATCGCGGCGACGACCTCCTCGAGGATCGGGCTGGCGGCCGGTTGTGACGGCGCCTGCGCCGACACGAGAATCGGCGCCGCCAGCGCGGCGAGAATCAAGACGATAGAGATCTGGATGGGTCGCATTATCGCATCTCCTGTGGCGCGTACGGCGCTGTCGTCGTTCCTAGCTGCCCGCACCCATGGCGCCGGCCAGCTCCTTCACGAGCTTGGCGCAGACCGGCGCGGTCAGGCCGAGCGGGTCCTGCGTCGGGTTGAGCTCGACGACATCCGCGCCGACGATCGGCACGGCGAGCTCCTGCAGCACGCCGACGATGTCCCGCACCGTCAAACCGCCCGGCTCGCGGTGCGAGACGCCCGGTGCGTACGCCGGATCGATCGCATCAATATCGATCGAGATGTACACAGGGCCGCTCACCCGAGGCCGCTGCCCCGAAACCCACGCCTCCATGTCGATCACTTCGACGCCGAAGCGCACGGCTTGCGCGCGCTGGTGTCCGGTCGTGGTGCGGATCCCAACCTGCACCAGGCGGTCGGTGAGCCGCTCCTCCAAGATGCGCGCGAACGGGCAGGCGTGCGAGAACCGGTCGCCTTCGAACTCGTCGTACAGGTCGGGGTGGGCGTCGAACTGCAAGAGCGTGAGGTCCGGGTGTAATGGGCGGAGCGCACGCAGAATCGGATACGTGATCGAGTGGTCGCCGCCGAGCGCGATCGGCCGCCGCCGGCTCTGTGTGAAGCCCCGCACGGCGCCCTCGATCGTTTCGCGCGCGTCTGCGCCGACCGACAGGTCAATGTCGCCGGCATCACCTAGTGCGCCCGGGGCGCCGAGGTCGGCGAGGCGCTCTGTCCAGAGGTTCCTTGCTGGCGAGTGGAGCGCCTCGCGGATGAGAGGAGGGGCCGCAGCGGCTCCGCGGCGAAACGAGGAGCTCGCGTCATAGGGTACGCCGAGCAGCGTCGGTATACCGGCGGTGGTGTCCGGCACAGGTACGGGGCTCGTCATCATGCGGGAAGGCTCATCCGGTCGCCTCGCCGCGAGCGTCGCTCGTGTACAGGTCGGCGCGCGTCAGGGGGAGTGGTGTGCGGCCATCGTGCTCGGGCCGGGCGAAGATGATCTGGACGATGCCGTTCCGCCCGGTCGCCTGCATGCGCGCGCCGGCTGCCATGTAGAGCCGCCAAACGCGGTAACCCGCCTCCCCGACTAGCGCAGCCACCTCCGCATGCCGGCTCTCCAGTCGCCGGACCCAGTGGCGCGTGGTCAGCGCGTAGTGATCGCGCAGATTCTCCACGTCGCGCGCCTCGAGGCCGGCCCGCTCCGCCGCCGCGATGATTTCGGCGACGGGGAGCAGCTTGGAGTCGGGGAAGACGTACCGGTCGATGAACTCGCCGCGGCGCCAGAGCCGGTCCGCCGCCCACCGCAGCGGGGTCAGCGGGGGCGTCCGCCCGTTGTTGATCAGGCAATGGTTGAGAAATATCCCGCCGGGTCTCGTCAGGCGGTACGCGGTCGCGAAGTAGGTCGCGAGCTGCGGTCGTCCGATGTGCTCCACCACGCCCACGCTGGACACCTTGTCGTACGTGGCGCCGCGCGGCAGGTCGCGGTAGTCGCGCACTTCCACCAAGCAACGGTCCTGCAGCCCCGCGGCCGCGATACGCTCCCGCGCCAGCGCCCCCTGTGCCTCGCTGAGCGTGACTCCATGCGCGTGCACGCCGTAATGCTCGGCGGCGTGGATCACCAGTGCGCCCCAGCCGCAGCCGATGTCGAGCAGGCGCTCGCCTGGTGCGAGGCGCAGCTTCCGGCAGATGTGGTCGAGCTTCGCCACCTGCGCTGCATCGAGACTTTCGGCGCCGGTGCGGAAGTAAGCACACGAGTAGAGCATCCGCCGGTCCAGCCAGAGGGCGTAGAACTCGTTGCTCACATCGTAGTGGAAGCGGATCACAGCGGCATCGCGGCCTTTCGAGTGGAGCCGTCCGAGCTCGCGCGCGCGACCCTGACGAGCCGCCGGCGGCCGCCTCACGCCGCCGGAGGGCAGCGCGAGGAGATGGCGTAACAGACGGGCGACCGAGCGTGGCGAGCGGAGCCGGCCGCTCACGATGTCGGCGATGCCGGCCCCGGCCTCGAGATCCCCCTCGACGTCAATGTCGCCGCGAATGTACGACTCGACTATCCCCAGCTCTGACGGCGGCAGTAGCATTCGCCGCAGCGAACCGCTGTCGCGCAGTACCAGCGTGAAGCGCGGTCGGATGGGCGGTGCCGGCGCCTCAGTGACTCCGTTCCACAGCCGCACCGCGAACGCCCGTCGCGCCGGGGGCCCGAAGAGGTCAGCGAGGATCGCCCGCGTCAATCGGACCGCTCGGTCCTCGGCGGCGGGTCTGGTTGTGACATCATCCACATCGAGAGTCTGCGGCTGGGACATGAAGTCTCCCTGACAGGATGCGTCTATACGGCTTGCACGGCGGGCGGGGAATCCTTACGGTCGTGTGACCACCACGATCGCGCCGTGCGAGTGGTTCATGCCGAATTGGGATTGGGCTTCGGGTGGGGTGAGGAAGCGGGCCACTTGGACCGACGAGGCAGGGACGGTCCGGAGCGACGCGGGTCCGCCGAGCCGGTTGCCGTCGAGATACACGACGATGTCAGCGTCGCCATTGAGGCTGATTGGTCCGCGCTTGCGGAGCCAGATCCCGCGAAGCGCGCTGACAGCATCGTAAAGGCTCGACCACGGCGCACCCTGCAGCTCGTCCGCAGTGAGCGTTTGCCGCGACGACCGAGGCGAGTCGTCGCCGCCACGGGTTCCGTGCGCCGCGCACGCGGCAAGCGCCAGCAGCATGAATATCCCGAGAACGCGTGTCGGGCGCATGGCACCTCTTGGTACGAAGGTCGAACCGGCGCTCCCCGTGCCACGATGCAACGGGCGGTCACAGACCGCAACTGTGGGCGCGGCGGTCGCGGGAGCTCCGCGGCTCAGCGCTCGCGGCGCGTCAGAACTCGCGCCGCTTCATCTCGTCGAACATCTGCGCACGCTCCACGTCCGCGTTCTCGTCGTTGGGCGGGGGCAATGTCGCGTCGTAGGCACGGGCGGGGCGAAGCTTCGAGGGGCGGTCCGCCGCCTTGGCGACGGTCTTCTTGATGAGCTTCGCGAGCTGCTTCTCGTTCATACGGGGCCTCTGGGTTCAGGGAAGTTTA
>JALZIF010000168.1 GCA_030860435.1 Gemmatimonadota bacterium | reverse complement strand
CCCCCCTCCCGGAGCGTGGCTCGCCAGTACTTCTGCGAGAGCTAGTTCGGCTGCGACGCGTTGGCCACGCCCGCCGTCCCTTCCGGCCGGCTCTCGATCACGAACACGACGCGGCGGTTCTTCTCGGCGCCCGGGTCATCGCGCTCGGCGCCAGGCACGACCAGGCGCGTCTTGCCATAGCCCACCGCTTCGAGCTCGCCGGTCATGCCGCGCTCGGCAAGGTACGTTCGCACGGACTCTGCGCGACGCTGCGACAGGGCACGGTTGTACGCCTGCGAGCCGGCCGGGTCGGCGAAGCCCTCGACAGTGATCTTGGACGCCACGTAGTGGCGGCCGACCACGTCGGCGAAGCGATCGAGCAGCGGCTTGTCCTCCTCACGGAGCGTCGCATCATCGAACGCGAAGTGCACCGGCGTGAACACCTTGATGGCCCCCGACACTTCCTGAATCCGCACGTTGAACTCGCCGCGCAGCGAGTCGAGGTCCCCGCGCAGCAGCGCGAGTTCGGCGCGGATCGCGCTGTCGCCCATCATGCGCTCCGACCGCTCCATCGCCAGGCTCGAGTCCATCTGGGCGCGCGCGGTACCGACCTCCTGCCGCACGAACCCCTTGGTCGCGCAACCGGCGACAAACGGCAGGATCACAGCACCGAACGCTATCGTTGTCAGTCTCTTGCTCATGTGGCCGCTCCGAGTCTCCGGTTTGAAAAAGCTAGACAATCCCCCCGACGTTCTCACCTGCTACGCCTAGAGAACATTAGCCAGAAACGTGCCGGAGCGCCTAGGATATAAGTGGTTGCCTCGGAGTGACTTGGGTCACACCAGATGTTCTCGGCCCGGCGACTGCCCGTCCGTGATCACATCGTCCATCATCCCATCCGCGGGCGTGTCCACCGAATCGAACGTCAGCGATAGTGTGAGTTGGCGGCTGTGGGTGAAGGTGAGGCGGTGATGCGGGCACCGCCCGATCGCATCGAGCGCGCTCCAATGGGTCTGCGTCCCGTAGCCGACGTTCCGTTCCCACCCGTACCCGGGGTGGCGGCGCGCCAGCGCCCGCATGAGAGCGTCGCGCGTGACCTTGGCGACGATCGACGCGCAGGCGATCGAGAAGCAACGCCCATCGCCGCCGACGACGGCCGTGTGCGGAACGCCAAGGGTTCGGATCGGACGGCCGTCGACGAGTACGTGATCAGGCGCGATCCGGAGCCGCAGTAGCGCGCGCCGCATCGCCAGTACTGTCGCATGGTAGATGTTGACGCGGTCGATCTCGCGCGCGGAGGCGGCACCGAGGGCGACCGCGAGCGCGTGGTGGCGAATTCTGGCTGCGAGCGTGATGCGCTGCGGGGCGGTGAGCTGCTTCGAGTCGTTAACCCCCGCCAGGGCGCGCGCATCGGGGGGCATCACGACGGCGCACGCAACGACGGGGCCCGCCAGGGAGCCCCGTCCGACCTCGTCAACGCCCGCGATGAACTGTCCGCCCGTGCGCCTCAAGTCCCGCTCGAGGGAGCTCCAGCGGCGACGCCCGCTCATACCCCCACCACGCACGGGGTCGCGCGAGCCGCCCGCCACCGTCGCCTATGCCTCGCCAGCGCGCGGTGGGGGCGTCTTTCGTTCGCGGATCCGCGACGCTTTGCCGGTGACGTTTCGCAGATAGTAGAGCTTCGCGCGACGGACCTGCCCACGACGCATGACGGTGACGCTCTGCAGCATCGGGCTGTGCTCGGGAAAGATGCGCTCGACGCCGACGCCGTTCGAGATCTTGCGGACGGTGAACGTCTTGCTCACCCCGCTCCCGCGCCGCGCGATGCATACTCCCTCGAACGCCTGAACGCGCTCCTTATCGCCCTCCTTTACGCGCACGTTGACGCGGAGGGTGTCGCCCGCTCGGAACGGCGGGATGTCGGTGCGCAGGTACGGCTTCTGGGTCTCGATGAACGGATGCATAGGTCGCAGGTCGAAGTCACGCGGGCGTGCAGCCAGTGTATCCTAATCGCGGGCTTCGGCTTACGCTAGCGTGGCGCGTGGAGCGTCGAGCGTAGAGCGTCGAGGGTCGGGGGACTTCGAGCGGCGAGCGGCCAGCGTTGAGCGTCGAGCGTCGAAAGTCACCCTCCACGCTCAACGCTCCACGCTCCACGCTCCTCGATCCACGCTCACGGCACGTTAATCACCCTCGAAACGCTGCCAGTCTGCCCATCCGTGTCCATCACCGTGAGCTTCACCGTATACGTGCCCGCCGACGCGTAGACGCGGGTCGCCCACCGCGTGTTGTTGGTGAGAGTGGTCCCATCACCGAAGTCGTAGGTCCGCGATACTATGCCGACGTCGTCGCTCGACTTGTTCGAGTCGAAGTCGCAGCGATGGTCTCGTGCCCGGCACTTGTGGGTGAAGCTTGCCACCGGTGGTGCGTCCACTGGCGGGGGGGGCGGGCCGCCGCCGATGAAGCCGACATAGAGGAGCTTGTTCGGCGTACCGGTGCCGGGGTTGGAGATCTTGTTCGCCGACGCGTTGCTGGTCAGCGCCGTCCCTACCTGGGCGGGGGTCGAGCCGGGGTTGGCGGCGAGGTAGAGCGCCGCCGCGCCGGCGACGTGCGGCGCGGCCATCGAGGTCCCGCTGATCGTGCTCGTCGCCGTGTTGCTGGTGCTCCATGCCGACGTGATGTTCACTCCCGGCGCGAATATGTCGACGCAGGTGCCAAAGTTCGAGAAGGACGCGCGAGCGTCGGTGATGGTCGACGCAGCCACGGTGATCCCCTCGAGAACTCGTGCCGGCGAGGTCGTGCAGGCATCCTGCGGGATGCCGAGAAAGTTCCCGTTACCAGCCGCGAGCGTGAAGAGGACGCCGGCCGTGATTGCATTACGGACCGCGTTATCGAGAGCTGTGCTCGTGGACCCGCCGAGACTCATGTTTGCGACGGCCGGGAGGACGCGATTCGCCGCGACCCAGTCGACGCCCGCGATGACCTGGGCGTAGGTGCCGCTCCCGTTGCAGTCGAGGACGCGCACGGCATACAGCTTTGCGCCCTTCGCAACCCCGTAGCTCGTGCCGCCGGCCGTTCCGGCGACGTGCGTCCCGTGACCGTTGCAGTCCGCGGCCGGTAGGCTGCCGTCGATGGCGTCGTAGCCGTCGAACGCGCGCCCGCCGAAGTCGTTATGCGCGACGCGAATACCGGTGTCGATTATGTAGACGTTGACGCCGGCCCCGTCGTTAGGGTAAGTGTAGCTGTTGTTGAGCGGCAGATTGATCTGATCGATCCGGTCGAGCCCCCAGCTCGGCGTGGGCGACTGGGTCCCGAATGCGTACGCGTAGCCGTCGGGCTCCACGAACGCAACGCCGGGATCACGAGCCAGGCGGGCCGCGTCGGCGGCCGACATGCCGGCGGCGAAGCCGTTCAGCGCCGTACTGTAGACGTGGCTGACGCTGGCGTTGTACCGACTGGCGAGCGCCTGCGCCGCCGAAACCGCGCCGGCCTTGCCCTTCAACACGACGATGTACCGCCCCGGAATGACCTGCGCCGACGGGTCGCCCGCGCCGGAGAGCGTCGCGCCGCCCGACTCCGGGTCGACGCCCACTGGGGAGTCCTGACACGCGGCGATGAGGAACGTAGACGCGACAAGTGCTGCGACCTTTCTCATGCGGAAATCCTCGCGGTGAAGTGGGACTTGGTCGGCGGAGACAGCCGGAACGCGGGGGGCGATGTGGCGGCGAGCGAAAAAAGGCTAGCGGACGGGCTCGCTATAATGGGGCGCGCCAGATGTTGGTTCAAGGGGTAGCCGGCTGTCTTTAACGACTTTCTTGGCGGAGCCGCAGCCGCGCTACGCGGCGAGTGACGGCTGGCGTCCCTAGGACGCCTCGCGTGAGCCGCGAAGCCGTGTTAGGCGCTCCGCCTCGGACCGGCGCCAATCAGCGATCCGTCTGTGGTCACCGGAGAGAAGCACTTCAGGGACTCGTAGCCCCCGGTAGTCTGCCGGGCGCGTGTAGCTTGGCGCGCTGATACCCCCGTCCCAGAACGAGTCACCGTGGGCGCTTGCCAGGTCCGACATCGCGCCGGGTAGGAGGCGCACGGTCGCGTCCAGGATCGCCAGCGCTGCTGGCTCGCCCCCACTTAGCACGAAGTCGCCGAGAGAGACTTCTTCTGTCGCTAGGTGCTCGGCGACGCGCTGATCCACATCCTTGTAGTGCCCGCACAGAAGCGTCAACTCCTCGCCCCCAGCGTACCGAACCGCGTCGGCCTGGGCGAACGGTCGTCCGCGGGCCGACACCAGGACGATAGGCGCCGTCGCGCCGAGCGCCTCCACCGCCTCAAAGAACGGCTCAGGCTTCATGACCATCCCCGGGCCCCCTCCGAACGGGTAGTCGTCGACCGTCCTGTGCCGGTCGTGCGTGAAGTCGCGCAGGTCCAATACGGTGTACGCCGCCCCCCCCCCCTCCCCCTCGACGGCTGCCGCGCGAGCCGGGATGCTGAGCGCGAGCGGCTTTTCGAAGAATGCGGGGAAGATCGTGACGATGTTGACGCGCAGCGTCACTCGAGTAGCCCTTCCGGAAGCTCGAGAACGATGCGGCGGCGCTCACGGTCCAGATCCCGCAGAAACGGGTCCGCCAGCGATAGTGTGAGAAGTCGACCGCGCCAACGGACATCCACCGCGATGCCTTGAGGTAACTCGAAGACGTCGACCACTTCTCCGATCTCCTCCCCGGACGTCTGCTCTACTCGCATTCCGACCAACTCGTGAAGGAACGCATCCCCATCCCCGGGCGGTTCGATCTCGTCCATTGGCAGAAGGAGGAATCGATCGCGCCAGAGCTCCGCTTCGATGCGGTCGCCGATGTGCTCGAAGCGAGCGAGCAACACGCCGCCGGGGAGCTCGCGCGCCGTCTCGACCGTCAGCATAGGCGCCGCGGGCGGCATGTCGCCGTCCACTGTCCCCACGTAAACGCGACGGCCGGCCGCGAAGACTGCGGCCGGCGCGTCGGTGATCGGCTCGACGATGACTTCCCCGCGAAGTCCGTGGGGCTTCCGGATGCGCCCCACGATCACGTATTCGGGTGGGGTCACATTATTCCGGGGCGGGTGCCTCTTCGCCGGGTGCCGGTTCCCCCGCCTCCGGGCGCCCATCGGACAGCGGCACCGCGGTCGCCTGAAGCCTACCGGCGAGCCGGCGCTCATGACGTGCCTTGAGAACGCCGGCACGGCGCAGGAGCGAACGCACGGTGTCGGTCGGCTGAGCACCGACGTCGAGCCAGTGAAGTGCGCGCCCGGCGTCGACGTTCAGCCCCCCTTCCGCCTGACGCGGCTGGTACTGCCCGATCATCTCGATGAAGCGGCCATCACGCGGGCTACGCGAGTCGGCGACGACGATGCGGTAGATCGGGTTCTTCTTCCGGCCTACGCGCCGGAGGCGAATCTTGACTGCCATGTTCTCGACCTCGACAGGTGGAGTGGTGGTCCTGCTCCGGGCTCATCGCGCTGTCCGGGATATCCGGTGCGCACCCGTGGAGTTACCTCATCCCCATCAACCCAGGCGGCATCGTCATGCGGCCGCCGCTCCCCGCGCCCATCTTCTTCATCATCTTCTGCATCTCGCGGAATTGCTCGAGCAGCTTGTTCACCTCGCTGACCGATCGACCGCTTCCCTTGGCGATCCGCGCCCGGCGTGAGCCGTTGATGATCGCCGGGGTCTTCCGTTCGGCGGCGGTCATCGAGAGGACGATCGCCTCGATGTGCTTCATCCGGTTCGGGTCGATCTTCGCCTGCTGAATCACCTTCCGGTTCACGCCGGGGAGCATTCCGAGCAGCGACTCGAGCGGTCCGAGCTTCTGCATCTGTCGCATCGCCCCGAGGAAATCCTCGAGGTCCATCCCTTCCTTGCGAACCTTCTTCTCGAGACGCTTCGCCTCGTCCTCGTCGAAGGTCGTCTGCGCCTTCTCGACGAGCGAGACAATGTCCCCCATCTGGAGAATGCGACCGGCGAGCCGGTCCGGATGAAACTCCTCCAGTCCATCCAACTTCTCGCCAACGCCGATGAACTTGATCGGTTTCCTCGTGACTCCGTAGATCGAGAGCGCCGCACCGCCGCGGGCGTCGCCGTCCATCTTCGTCAGCACAACCCCGGTAACTCCGAGCGCATCGTCGAAGCCCTTCGCGATCCGCACGGCGTCTTGCCCCGTCATCCCGTCGGCGACGAGGAGGATCTCGTCGGGGCGGATCTCCGCGCGGAGCGTCCGCAGCTCGTTCATCATGACTTCGTCGATCTGCAACCGCCCCGCGGTGTCGACGATGACGACGCGATCGCGGGCGCGCCGCGCCTGGTCAATCCCATGACGGGCGATGCGGATGACGTCTTTGGTGTCGCGCTCCGAGTAGACCGGAACATCGATCTGGTTCCCCAGCGTCTCGAGCTGGTCGATCGCGGCCGGGCGATAGACGTCCGCCGCGATCAGGCGCGTCGGACGCCCCTCGGCCTTGAGCTTCCGAGCGAGCTTCGCGGCGGTGGTCGTCTTTCCCGACCCCTGAAGCCCAACCATCATCACGATCGTCGGCGGGACGGAACTGAGTTTGAGACCCTCGCGCCGCTCGCCGAGCATGGCGATAAGCTCATCGTGGACGATCTTGACGAGCTGCTGGCCCGGAGAGACCGTCTTGAGCGCGCTGACGCCCACCGCCTTCTTCTCGACGCGCTCCAGAAACTCGCGAGTGAGCTGGAAGTTGACGTCCGCCTCTAGCAGGACCCGCCGGACCTCGCGCAGCCCCTCTTTGATGTCGGCATCGGTGAGGACGCCTCGCCCGCGCAAGCGGGTGAATACCGCGTCCAGCTTTTCGCTGAGCTCGTCGAACATAGCCTTGAAACGTAGCCCTGCCTCCGAGACGGAGCAACGGAGGCTCGGCATTCCGGAAACAGCAGGCAGGCGCGGGGGGCTATAATTCCAGTTAGCCGAACGCCACGAAGTCACGAACGGGAGCGTTGTGAAGAACCAGTATTTCGCCGATCGGCGAGACTTGCTTAAGTATGACCTTTGGCTGAACGTCGCGGAGCGTCTGCCGGGAGTGGAGCAGCTGACGCTCATTCCGATGCTCACGCCCGACGACGATACCGGTGAGGGC
>JALZIF010000139.1 GCA_030860435.1 Gemmatimonadota bacterium | reverse complement strand
CCCTGGCACTGCGTGACGAGTGGACTCCCGCGTGGCACCTCGTCCAACCGTTCCGTGAGGTAGCCAAGTGGAATGTTCGCGACTCCGGGCAGATGTCCGGACTCCCACTCGTCGGCTGCGCGAACGTCAAGCTCAGTTACCGCGCCACGCTCGAGCATGGACGCGAGCTCCGATACCGCAATCTCCCGGACGATGTCGAGCGGCCGGCCCGCCGATGCCCACGCCCGAATGGAATCGGCGCCGAAGTATCCAGCGACCCGGTCGAGCCCGATCATCGCCAGATCTCGAACCGCCTCATCGATGGCGTCGTCACCCGCGTCGCCAACGATCAGGTAGAGGTCCCGGTCGTAGGGCAATAACCACCCCGCCCACGACGTGAATGACTTGTTGTGCGGGATGCTGAACGTCCCAGGCACCGCGCCGCGGGCCGATTCGGCGGCCGGACGAATGTCGATCACCAGCGCGACGGGGGGTGAGGCGCTCTCCCTGGCCCCGAGAAGTGTGGCGAGCTGTTCCGCCGCCAGACGGCGCGGACGCGGGAGCTCTCCGAGCAGTGTCGGTCCCTCCTTGTTGATCCGCTTCATGTGCGCGAAGTACGGAGGCGGCTCCGGCTGCCCGGCGAGCACCATCGGCACGAACTCGTCCTCTGAGCCCACGGCGAGCGCCCAGTTGAACATCTTCTCGTAGCCAACGGTTGACTGCGGCACCGCGCCGAGACCCTTGCCGCACGCAGAGCCCGCGCCATGGCCCGGCCAGAGTTGCAGATAGTCCGGAAGCGCACGGAACTTCTCGAGTGACTTGAAGAGTGTGCGCGCCGCGGTCTGCATCGTGCCTGCCTGCTTCGCGGCCCGTTCGAGAAGGTCGGGCCGGCCGACGTCTCCCACGAAGACGAAGTCCCCGCTCAGAATTCCCATCGGCCTGTCGGCGCCGGCGCTGTCGGTGACAAGAAAGCAGATGTGTTCCGGTGTATGCCCCGGCGTGTGCATCGCGCGCACTACCACGTGACCCGCGCGGAAGGTATCGCCGTCCCTCAGCAGAGTCGCCCCCGCTTCGGGGGCGTAGGCATAGCTCCAGTCCACGCCGCCTTCGCCGGAGAGATAGAGCGCGGCGCCGGTGCGGTGCGCGAGCTCGCGGCTCCCGGTGACGAAGTCTGCGTGGATGTGGGTCTCTGTTACGTGGGCGATCCGCACGCCTTCTGCGACCGCGGATCGCATGTACTGCTCAACGTCGCGGTTGGCGTCGACGACCAGCGCCTCCCCGGTCGCCTGGCAGCCGATAAGGTAGCTGGCCTGCGCCAGCTTGACGTCGTAGAACCGCTTCAGCAGCATGCGTCGGGCTCTCGGATCGTGTTGGATTGCCGGCATCGGCGCCCGCTGATCGCCCCAAACGCTACGCGCTCTCGCACCTCGAGACAACCACTTGGCCGTGTTCCCTCTTGACCCCGCGCCCGTCGCGCTGAATAGTTGCAGCTTGCACGGCGATTCCACGCGCCGGCGCGTACGAGCTCATCCGCACGCTGGCGTGGGTCGTATCTCCCCACCGCCGTCGCGACGTCACCCATTCGTTCAACGAATGAGGCGTCGATCGGCGCCGGAGCTGTCACGCCGCGCGCGCGGCGATCCGGAACGCTGGACGCCGCACTGTTTCTCGATGCGAGGCGGACCTTCTTCCGGCGCGCATCATCGCGGACTCTCGAGCCGGCCGGCGGCGTCGCGTCGTGGCGGCCACTCCAGCGTCTGCTAACCACCACCTTCCTTATGGAGGCGCGCACATGAAACGCTGGAAGTCCGTGTGGATCACCGCACAGGTGCTGGGACTCGCGGTCGGAGTGGCTGCCGCGGGATCCCTGTCGGCGCAAGCCACGGCAACGGTCCAGGGTACCATCAGCGACTCCGCGAGCCGCCGCCCGATCGAAGGTGCGCAGGTCCAACTCGCGGGGACGACCCGCGGCGCGCTAACGAACGCCGCCGGTGAGTACTCGCTCGTAGGAGTCCCGGCCGGCTCGGCGACGCTCCGCGTGCTACGGATCGGGTACGGCGCGGCGAGCCGCGAAGTCACGCTTATCGCGGGCCAGACCGCCATTGCGGACTTCGTTCTCCGGGCGGTGGCGCAACAGCTCACCGAGATGGTGGTGACGGGGTACGGGACGTCCTTGCGCCGCGAGGTGAGCAACGCGGTCGCCACAGTACGCGGCGACCAGATAGTGAACCAGCCGGTGGCCGGGGTTGACCAGGCGCTGCAAGGCAAGGCCGCAGGGGTGCAGGTTATCCAGAACGCGGGTAACCCCGGAGTCGGGATCACAGTTCGGGTGCGCGGCTCGGCTTCACTCTCGGCTAGCAACCAACCGCTGTACGTGATCGACGGCGTTCCGATGATCCGCGAGGATTATTCCCAGCTCGACATGGGCGGGCAGGACGTCACCGCGGTCACCGGCCTCAGCGCGAACGAGATCGCTTCCATCGACGTCCTCAAGGACGCGGCGGCCGCCGCTATGTACGGCTCCCGCGGCTCGAACGGCGTTGTGATGATAACCACCAAGCGCGGCCTGTCGGGGCAACCGCGGATCTCGTTCAACGCATACACCGGCTGGCAGAGGATCGAGCGGAAGGTCGACTTGATGAGCGGTTCGGAGTTTGTGGAGTTCATGTATGAGGCGGGTACCAACGACGGGTATACGGAAGAGGAGCTCGAGTTTGACTGGTTCGGGTTCGGCCGCAACGCCGGTGATTCGATAAACACCGACTGGCAGGAGGAGGTTCTGCAGTCCGCACCCGTGCGCGACTTCTCGCTGCAGGCGAGCGGCGGGTCGGACCGGATCCAGTACTTCTTATCCGGCGCGCACTTCGAGCAGGAAGGGATCATCATCGGCTCGCGCTACAATCGCCAGAACGTGCGCGCGAACGTGGACTTCCGGGCCAATGACCGCCTCGCGCTACGGTCGTCGATCGGTCTCCTGCGGGAGGACAACGATCGGAACGAGAACGACAACACGCTCGACGGCGTGACAACGAACGTGATCGCGCTGCCACCAATCTTCCCGGCTCGAAACCCTGACGGCAGCTACACGAGCACGGATGACGGCCTCGCTTACACGAACCCGGTCGCGATCGGCAATTTGGACGCGGCCGAGACCCGGACGTTCCGCGCTCTGGGCAACATCGAGGGCGATTTCAACATCACCGATCGCCTCAAGTGGACGTCGCGTCTCGGGATGGATGTGCTGAATCTGCGTGATCTGCGGTGGAACTCGCCCCAGATCATCGGCCGGTACGCCGCGAGCGTCAACGGGGTTGCCCAGCAAGGCAACAACACGGCCACTCGCTATCTGTTGGAGAGCTTCGCCACGCTCGACCATGGTGCTGCCGCGGCACGGCTGTCGCTTGTCGGCGGCGCGAGCGTGGAGTACAACGAGTCCGAGCTGGACTTCCTGCAGGGCGAGGGGTTCTCGAACGAGGCGTTCCGCTACCCTGGCAACGCCGGCAAGGTGACGGTCTACGACGGCGACAAGACGGGACACAATCTGGTGTCGTTCTTCACACGCGCCAACATCGCGCTACGTGACCGATACTTCGTCGCGGCAAGCCTCCGCACCGACGGCTCATCGCGCTTCGGCGATAACAACCGCTACGGCATCTTCCCGGCCGTCTCCGTTGGCTGGATGCTCAGCGAAGAGCCGTTCATGCAGGGCGTCGGCCGGCTCGGCGACTTCAAGCTGCGCGCCAGCTACGGCGTGACGGGGAACCAAGGGATCGGCGATGACTTCGCACCGTTGGCGCGCTTCGGAAAGGCCAATTACTCCGACGAGCCCGGGATCGCGCCAAGCTCAATCGGCAACCCCGACCTCAAGTGGGAAACGACGCGCGAGCTCGACATTGGCTTCGATTTCTTCATCCTCGATGGGCGCGTCGGCCTGATCGGCGACTACTACACCAAGAAGACCAACGATCTGCTCGTCTTCCGCCCGATCACCCGCACGAGCGGCTTCTCGGCCTTCTGGGACAACATTGGAAACATCGAGAACCGCGGCTTCGAGCTCGGGCTCGCCACTGTAAACTTCCAGCCCGCAATGGATGATGGATTCCGGTGGTCGACGGACCTCAACGTCTCGTGGAACCGGAACCGGGTCACGGAGCTCTTCCGCGGCGAGCCGTTCAACTCCGGAATCCGCAGCGTGAACCGGGTGGAGGAAGGGCAACCGCTCGGGGCGTTCCACACGCTCGTCTTCGAGGGCGTCGATCCCGAGACCGGGGACGCGATTTACACGGATCTCAACGGCGACGGCCAGATCAACTCCGACGACCGCGCCGTCGTAGGCAGCCCTCACCCGGACAGTTGGGGCGGCTTGACCAACACGTTCTCGTGGAAGGGCTTCGACATGCGCGCCTTCTTCCAGTTCAGCCGCGGCGCCGAAGTGTACAACGCCATGCGCATCTTCGCCGACGACGGCGGCTACTACTCTTCCGACAACAAGTTCGCGGATGTGCTGCGGCGCTGGCAGCAGCCGGGTGACATCACCAACGTTCCGCGGGCCAGCTTCGACGGGCTCTCGGGGGCACGCGATGTCTCGAGCCGCTTCATCGAGGACGGATCCTACATCCGCTTTCAGGAGCTCTCGCTCGGCTATCGCCTGCCGTCGGCGTTCGCTACTCGCGCGAACCTGACGACAGCGCGCCTCTTCGTGTCGGCGCGGAACCTCAAGACCTGGACCGACTACCTCGGCTACAATCCGGACGTCAACAGCCTCGGCTCGGGTGTGAACATTTCGCTCGGTACCGACTTCTACGCCTACCCGCTCGCCCGCACGATCACCATCGGCATTAGCGGAGACTTCTGACCGTGCCGGCAATCCATCGCGGACTTCGAACGAGGATGAAACGATTCATGCGAATCCGAAGCTTCTGGCCTGCACTGCTGCTGGCCTTCGCCGCCGGTTGCGACGATGCTCTAACCGTCGAGCCTGCGAGCGAAGTGCCCGAGGAGCAGGCGATCACAGATGCCAACGGCGCGCGCGCGGCGCTCGCCGGCCTTTACGACGCACTCCAGGATGGCAGCTACTACGGGGGTGAGCTGCTGTTTTTCGGCGACCTCCCGTCCGACGACGTCGACCACGTCGGGACCTTCACCGATTACGGCGACGCGGACGCAAACGACCTTCGCGCCGACAACACCTCGGTGCTGTTTATTTGGGACGCGATCTATGCGGCGATCGGGCGTACGAATCAGCTCATTGCTCGGATCCCGGCGGTCGACGGGCTGAGCGATGATGAGAGGAACGACTTCGTGGGGCAGGCGCACTTCATCCGGGCGCTGGCCTACCACGACCTCGTGAAGCTCTGGGAAGGCGTCCCGATCCGCACCGAGCCGCCCGGGAGCATCGACGAGGCATCACAGATCGCGCGAGGGTCGGAGGCCGAGGTTTACGCACAGATTCTGAGCGACCTCGACCAGGCCGAGACACTCATCTCGAATACCAACACCCGGATGGCGACGGTCGGTGCCGTCGTGGCACTCCGGAGCCGCGTGCTCCTATATGCCGAAAACTGGGCGGGCGCGATCGCGGCAGCGGACGAGGTGGAGGCGCTGGGCTATGACCTCGCTCCGCAGTTCAGCGACCTGTTCACGCCTTCGGGGCAGGACACGCCGGAGGACATCTTCCGCGTGTCCTTTACCCCGGTTGAGTTCAATCTTGTCGGCTTCTACTACATATCGCGGTCGTTCGGTGGCCGCCGCGAGATCTCGCCGACGTTCGGTCTCATCGACGCGTTCGGGTACAACGCCGACCCTGGTTACGACCCGGACACGCTGCAGACCCTCGACGACGACGACAATATCGTCTTCAACCCCGCCGATTCACGCGCCGCATGGTCGATCGGATTCGACTTCATTGGGCGGCGTTACGGCTCGAAGTATCCGACAACCGAAGGCGCGGAGCACGTCCACGTCATCCGGTTCGGCGAGGTGCTGCTCAACCGGGCCGAGGCGTACACCCGCCTCAATCAACTCGATGAGGCTATCGCCGACGTCAACCGCATCCGCGTGCGCGCCGGGCTGAGCGAGCTCGACGCGACCGGCATGATACAGCAGCAGGTACTCGACATCGTCTGGGAGGAGCGCCGCCTGGAGCTGGCGATGGAGGGCTTCCGGTGGCCCGATCTCGTTCGCACCGGCCGGGCCGTTGCCGTGCTGGGAATCCCGGTCTTTCAGACGCTGTTCCCGATTCCGCAGGCGGAGCTGGACGTCGCGCCGAACATCGCTCAGAATCCGGGATACTAGCGCGGAGCGTGGAGCGTTGAGCGTCGAGCGTCGAGCGTTGAGCGTTGAGGGTTGGGCGTTGGGGGTTGGGGTTGCTGTCGTAAGACGAGAAAGGCCCCGGCGAGAGATCCTCTCCCGGGGCCTGTCGCATCTATCGCTCCCGATTCCAGCAACGCTCAACGCTCAACGCTCCACGCTCCACGCTCTACGCTCAACGCTCAACGCTCCTCCCGTGACTTACTCGCCGATCGGCCGTCTCTAAGGTATGAGACCGGCTACGGCGGTCCTTTCCGAGACGCCCACTGCACGGCTGCGCACCGTGCCGACGACTCCGCTCCCTCACGGCGGGCCCCTTTACGGGTCCCTCGCTGCGTCGATGGAGCGGTTCGCCGCGCTTGCGGCGACCGCGTTGCGGGCGCCCATCGCGCTCATCGCGCTCGTGGGAGAGGACCGACGCTGCTTCGCCGCAGGACCCACGATGCCCGCCTGGGTCGCCCACGACCCCGGCGCGCTGCGCCGCTCTGGCCTTGTCGACCGAGTGATCGGCGCCAATGGGCCGGTCGCGATCTCCGACATCCACCTCGCGATCCCGCCACTCCACGCCGAGGATGCCGCATCGCTGGACATCGTCGGATTCGTCGGCGTCCCGCTACGCTCCGCGTCCGGAGAGTGTCTGGGGATCATGTGTGCGGGCGACGCAGTCCCGACCGATTGGACCGAGGAGGAGATCGCAATCCTCGCCGGGCTCGCCGAGACAGTGGCCGGGGATCTAGACCTCCGCCAGGCGCTGGCGGAGGGGGAGGCAGCGGAGCGCAAGCTACGGCACGACGCGACGCGTGACGCGCTCACCGGTCTGGCGAATCGCGCAGCGTTGGTAAGCCGCCTGCGCGCGGCGGTAGACCGTGCGCGCGCCGAGCTGCCAGACGAGTCAGCGGACGACGCGCCCGGTTCGGTTGAAGCCCCGGCGGAGGAGCTCGTCGCGGTCGTCCTCATCGACGTGGACGGATTCCGGTCGATCAACGAGCGATTCGGCCACCACGTCGGCGACCAACTGCTCGTGGCGGTAGGCCGCCGGCTCGAGCAGGAAGCCGGGCCCGGTACGCTCGTCGCTCGGCTCGGCGGCGACGAGTTCGCGGTACTGCTCGAGCCGGTGACCGACCTCGAGATCGCGGAGCAGATCGCGGGCGGGCTATGCGATGCGCTCACAACCTCCCTCGTCGCCGGAGGGCAGGAGCTGAGCGTTACCGTGAGCGCGGGCCTCTCGCTCAGCGCGACGGTCGCCGATCTACCGGAGCACCTGCTTCGCACAGCCGACATAGCGATGGCGCGTGCGAAGCGCGATGCGCAAACGCGGACGGGGGAGTCGGTCGTGATCTTCGACTGGCGGATCGGCGCCGAGGGGCGCGCACGCCGCCGCCTCGAGAGCGAGCTGCGCCGCGCGGTCCCGGCTGGTGAGTTCGTGCTGCACTACCTCCCGACGGTGCACCTGGTGTCGGGACGGATCGCCGGGCTCGAGGCGCTGCTGCGCTGGAACCACCCGACCCGCGGGTTGCTGGCGCCGTTCGAGTTCCTCGCCGTAGCAGAGGAGCTGGGGCTTATCTCCGAGATCGGGCGCTGGGTGCTCCGCGAGGCGTGCCGGCAGGTGCAGGAGTGGAACGCGGAGCTCGCGCCGGACGCCAAGCTCTCCGTCGCGGTCAATCTGTCGGCGCGACAATTCGCGAGCGTTGCACTCATCGAGGAGGTCGCCCGCGCTGTATGGGATTGTGGGCTCGACCCTTCATCGCTCGCCGTCGAAGTGAACGAGCGGGTCGTCGCGCAGGACGTGGCGCGTGCCGCTGGGGTGCTCACCGCGCTCAGAACGCTAGGCGCGCGCGTCCATCTCGACGACTTCGGTACCGGTTACTCTTCGCTGAGTTGTTTGCAGCGTCTCCCGCTCGACGTGCTCAAGATCGACCACTCGGTGGTGGGGCGAATGGACCGCGATGAGCAGGCACAGCGCGTGGTGCGGACCGTCATCGGGCTGGCGCGCGAGCTCGGGCTGGAGACGATGGCGGAAGGCGTGTCCGCGGCCGCGCACTTCAAGATGCTGCGCGAGCTGAATTGCACTTACGGCCAGGGACCGCTCTTCTCGTCCGCAATCGATCCCGCGGGAGTCACCAAGCTTTTGTGGTCCGAGCGCCCCTGGTGAGGTGACCGGTGCGCCCAGCGCCGGCGCCCATTGGTCCCTCGCTCGTCATGCAGCCGCGGACGGCACCACCTCGCCACGACTGCCAAACGCCCGAACTCCGGTCGCGAGTTGCCAGCCTGAGAGAAGCGCAACCGCGGCGAGCGCGAACCGGCTCGACTCATCGAAGAAGAGAGCGCCCGCTATCCCGCCGATCCCAGCAATCCACGCCAAGGTGGCGAGGAGCCGGCGCCCGGCCCTCCCCGCTCCTCCAGCCCCGACGCCACTCCGCCACTCGGCCCACCCGAGCGCGAGCGCGCCAAGCGCGACGATGAAGTTTCCGAAGCGAGCGGCCATGAGGCCGATAGGGTGCGTGACGTCGAAGACAGCGGCCATGGCGGCATCGCCCGCCTCGAACACCGTAGCCATCCGCAGCCCCGACCCGGCCATGAACGCGATGTTGAGCGCGTTGATCGCGAGGCCCAGCGCGATCGCCCCGAGCGCGGCGACGAGGCCTGCCGACATCTCCTCACCGCCCTGCTCGAGCAGAAGCCGAACCCATATCCCCGCGATCACGAGCCCGCACCCGGCGAGCATCATGAGGTGAATCGTCCGCCAGTGTGGCGAGGCCGCGATCGTTCG
>JALZIF010000127.1 GCA_030860435.1 Gemmatimonadota bacterium | reverse complement strand
ATCCTGGGCGCCGCCACCTTCGTCGCCTGCCGCTCCGAGTCCGACCGAGAGTCGCGCTCACTGGACGCGAATGCTGCATCGCCTGCATCGAACGAGGCCGCGATCGCGCCCGCGCCTCCGCGCGCGCCTGCCAGCTTCTGCGAGGCCGCGCGCCTGGCAACCGCGACGCTGCCGCCCGATTCCCTCCTGCGCCCCGACGCGCCGATCGTCGCCCCGCCAGACCCGTTGCGTGGGCTTTACGTCAACCGCTGGGCGGCAGTGGGCGAGAAGATGTGGCAGCTCATCGACATCGCGAAGCGCACCGAGATCAACGCGCTGGTAATCGACGTGAAGGATGATCGCGGCTACGTCCTGTACCGCTCGGATGTGCCGCTCGCGCGCGAGATCGGCGCGGACACGGTGGCGCCGATGCGTGCCGAGCGGCTCCGCGCCGTGCTCGACACCATGCGAGCGCACGGGATCTACCCGATCGCGCGGATCGTGGTCGCGAAGGACCCGCTTCTTGCGCAAGGGAGGCCCTCATGGGCGATCAAGAGGCGGAGCGACCCGGGCGCGCCCTGGCTCGACAGGAACGGAAAGCCGTGGCTGGACCCGCATGAGGACGGGCCGTGGCGCTACTCCGCGGAGCTGGCGTGCGAGGCGGTGGCACTGGGCTTCAGCGAGGTGCAGCTCGACTACGTGCGCTTCCCGGACGAGAAGCGCTTGGTCCGCGAGACCGTCTTCCCGCTCGCCAACGGGCGCGGCCGCGCCCACGTGATTCGCGATCAGCTCCTCGCGATTCGCGATCGCCTACGTCCGCTTGGCGTCCCCATCACCGCCGATGTCTTCGGCCTCACGACATCGGATACCACCGACATGGGGATCGGGCAGAAATGGGAGCTGTTCGTGGATGCGGTGGACGTCGTGCTTCCGATGACGTACCCGTCTCACTACGCGCCCGGCAGCTACGGGATCGGCAGCCCCAACGCCCAGCCCTATGCCGTGATCGACCGCGCGCTCAAGGATGCGAAGCGCCGGAGCGCCGGCATTCCCGGCGCCGCGCCGGTAATCCCCTGGTACCAGGACTTCACCCTCGGCCCCCCGCGTTACGGCACGCCTCAGATCCGTGCCCAGATCGAGGCCGGCTACGCGAACGGCGTCCAGAGCTGGATCCTCTGGAACCCAGGGAGCAGGTATACGGTGGCGGCGTTGGAGGGGAAGTAGGGTTGAGGGTTGAGCGTAGAGCGTAGAGCGTAGGGCGTTGAGCGTTGATGGTAGAGGGTTGAGCGTTGTCGCTCAGTTGGAGTCCAGCTCGTCGAGCTTGAGCTCGAACTCGTTCGCCATCCCCGGGTGGCCGCGGCGGGTAGCAGTCTCGATCCCGGTCCGCAGCGCCGATTTCGCCTCCTCCACGCGGCCGAGCTTCTCGAGCGCGAGGGCGAGGCGCCCGTAGGCGTTCCCCTCGTCGTCGTAGAGCCCCAGGTAGGCGGTGAGCTGCTCCACGGCTTCCTCGTATTGCTCGGCCTTCAACGCCTCGTTCGCCAGCCCGAACCGGGCGAGTGGGTTGCCGGGATTCTTCTCGACCATCGCGCGGAAGGCGTCGAGGCGGGAGTTGGGCATTACCGCTCCAGCCATTGCCCGATCACCGCACCCAGCGTCTCCGGGGCCTCCTCGGGCGTGAAGTGGCGTGCGTCGGGGATCACGTCGAACGTGGAAAGGGGTATCGCGTCGTGCAGCCTACGCCCGAGCCCTAGCGACAGAAAGGGATCGTGCGCCCCCCAGATGATCGCGGTCGGCGCGACGATATCCTTGAGGCGGGCAGACAGCTTGACGGTATCAGCGGGATCGAGGGCGAGAAGGTGCTCCACCAGGACGTCGCGACCTTCGGGAGTGGAGAACGGGCGGAGGTAGTGGTCGATGGAGTGGTGGCCGCGCTGCTGCTCGGCGTAGCCACGCTGCAGGTCGCTGCTCACGATGCCCGCGATCCAGGTCGCCGGGAGGAGACGCGTCAGCGGGAGCGATGCCTTCGCGAGCTTCACGTCGCGCGTTGGCCAATCCTCGAATCCCACCGAGTTCACAAGGCAGACACGCGACACGCGGGTCGGGTGCCGGATCGCCAGGTGCTGCGCGATCCCACCACCGACATCGTGGCCGACAACGGCCGCGCGCTCGATTCGCAACGCGTCCATGAGCTGCACGACACGCTCGCCGTGTCCTCGGATGCTGACGTCGCGGCCGAGCGGCTGGTCGCTGCGCCCATAGCCGAGGAGGTCCAGGACCACTACGCGGTGCCCCTCCGGCACGAGTGGGACGACGTCGCGCCAGAGGTGGGAGGATGTGGGGAAGCCGTGGAGGAACACGACGGGCTCGCCGGCGCCGCGCGACCCGGCGGCGTAATAGTACACGCGGGCCCCGCCGAGGTCGACGAACTCACCGCGCATGTCGCGGGGGCCCCCCCCCGACTACACTGATGTCGCCTGACGACGCGTGCCGCGTCACCAATGCGACGCACCCCGCATCAAACAAGCGCCTCGGCCCGCGTCCCGTCCGGCGCCCACTCCACGATCCGCCCCGCTATCGCCGATGCCGCCACCGTGTACGGCGAAGCGAGATAGAGCTGCCCAGGCCCGGAACGGCCAGGGAAGTTGCGATTGATCGCCGAGATCGTGACCTCGTCGCGTGTCCGGGACACCCCGGGACCGGCGTTGATGCACGCCCCGCACGACGGCTCCACGAATGTAGCGCCCACCGCGGCGAAGACGGCGTCGTACCCGCGCCCCCGGCAATACTCGAACACCTCGCGCGAGCCGCATTGGATGTAGCAGCGCACGCCCGGCGCCACCCGCTCCCCTCGCGCGAGCGCGTCGCCGAAGACGCGCGCGTACATGTCCATGTCCTCCTTCTTCCCCGCCGTGCAGCTCCCCGCGTAGGCGATGTCGACCGCGACGTCGCGCCGGAGCTCGTCCACGTGAAGCCCGTTTCCCGGGTCCCCAGGAAGAGCGATCATCGGCCGCATCCGCGATGCATCCAGCTCGATCACGGTCACGAACTCGGCCTCCTCGTCCGAGAACAGCCCGGCGCAGAGGGCGCGCGCGGCGTCCGGCCTCATGCCACGCTGCGTGACCAGGTATTCCACCGTTTTCTCGTCAGGCGCGATGATCCCGGTGAAAGCGCCCACCTCTGCCGCCATGTTTGTCATCGTCGCGCGCTCGTCGACCGAGAGCGCTTCGACGGCGTCTCCCGCGTACTCGATGATCTGCCCGATCGCGTCACCGCTCTTGATGTACGGGTGGCGCAGGATCTCCAGCATGAAGTCCTTCGCCGTCACGTTCGGGGGCTTTTCGCCGCGGATCACGAGCTTGAACGACTTCGGCACCTCGACGCGCACGTCCTTCGTGATCCACGAGTTGAACACCGCCGTAGTCCCGACGCCGAACGCTACGCACCCCACGGCGCCCGCGTGCGGCGTATGCGAGTCCGAGCCGATGATCACCTGCCCGGGCAGCGCGTGCGCCTCCAGGATCTTCGAGTGGCAGATCGCCTCCGACCCGGCAGCGCCGAGTGCGCCGTGGAGGTTGAGCCGTTGGTCGAGCTGGCCGTAGAGCTTGATCCCCTTCGCCGCCGCGAACGTCCGCTGCTTCGCCTCGAGCTCGTTCGCCACGTCGAGCAACCCCATCTCGACGTGCTCGGGGCGCATGACCTGGTCGAGGAAGGTGAGATGGTCCCGGAAGAAGAAGATCGATGCCGGGTCATTCACCGGCTCATCCGGTCCCACGAGCTCGTCGAAGAAGATCGCCGCCATCGGCGTCACGTACTCGTGGCTGAAGCGGATGTCGGTCTGGACGAACCCCTGGTCACCCGGCTGGACCGCCGGCACCCCGACAGACCCCCGTGATGCGTCCGCCACCCAATGCCGCGCGAAGACCTTCTCGGCGATCGTCATCGGTCGCGGCTGGGTGGTCACGGCCGGTACCGGGGCCGCGCCCTGCAGCCGCGCGACGTTGTAGTTGAACAGCCCCCCGTACTCGATTATCCCCCGCGAGATCTCCCCCTCGCCGCGCGTGAACTCCGCGAGTGGAATCTCCTCGCTGCGCCGCACGCGCTCGACGAGCTCCAGGCTCGTCGACGTGAGCACACCGAGGTTCTGGCAGTTCTCGCGGTAGATGCGCTCGATGTTCTCGGCGATAACGAGTCGGATCCCCGCCATCATCTCCGCGTAGGGCGACTGCTCGCGCGAAGACCCTTTCCCGCGCCGCTTGCCGCTGACACTGCAGACGAAGCCGCCCCGCTTTACCGCCCCGCGTCCTATCGGGAACTCGTCCCCCGCCTTGAGTCCCAGATACGGGAAGTCACCGAGCGTCTTGTCGTAGTAATAGCAGATGTACGCGGGTGTGATCTCGTCGGTCGAGATGTCGTCGCGGAGGGCGGGGCGAAGGGACGAGCCCGGGGGTGCGGCCGGGTCGAAGGCGAGATCTTCCCCCTCGAGCTGGCGCCGGATGAGCGCCGCGTCCTCGGTGAGGAAGAGGACCCGTCCGTCGAAGCGTATGCGGTCAGCGACCTTGCCGACGGGTCGCGTGAGAAGGCTCGCGGTCATGCTGCGCCCGGTCTGAGTGGCCGATCGCAAGATGCCCACGTCGGACAGGGATCACAAGCACAGGGATCACAAGCACGAATCCGAGCCGCGCGCTCACGCTCGCGGCTCGGATCACGTGCTTCGGTCAGCGGCCGCGACGGCGCTCCCGGCGCTCGCCCGCCTGCTTGCCCGCGCGCTCCTTCACGGCCGCCAGGTTCGTGTCGAACAGCGTCCGCTGCTCAGGAGTGAGGATGCCGCGTAGATCGGCGGCCACCCGCTCGCTCAACGCCGACATTTGCCGGCGTTGGACCGCCGTCCGCTCCAACGCGGCGTGCGCCGCCACGCTGTCCCCCCTCTGCCGGGCCTCGCGTGCCTGCTCGAGCGCGGGGCGCATCGAATCGCGCACCGCCTTGAAGTCCGCGGCGTAGCGCTGCCGGATCGCCTCGACCTGCGTCCGCTGCGCGTCCGAGAGCTCGATGCCGCGCAGAAGCGCGCGCGTCGCGTGCTGGCCGTTCGCGCCTCGGGCCTGCCGCTTTTCCCCAT
>JALZIF010000125.1 GCA_030860435.1 Gemmatimonadota bacterium | reverse complement strand
GCGGTGAGGGGAACTCTCCCCCCACCGCCGATTTCGCCAGACCGTTCGAACGGGGTCAACGGTTCGAAGGAGGATTCTTCGGACGGGTTGCGCCTGCCGGAGCGTTCGACGCTCCACTCGGCCTCGCCGCCGCGCCGCTTGGCGTCGCCGGCCTCGCGGAGGCGGCCTGCTTGGTCCGGAGCCGCGTCAGGACCTTGTCCGTCAAGTCCAGCGTCTTGTCGGCCGCGACGAGCGCACCGGACTGCGAGCCAGCGTCGAAGATCATGGTGTATCCGCCCTCCGCGCGCTCTGCCTCGATTGCCTCCTGAATCTGCTGCAGGATCGGGCGCGTCAGCTCTTCCTGGCGCTGGGCGGCCTTCTGGTCCAGCGCCCCGGTGCGCTGCTGATACTCGCGCTCCTTTGTCTGGATCTCCCGCTGCCTTGTCGACTTCGCGGCGGGGCTCAAGGTCAACTCCTGCGTCTCGTACGCGGAGATCATCGTGCGGAGCGAGTCACCCATCCGTTTTACCTCGGTCTGGTACCCTTCGACCTCTCGCTTGAACGCAGCCTCCGCGTCGGCGCGCCCGGGCGCCTCCTGAAGCAGCTTCTGCGAGTTGATGTAGGCGAGCTTTGGTGCGGCCGATTGCGCCGTTGCGGCGCCTGCAAGAACCCCCCCCAACAAGACCAGGGAAGCGCCGCGGATGAGAGAACGCATGTGTACTCCTAGAAGATGTTTCCGAGACGGAAGTGAAGCTGCCACGCTGGATCGGGACGTCCCGTAACGTCGAGTCGGTCGAACCCGTAAGCCCAGTCGAGCCCGAGCGGACCGAGAGGCGTCACAAGGGCCACGCCGATCCCCGCACCCCGGTAGAGGCGGGTCGGATCCAGCTCGCGCGGCCTATTCCAGATGTTACCCGCATCGAAGAAGAGGTTGGCGTAGACTTGTTGGTTTAGCCGAAGCCCCAGCTCGGCCGTAGTCGTGAGAAACGCATTGCCGAACGACTCGCGTCGCGCGCTGTAGTTGCTCGTCCCCGTAACGACTCCGAGCGGCGTGATCGAGAACTCCTCGTAGCCGCGGAGCATCTCGCCGAACTGCGTGCCACCGAGTGCGAACTTCTGCGAGAAAAGGAACGGTCCGACGTCGCCAAACACGGCCCCGGCGCGCGCGGTCAGCCCGAGCACGAACTTCGCCGGCTGGCTTCCCGGCCGCGTGCCACCGAACTGGCCAAGCGGAGCGTAAGCACGAAACTCCCCCGTGTACCGCTGGAAGTCGGTGTCTCCACCGAGTGGACCGCCGTTGAACTGCCCGCTGATCGTCTGCATTCCACCCGCGGTCGCGAACGGCATGTCGATGCGTGTGTCGTGCGTCGTGGTCAGTCCAAGTGAGGAGCGGAACCCGTTCTGAAGCTGGAACGAGGTGTCGCGGTCGAACAGCCCGCCGCCGGCCCGAACATGCTCGCCGCCGTACGACAGAAAGACCCGCGTGAATGGCGACCACGGCACGGGGAAGCCGAACTGCAGCGAGCCACCTGACCGCGTCTGCCGGCCGAGATCGGCGACGATGAAGCGCGACCGCGTGTGATACGCGCTGATCGTCCCCGAGATGCGAGACTGGCGGACGGACGGATCCGTGAAACTGAGCTGGAAATCGTTGATGTAACGCCCGAACTGCCAGTTGAGAGACACGCGCTTGCACTGCCCGAAGACGTTCGGCTGGTCCAGTCCGAGAAACCCGCCCACCCCAGTGCCCTGCCCCATCGACGCGCCGAAGTTGACGCTCCCCGTGCGCTTCTCCTTCACGTTGAAAACGATGTCCACATCGCCTTTCTCGTTCGCCTGGCGCGTATCCGGGAACGGAAGCGGCTGCTCGAAGAAGCCGAGGTTGGAGATGCTCTGATAGCTGCGGATCAGACGGTCGTAGTTGAAGACGTCGCCCGGGAGAATAAGTAGCTGGTCGCGGATACAGCTTTCTGTGGTGTAGTCGTTGCCCGCTATCTCGACACGGTTGATGATCGACGGCTGCCCCTCTTGAATCTCCCAGCGGAGGTTCACCCGCGGCACGGAGTCGAGGCCGACGACGCGCTCGATGACCGGGGTGATCCGAGCCGAAATGTACCCTTCGTTGTAATAAGCGGTGTTGACGCGCTGCGTCGCCTCATCCCATTCGGCCTGATCGAAGAGATCGGCGTCATTGCCGTTGCCGCGCGCGACGAGCCCGCGGAGGCGTTCTGTGATCGATGGGTCGCGCTCCGTGAAAGGGAAGAAGCGCGAAACCTCCTCGCTCGAGAATCGCTTGTTGCCGGCAACCTCGAACGCGCCGACGCGGTACTTCTCACCCTCATCGACCTGGATCCGGATCAGCGCTTTGCCTCGCTCCGGATCCACTATCAGCGTATCGTCGACTATCTGAAAGTCCACCATGCCCCTGCTCGCGTAGAGCTTGGGGATGTTCTCCCCGAGGTCGGCGGCGTATTCGTCGTCGTCAAACTCCCCTCTCCGCCACCACCAGAAGCCCTCTGGCTTCGTTTTCATCGCGCCGACGATCTCTGTCCCCCGCACCTGTACGTTCCCGTCGATGTCGACACCCGACACCGCCAGGCGGCGCCCCTCATCGATGCGGAACGTGATCTTCGTACGGCCGCCGACCGTCGTTGTCTCGGGGGTGATCGTCGCGAGATAGTAGCCCTGCGAGTCGTACAGCGAGTCGATTCGCTGAACGATACGCGCCACCTGCGCCGGGTCGACCGGCTGTCCCACGAGTATGTCCACACGGTCGCGCACCGAGCGTTGGCTCACCTTGTCCGTGCCTTCGACCGCTACGTCACCGAGTAGCGGGCGCTCATCTACCTCGATGATGAGAGTGGCGCGACTGCCATCGAGGGCGGGCTCGCACGAGATTCTAACGTCGTCGAACTGGCCGGACGCGTAGAGATTCCGCATCGCCCGCTTGACGATCAGGAGGTTGAGCGTGTCGCCGGGGCTGATACCTGCATCGGCGCGAATTACGGTAGGGCCGATGCGCTCGTTGCCGCGTACCGCGATCGTGTCGGGGCGGGCGCAGACGCCGGGCTGCTGCGACGCGGCTACGGCGGGCAGCACCGCGGCCGCCACGACCAGAAGACCGAGGACGAGCGTGGGTCGGAACATGGCTGTAATATACACACGAGCGGCCGGATGGAGCCCCGTGGGGCCCACCCGGCCGCTCGCTCGTCCCAGACCGCGACTACTGTGGAATCTTGGTCGGCACTCGGAATTCCAGCTTTGCCTTGTCCGCGGAAACGTCCACTTCGACCTCGTCGCCCTTCGCGAACTCGGCCGTGAGAATCTTCTCCGAGAGCGGATCCTCGACGAAGCGTTGAATCGCCCGCTTCAACGGCCGCGCACCGAACTTCTCGTCGAACCCATGCCCGGCGAGGAAGGTCACCGCCCCGTCGGTCAGCTTGAGCGTGAGCTCCTCGTCCGTGAGCCGCTTCTGAACGTCCTTCAACAGGATCGAGACGATCTGCGCGATGTGCTCCCGGCTGAGCGAGTGGAAAACGATCGTGTCGTCAAGGCGGTTGAGGAACTCGGGGTTGAACACCCGCTGTAGCTCCTCTTTCACCTTCTCCGACATCCGATCGAACGAATCGCGCTCGTCAGGCGCCGCGAAGCCCAATCCCTTGTTCTGCGTGATGTCCCGCGCCCCGACGTTCGACGTCATGATCACGACCGTGTTCTTGAAGTCGATCACGCGACCGTAGTTGTCGGTCAGGTGCCCCTCGTCGAGCACCTGGAGCAGGATGTTGAACACGTCGGGGTGCGCCTTCTCGATCTCGTCCAGCAACACCACGCTGTAAGGCTTGCGTCGCACCGCCTTCGTGAGCGTCCCCGAGTCCTCGTAGCCGACGTAGCCCGGAGGGGCGCCGATCAGCCGCGACACGGAGAACTTCTCCATGTACTCGCTCATGTCGACGCGGATGAGCGCCTGGGGGTCCGCGAAAAGGAACTTCGCGAGCGCCCGCGCGAGCTCCGTCTTTCCGACGCCCGTCGGACCGCAGAAGATGAACGAGCCAATCGGGCGAGTCGGATCCTTGAGCCCGGCCCGGCTACGGCGGATCGAGCGGGAAAGGGCCTTGATCGCGTCGTCCTGGCCGACCACGGTTTCGTGCAGCTCGTCCTCCATGCGAAGCAGCCGCGTGCTTTCCGCCTCTCTCAGGCGCGTCACGGGGATCCCGGTCCAGCGGCTGACGATGAAGGAGACCTCCTCTTCCCCGAGCACTGGGCGGTAGGACTGGCGGTGCTTCTCCCACTCCTCCTGCTTCCGCCGGATGTCGCCCTGGATCTCACGCTCCTTGTCGCGCAGCGCGGCCGCACGCTCGAAGTTCTGGTCGCGAACCGCGGCTTCCTTCTGGCCCTGCAACTCTTCGAGCTGCCCCTTGAGCGCGGCGACCTCCGGCGGTGGTGCCTGCGCCGCGAGCCGCGCCCGCGCGCCCGCTTCGTCGATCACGTCGATCGCCTTGTCGGGAAGGAAACGGTCGGTGATGTACCGCTCAGACAGCTTTGCCGAGATGCTGAGCGTCACGTCGGGGATCGTGACGTGGTGATGATCCTCGTAGCGCTTACGGAGCCCCTTGAGGATCTCCACAGTCTCCTCGACCGTGGGCGGGTCGACGATCACGGTCTGGAAACGGCGCTCGAGCGCCCCGTCCTTCTCGATGTACTTGCGGTATTCGTTGAGCGTGCTCGCCCCTACGCACTGCAGCTCGCCTCGAGCTAGTGCGGGCTTGAGCATGTTCGACGCGTCGATCGCGCCCTCGGCCGCGCCGGCGCCGACGAGGGTATGTAGCTCGTCGATGAAGAGAATCACGTTCTTGTTCTGCGCGATCTCGTTCATCACCGCCTTGAGCCGCTCCTCGAACTGCCCGCGGTACTTCGTTCCGGCGATCACCGCCGCCATGTCGAGCGCGAGGACGCGATTGTCACGCAGCGACTCCGGGCATTCTCCGTTGGCAATGAGCTGCGCGAGCCCCTCGACGATCGCCGTCTTGCCGACGCCCGGCTCACCGATGAGCACCGGATTGTTCTTCTTGCGGCGGGTGAGGACCTCCATCACGCGCTGGATCTCCTTCGCCCGCCCGATCGTTGGGTCGAGCTGTCCTTCGCCCGCGAGCTGGGTGAGGTCGCGGCAGAAATGGTCGAGCGCGGGGGTCTTGCTCTTCTTGTCCCCCTTTTGCGTCTGTGGCTGCGACGGGGTACCCTGTTGCGCCGTCGCACCAGGCGCGGCCGGCATCTCGGTCCCCAGGAGGCGAAGCGTCTCGGTGCGCGCCGTGTCCAGGTTGACACCTATGTCGGTCAGGACCTGGGCGGCGATCCCCTTCTCCTCACGCAGAAGCCCCAGGAGAAGGTGCTCGGTGCCAACGTAGCTGTGGTTCAGCTCCCGAGCCTCGCTCATCGCCAGTTCGAGCACCTTCTTCGCGCGCGACGTGTAAGGAAGGTCCGGGCCAGTGGCCTGGGTCGCCTTCCCCTTCTTCACCTGCTCCTCGATCTTGGCCTGGATCTCGTCAAGGTCAATCGAGAGATTCTGCAGCACCGCCGCGGCGACGCCTTCCCCCTCGCGGATGAGCCCGAGCAGGATGTGCTCAGTCCCCACGTACTCGTGGTGGAGCCGGGCCGCCTCCTCGCGCGCCATCGCGAGTACCTTTCGCACCCGCTCGGTGAAGTTGTAGCCGTTCATAGGTCCCTCAGTTCCGGGTTTCCGGCGTCGGATCTACCCGTTCGTCCCCGCTTCATCCGCTAGCGCCTGTCGCACGTATCGTGCGCGAGCTACGTTCGCGTCACTCTCGGTGAGCGACCGCCCCTCGGCATGTGCCAGGTGCGCAGCTTGAGAAAAAATCAGGAGCTTGTTGAGAGTATATACACTGAGTCCGGCGATCAGTTTCAGCCCAACCGCGAGGCGTACACCGCTCAAATAGTTCATCGCCTCGTCGAACGTGAGGCTGCGGGCGAACCGGAGGGTGCCATACGCTCGCCAGAGCTTGTCCTCGATAATATATCCCGCGTCTCGGAGCAAGACCCGCCGGGCCTCTTCCTCCCGCTGAATCAACAGCCGCACGACCCGGCCCAGATCGTCCAGCAACTCTTCTTCCGACCGCCCGAGGGTTGTCTGGTTCGATACCTGGAAAAAGTTGCCGACTACCTCGCTCCCTTCCCCGTACAGCCCCCGGTAAGTGAGTCCCACCGCCTGGAGCCCCGAAAGTACCTTGGAGATCTCCTTCGTCAGTACGAGCCCCGGCAAATGCATCAACGCCGAGGCGCGCATTCCGGTGCCGGTGTTCGTGGGACAGCTCGTGAGGAAGCCGAACTCGGGGTGGAACGCGTACGGGAGCCGCCCGCCAAGCTCGGCGTCCGCCTGGTCCACCGTGGCGTAGGCAGCCACGATGTCGAAGCCGGAGCGCAGCGCTTGGAGCCGAAGGTGATCCTCCTCATTTATCATGACGCCCAAGCCATCGCCGAGAAACACCGCCGCCCCGCTGCGCACCGGATGCTGGGGGTCGAGCCCTGCCAGCTCCTTGCTAACCAGATGGCGCTCGTGCAGCAGACGGCGCTCCTCGGGGGTGAGGTCGTCGACCTGGACCAACACCGAGCTCTGGAGCGACGCCGCGGCGGCCACCGCTTCTCGCACCGCCCTCAGCACGCGCAGCCTCTCCCCATCCCGGGCGCGCCCCGCGAACGCAAAGCCGTCGAGGTTCCGCGCCAGCCGCACCCGGGTCGAAAGGACGATGTCGGCATGGTCGCCGGAGGCGTCCAGCCAGCTCACCCCACCGTCGGGCAGGAGTGAGAGGTCGAGTGTCATTCCAGCACCTTGATCCGGTCGCGCAGCTCGGCGGCTAACTCGAACTGCTCGTTCTCGACCGCGCGCCGGAGACGATCGCGCAGCTCGCTCAGTACCGTGGTCGCGCCTCCCTCGGTTTGCGACGCGGGGGGCTGGTATATCTTCCCGACGTGCTTGTGTCCTCCGTGGACGCGCCGCAAGAGGTCGCGCAGGCTCGCCTCGAACGACGTGTAACAGCGTGCGCAACCCAGCCGCCCGGTCGCGCGAAAGTCGCGCAGCGTCGCCGCGCAGAACACGCACCGGCCGGCCTCCGCCATCGTCGCCGGAAGCGCCTTCTGCGCCGGCATCAGGAACTCGACAAGTGGGTGCTTCGGCACGCTCTCGGTCGTCGTGAAACCCTTCTCGGCGGCGCACTTCTCACACAGGTTGTGCTTTACCGGACCCTTGTCCACGATCTGCATCACCTGGATCACCGCGTCGCGCTCCCGGCACTTGTCGCACAACATCAGGCGACTCCCTCACGCACGTCGGTCTCGCGCAGGCGACCGTCCTCCAGCAGCAACACGCGATCGGCGCGCGCTGCCAGCGCCCGGTTGTGGGTCACGACGATCATGGAGATCTCGAGCTCTCGCACGAGGTGCGCGAACAGCTCGTGTAGACGCTCGGCGTTCGTGTGGTCAAGATTCCCCGACGGCTCGTCGGCCAGGACTACGGCCGGGTCGAGCGCAAGGGCGCGTGCGACCGCGGTGCGCTGCTGCTCCCCGCCAGAGAGCTCCCCCGGCCGGTGCGACATCCGCCCGCTCAACCCGACTCGAGATAGCAGTTCCTCTGCGCGCGACCGCGCCGCCCGCTCGTCTCGCCCACCAATGCGCATCGGCATCATCACATTCTCGAGCGCGCTGAACTCGCGAAGCAGATGATGAAACTGGAAGACGAAGCCGATCTTCCGGTTGCGAACCGTAGCGAGCGCGTCGTCATCCATCCCCGTGAGCGATTGCCCATCGAGCACTACCTCCCCGCGCGTCGGCTGATCGAGCGCGCCCAAGATGTGGAGGAGCGTGCTCTTGCCACTCCCACTGGCGCCGACGATGGCCACCATCTCGCCGCGCCGAAGGTCGAGGTCGACGCTTTCGAGAACGTGTACGAGACCGCCGTCCCCGCCACGATAGTTCTTCGCCAGGTTCCGCGCCTGAATGACCATCACTCGGCTCGAATAGCGTCTACCGGATAGAGGCGCGCCGCCTGCAGCGATGGGTATACCGTCGCCGCAAACGCGATCACCATGCTCGCGAGCACGATCCAGATCACGTCGAGCGCCTCCACATGCACGGGCAGGTGGTCGATGAAGTAGACCGCCGGATCGAGCTTGATAAGCCGGTATCGGTCGATCGAGATGGCCGCACCGAGTCCGATGACCAACCCGATCGCCGTGCCCACGAACCCGACCACCGCGCCCTGCACCTGGAAAATCCGGCGCACCGATCGCGCCGGCAGGCCCATCGCGCGTAGAATTCCGATCTCGCGCGACTTGTCACGGACGACCATCGTCAGTGTGCTGACGATGTTGAACGCCGCGACAACAACAATCAGGAGCAGGATGATCCCCATCGCGAACTTCTCGAGCTTGAGCGCCTGGAAGAGCGTCGAGTTCTGCTCCTGCCAGTCCACCACTCGGTATGTGCCGAGGCGTTGGCGCAGCTCCACGGCCGTCTCGCTCGCAATCCACCGGTCCGTCGTCTTCGCCTCGATCCCGGTTACCGCATCGCCGAGGCCGGCGAGGTTCTGCGCGTTGTCGAGCGACATGTAGATGTAAGCGTTGTCGTACTCGTACATCCCCGTCTCGACCCACCCCGACACTTCGTACTTCGCGAGCCGAGGGACGTAGCCGCCGATGGCCGCGTTGAACTTGAGCCCGGTAAACGGAACCAGCGTCACCGAGTCGCCGGGAAACGCGTTAAGCCGTTGTCCGAGGCGATTGCCGAGTACGACGCCGTTGGTCGCCCCGCTCATGGTCTTGAAGGCGAACCCGCTACCGCCGGGTAACGCATGTCCCCGGATCGTCGTGACGTCCTCGACTCCCCGCCCCGGTGGCTCGATCCCGACGACCCTCGCGCCCTCGCCGTAGTCGTGGCCGGCCGTAACCCCGGCTTGAGTCAGGACGAACGGCGCCACCGCCACGACTCCCGGCTGCTTCCGGGTCCGCTCGAGCACATCCCGCCAGGCCGGCATGGACAGGTCGTCCCCCCAGGTGAGCACGCGAATGTCTGGGCTCCCGACGAGAATCTTCTCACGTAGGTCGTTCTGCAGTCCGTTCATCACCCCGATGATGACGATGAGCGCACTCACGCCGACCAGGACACCAGTGATGGCGATGACGCTGATGAAGTTGAGCAGGCGCGATGCGCTGCGGCTGCGCAGGTATCGCCAGGCGATGGTGAGCTCGAGGCGCGTCATTCCGGTCATTCGGGTCGCATCGTCGGGAAGAGGATCACGTCGCGGATATGGTGCGTGCCGGTGAGGTACATGAAAAGGCGGTCGATGCCGATGCCGACTCCGCCCATCGGGGGCATACCGTACTCCATCGCCCGCAGGTAGTCCTCATCCACGACGCTGGCCTCCTCGTCGCCGGCGGCGCGCATGCCCGCCTGAGCCTCGAGGCGGCGGCGCTGGTCTATCGGGTCGTTCAGTTCACTGAAAGCGTTCGCGAGCTCCTTCCCCTTGGCGAACAGCTCGAAGCGTTCAGCCAGCGCGGGGTTACCGCGCTTTGGCTTGGCCAGCGGTGAAAGCTCGACTGGATAGTCCACGACAAACGTGGGCGCCTCAATGCGCAGCTCCACCAGCTCTTGAAATATCTCGTCGAGCAACTTTGGCCGACTCAGGGTCGCTACCCCTTGAACCCCCGCCCGCTCGGCCGTGTTCCGAAGCGCACCTTCGTCCAAGGCGAGCGTATCGGCGCCCACCGCGGCGTTGAGCGCCCCCACCCACTCCAGCCGCGCGAAGGGCGGCGTGAGCGCGGGAACACGGTCGGCGAGCTCCAGTACGGCCCCCACCGCGGCCGCCGCGCAGACGATGAGGTTCTCGACGGTCGTCATCATGTCACCGTAGTCCGCGTACGCCTGGTAGAACTCGAGCATCGTGAACTCCGGATTGTGTGCCCGATCGATGCCCTCGTTGCGGAAATCGTGACCGATTTCGTAGACGCGCTCCAGCCCTCCGACGACAAGCCTTTTGAGGTACAGCTCGTCCGCTATTCGTAAGTAAAGCGGCATGTCGAGCGCGTTGTGGTGCGTCACGAATGGCTTTGCGGCGGCGCCGCCGTACAGCGGCTGGAGCACCGGCGTCTCGACCTCGAGGAAGTCGCGCCCGTCGAGGAGGGCGCGAATCGCCGCCGTCATGCGCGAGCGCGCGATGAAAAGCGCGCGCACCTCGGGGTGCACCGCGAGGTCGGCATAGCGTTGGCGCGACCGCCGCTCGGGATCGCTGAACGCCGAATGGCGGACGATCGCGCCGCCGACCGCTTCCTCTTTTCCAAACGGCAGCGCCCGGAGCGACTTCGCCAGCAGTTCCATTCTCCGGACTCTCACCGTGGTCTCCCCGGTGCGCGTGCGAAAAAGCGGCCCCTCAGCGCCGACAATGTCTCCGGTGTCGAGGAGGTCGAGATGCCGGTACGCCTCCTCCCCTACCTCTTTCACGTTCAGGTAGAGCTGGATGCGTCCGGTTGGGTCGCCGACGTGGACGAACGTCGTCTTCCCGTGCCCGCGCCACGACACGATCCGCCCCGCGATCCGCACTACCTCCCCCTCGTCAGCCAACCCGAGCGCGGCGAGAGCGTCCGCGGCGTAGTGCGTGCGCTCGTAACGGTATGCAAACGGCGCGATCCCCCGCGCCTCGAGCGCCGCGAGCTTGTCCCGCCGCGCCTGCATAACGAAGTTGAGATCCTCGCTTCGCCCGTCGCCGGTCACACAGCCACCTTGCCGCTGGCGCCAAACTTCTTCAGGTACGCCTCGATGAACGCGTCGATGTCGCCGTCCATCACGCGGTGCACGTCGCCGACTTTCGTCTCGGTGCGGTGATCGTTCACCATGGTGTACGGCTGGAACACGTAGCTTCGGATCTGGCTTCCGAAAGTGACGTCCGCCTTGGTCGAGTCGAGCTTCGCCTTCTCAGCCGCTTGCCGGTCGGCCTCGAGCTGATACAGGCGGTTCTTGAGCATCTTCATCGCGGTCGCCTTGTTCTTGAACTGCGATCGCTCCTGCTGAGAGGAGACCACGACCCCGGAGGGGATGTGCGTCAGGCGCACAGCGGAGCTGGTCTTGTTGACGTGCTGTCCGCCGGCGCCCGAGGCGCGGAAGACGTCCGTCCGGATATCGTCGTCACGGATCTCGATATTGATCTCGTCGTCCACGACCGGATACACGAAAACCGAGGCGAAGCTGGTGTGCCGGCGCGCCTGCGCGTCGAACGGAGAAATGCGGACAAGACGGTGCACCCCTGTTTCGGCGCGCAGGAATCCGAAGGCGTACTCCCCCCTGATCTCGAGCACCGCGCCCTTGATCCCCGCCTCCTCGCCGTCGCTCAGATCGAGCACCTCGACGCCATAGCCCTTTCGCTCCGCCCACCGCGTGTACATGCGCATGAGCATCTGCGCCCAGTCCTGCGCCTCGGTGCCTCCGGCGCCGGCGCTGATCTCGACCTGCGCGTCACGGCCGTCGTCAGGGCCCCGGAGGAGAGACTCCAGCTCGAACCTCCCGAGCTCCCCCTCGATCGCGTCAAGCTCCTGGTCCACCTCCGCGCTCATCTCCGCGTCAGGCTCGAGCTCCAGCATCTCGGCCAGCTCGCTCGCGCCCTTCACGCGCGCCGCGAGCCGGTCGTGCGGTTCGAGGGGGACCTTGAGCGCTTGGACCTTTCGGATGACCTCACGCGCCGCTTCCTGGTCGTCCCAGAAAGACGTCTCGGCCATGCGCGCCTCGAATCGCGTCAGCGCCGCCCGCTTGGCGCCGAGGTCAAAGATACCCCCGCAGCTCGACGAGGCGCTCGTCGTACTGCCGAAGTCGGCGCGTCTGCTCAGTCTCCGCCATCGCGTCTCCGTGTCCGTGTAGCACACGAGCCGTCGCGCCGGAACGGTGCGGACGGCTCGATGGGGTGGCGGGGAGAAATATAGGGGTGCGAAAACCGCGGTTCTACCCCGCGGGGCGCCAACGCGCGAACAAGAGCTCTAGAAGACCTTCGTTCCCGCCGCGAGGATCTCGTTCAACGCATCCCGAAAGTGCGAGGTGCCCTCGGCAAATTCCTTCCCAACCTGCTCGACATACTCCTCGTAACTCTTCTTGATCTCTTCTCTGAAGAGAACCTTCAGCGAACCGTTCTCGAGGCCGTCACGCTGCTTGTCCGGGAAATACGCCACGATGTCCGAGACGAGCGCGCGGGCCAGGCGTCGCGCCTTGACGTTCGGGTCATTATTGAGAAATGGATTGATCGGACGTCGCGGCAACCCGCCAGTGGCCGGCGCCGCCGTACTCTGAGTGCGCGAAGCGGCCGGCGTCACGTCACGCGTGCCCGGCGTCGCTGCGGATGGGGTCGGCGCCGCTTGCGTGGGGACGCCACGGTGCGG
>JALZIF010000123.1 GCA_030860435.1 Gemmatimonadota bacterium | reverse complement strand
CCCTGACCCTGACCCTGACCCTGACCCTGACCCTGACCCCACCCGCGGTCCTTACGCGCGCTGATGACTGGGGGCCAACCCGGCCGTAGATTTGGGGTGAAATGGACCCCCGCACTACCGCCCACGTCCTCTCCCGCATCGCCGACCTTCTGGAGCTTCAGGGGGAGAGCCGCTTCAAGTCGCGCGCTTACCGGACGGCCGCACGAGCGGTGCTCGGCGTCGCGACCGACGACCTGCGTCCGCTGTACCGCGCCGGGAAGCTCGCCGGGATCGCCGGACTCGGCGCGGCGACGCTCGGCGTCATCGGAGAGCTCGTCGAGACGGGCGAGTCGAGCTACTTCGAGCGGCTGCGCGAGAACACTCCCGAGGGGCTGCTCGAGATGCTGCGCGTGCCGGGACTCGGGACGGCGAAGATCCACGCATTCCACGAGGGTTTGGGGATCGAGACGGTTCAGGAGCTCGAGGCCGCGGCGCGCGATGGTCGGCTCGCGCGGATCAAGGGCTTCGGGCCCAAGACCGCTGAGAAAATCCTCCGTGGCATCGCGTATCTGAAGGAGCACGGTGGCCACGTCCTCTACCAGCACGCGGCATCGGAAGCGGCGCGGCTCCTCGCTGCTGTGGCGGCGCACCCCGCCGTCGAGCGCGCGGCGGTCGCCGGCTCGGTTCGTCGCTGGGGCGAGGTCGTTCGCGACATAGACATCGTCGCCGCGTGCACGGCGCCGCCGGCGGCGGTGGCCGCGAGCTTCGCGCACGCTCCCGCGGTTCGCGACGTCGTCGGGATGGGCGGGCGTTCGGTGTCGATCCGCTTCGTTGACGGCACGCTTCTCGACCTGCACTGCGTAGAGCCGGCGCGATTCGCCGTCGCCCTCTGGCGCGCGACCGGCAGCGCCGACCACGTGCGCGAGGTCGAGGCGCGGGCGGCCGAGCGCGGGCTCACGCTCGTGGGGGATGAGCTGACCGATCAATCGGGCACTCCGCTCACGCTGCCTGACGAGGCCGCGTTCTACGCTGCACTCGGCCTGGCGTACATCGAGCCGGAGCTGCGCGAGGGACGCGGGGAGGTGACCGCCGCGGACGCTCGCCGGCTTCCGTTGCTCATCAGCGCGGGGGACATCCGGGGCGTCCTGCACTGTCACTCGCAGTACTCGGACGGCAAGGCAACGATCGCCGAGATGGCTGCCGCGGCGAGGGCGCGCGGGTGGAGCTATCTCGGCATCTCCGACCACTCGCAGTCCGCCTTCTACGCCGGCGGCCTCGCGCGCGACCGCATCCTCGCGCAGCACGAAGAGATCGACCGCGTAAACGAGACGATGGACGGCATTCGCGTGCTCAAAGGGATCGAGGCGGACATCCTCGCCGACGGCCGGGTGGATTACGAGCCCGAGCTGCTCGCCCGCTTCGACTACGTCATCGCCTCTATCCACTCTCGCTTCGCGATGGGCGAGGCCGCTATGACCGAACGCGTTCTCCGCGCACTCGACGACCCGCACCTAACGATCCTCGGCCACCCGACCGGACGCCTTCTCCTCACGCGCGAGCCTTACCCCATCGACATGGACGCCGTCCTGGCCAAAGCGGCCGAGACCGGGGCGGCGGTGGAGCTGAACGCGGACCCGCACCGGCTGGACCTGGACTGGCGTCTCTGCCAGACCGCGAAGCGCCTGGGCGTGACTATCGAGATCGGGCCCGACGCGCACTCCACACACGGCCTCGACAACGTGGAGCTCGGCGTCGGGATCGCGCGCAAAGGGTGGCTCGAGGCCGGCGACGTGCTGAACACGCGTAGCGCGGACGACGTGCTGGCGTTTGCGAGAGAGCGGCGGCGGTCGGGGCAGGCGGTGGGCGCGGGGCATAGCGCGGCGAGGACATAGTAATGGCCAAGAAAGTCCCGGGTCCACGGCAGCCGCTGGCGCGCGTTCGCCCCAAGGTCGCAAAGGGGCGCGCGCCCGGGCCCGCGGGGGGCCCCCCCCGAAAAACAAAGTCGCTCCCGACCGCCGTCAGGGCACCATCGATTCCACGCTCCGAGAAGCGAATCGCTTCACCTGCCACCCCCCGACGCGCCGTCCGACGCCCTCCCGCCGACCCCGCGGCGGTCTTCGCCCGCCTCACGAGAACCTATCCGGACGCTCACTGCATGCTCCAGCACGTGAACGCGTATCAGCTCCTCGTTGCGACGATCCTCAGCGCGCAGTGCACCGACGTGCGCGTGAACATGGTGACCCCGGCGCTGTTCGCGCGCTTCCCCGACGCCGCCGCTCTCGCCGCCGCGGACCAGGACGAAGTCGAGGCACTGATCAAGAGCACCGGCTTCTTCCGCGCCAAGACGAAAAGCCTGATCGGCATGGCGAGAGCGCTCGTCGAGCGATACGACGGTCAGGTGCCTAGCGACATGGAGGACCTCGTCGGCCTCCCCGGCGTCGGGCGCAAGACCGCGAACGTCATCCTCGGCAACGCGTTCGGCCGCAACGAGGGAGTCGTGGTCGACACGCACGTGACCCGGGTCAGCGGGCGGCTCGGGCTCACCCGGCACACCGAGCCGGTGAAGATCGAGCAGGATCTGATGCGCCGCTTTCCGCGCGAGCAGTGGACGCTTCTCTCGCATCTATTCATCGACCACGGCCGCGCCATCTGCGTCGCGCGCGTCCCTCGCTGCCACGTGTGCCCCTTGAACGACATCTGTCCCTCGGCCCGGCTGGTCGGCTGAGGCGGTCGGCGTATCCGAATGAGGGGCTGCTCAATCATTGGTGCGCCGTCCGATCTTGGTCTCCGTCGCACGGGGGTCGACGGCCTCGCCGACGCCCTCCGTGCGGGGGGCCTCCTCGAAGGGCTGCCGGACGTTCGCTCCGCTGGCCGCCTGGCCGTCCCGCCCTACGTCCCCCTTCGCGACACGTCCAGCGGCGTACTCAATCCCGATGGTATCCGCACGTTCAGCCTCAGCCTCGCCGAGCGCGTGGCCTTCACCCTCGACCTCGGGCGATTCCCGCTCGTCCTCGGCGGGGATTGCAGCATCCTCCTCGGCGCCGCACTCGCGCTCCGGCGGCGGGGGCGCTTCGGGCTGTTCTTCCTTGACGGCCATGCCGACTTCTATTCCCCTGAATCCGAGCCAAATGGAGAAGTGGCATCAATGGAGCTGGCCGTGGTGACGGGCCGAGAGCCGGCAGTACTCGCCGACCTCGATGGGCTACGTCCGCTAGTGCGGGAGGAGGACGTGGTAGTGTTCGGCTTTCGTGACGCCGAGTCGGCTGCGGAATACGGGAGCCCGGACGTGCGCCAGACAGCGATGCATGTCTTCGACCTCACGGAGGTGCGTCGGCTGGGAGCAGCGGCGGCCGCCCGGGAGGGGCTGGCAGCGCTCCAGGCGAACGGTGTTGACGGATTCTGGGTCCACCTCGATGCCGACGTGCTGAACGACGAAGTGATGCCGGCGGTGGACTACCGAATGCCGGACGGGCTGTGGCCCGAGGAGCTAACCGAGGCGCTCTCGGTGGTGTTGGCGTCGCCGGTCGCGGTAGGGATCGACGTGACCATCTACAACCCCATGTTCGACAATGCCGAGCGCTCGGCGGGACGGGCGCTCGCTCGGGCAGTCACCGCCGCATTCGCAAGCGCCACTACCTGACCCGTGCATGCAGCCGACGAGCAAGCCGCGTGTGCCGCACGTGGGTACCTAGGGCCGGGCCAGGGTCAGGGTCATGGGCTCGCGAAACCTTGTGCAGTTCGAGAGTGATTTCCTGTGTATTGTGGCTCTTCGGGGGTTTAGCGTGGGTCGGGCATAGCCAGGCCGGGGTCAAAAGGTCCAGCCTACCGCCATGAAAGCGCGGAAACGACCTGGACAGGATGAGCAGGATGCACAGGGATGAAAAACAACGGCAGACGCCGCTGCAGTCGCGCGGCGCCGAGACACCTGGAGAGAGGGTCTCACATCCTGTTCCTCCTGCTCATCCTGTCCGGCTGTTGCTGGGTCGGCCAAATGTTCGCAGGCTACTGAGCGGCTGATCGTCCCATCGAGTCGCAGCCGGACCCGCCCCGACCCACACCAATTCCGGAAGAGCCTATATTGTGGACCAGGAAGCAGTGAAGCTGCGACCGGCGTTCATACTGAACCTCATCAAACCAGAGCAGTTCGAGTCCTGAGTCTGCGCCG
Organism: Gemmatimonadota bacterium; assembly: GCA_030860435.1. Lineage (GTDB taxonomy): Bacteria > Gemmatimonadota > Gemmatimonadetes > Gemmatimonadales > Gemmatimonadaceae. The sequence continues at coordinate 23,461 of JALZIF010000123.1, read as the reverse complement.
CGTGTGGCAGAGGATCGCCCCGATGAACGGTTGGACCTACACCTTCAGAGGCAGCCTATGGCACTCTTAATCTGTCCGTCTGTTGGGGCCACATCGCCCCGCTCGGAGATTGAGGCATGGCTCGAGGAACTCAGGCGGGATCGCGAGCAGTACGCAGGAGATCCGGACGCCCTTTCGCAGATTGCCGCCGCTGAACGAGAGGCGCGCACCTGGATTGCGCTGGATCTCGACGAGGAGCTGAAGCGCGTACAGGCTGGTCTGCCGGCTCCTGAGCTGGAGATGGCCGACTTGGACGACGACCCTGAGCAGGTTAGGAGCTTCGACCCGGGTGAAGAGGAAGGCATTTTAGTCCTCTTCAACGGCGTTTGCGCCAGAGGGCAGCCCATGGTGCTCCTCATCTGTCCGCCTGTTGGGTTCGCGGCACCACGCTCGGAGATCGAGGCATGGCTCGAGAAGCTCGCGCGGATGCGCGAGGAACACGCGGGAGAGCCGGATGCCCTCGCGCAGATTGGTGCCTGTGAGCAAGAGGCGCGTCACTGGCTCGAGCTGGACCTCGACGAAAAACGAAAGCGCGCACAGGCCGCTCGCGCTGGCTCCTGAGGCGGAGATCCTTCATCAGGGGCGAGGCGGGCGGGGAGTCGAGGGAGTTGGAAGGCTCAAATTAACGCGCAAGTCCGGCGACGAGAGCTCGAGCACGGGCGGCTGATCTTGTCACATAACTGCTGGGCACAGTCAGTCGTGGCAAGATAAGGCCATCATGTGACAGGATAGGCCAATTCGCGCCATTTTTGGCGCCTCGACCCGGGGATCTTGCCATATTCGTCTCTGTCTGGTACTCCCTCACATCGAACGAAGCGCCTCCAACCTTGACGAGCAGACGCCGCCAACCCCAGTCTCCTCGAGTGGTCAGTATTTCCGGAATCCGCGCGCCAGAATCTCCGTAGGCCACAGACGCAAAGCGCTGCCGCAGAATCAAGAGTAGGCGCATCCGTACCTGGCTCCAGATGATGCCGCAACCTGGCGAATGGACCTGAGCTTTACGTGGGATCCAGCCAAGGAATCCGCAAATCGCCGGAAGCATCGGGTCGCGTTTACTGAAGCCGTAACGACCTTCGCCGACCCGCTGTCCGTCACGATACCGGATCCTGACCACTCTGCCGATGAGCGTCGCTACCTGCTCATCGGGTTGTCCTCGCGCCGCCGGCTGCTCGTAGTTGCGCACGTGGAGCGAGACGATCAGATTCGCATTATCAGTTCCCGCCCGGCGACGCGCCGGGAACGCCATGACTACGAAGAAGAAGCCTAGCGCCGCGAAAGTCCGCGAATCGAGCCCGGATCGGAACACGATCCGGCCGGAGTACGATTTCCGTGGAGGAATCCGGGGAAAGTACGCGAACCGTTACCCACACGGCAGTCTCGTGATAACGCTCGATCCCGACGTGGCCGCAGTATACTCATCGGCGGCCGCCGCGAACGAGGCGTTGCGACAACTGATCCGCGGGGGCGACAAGCCAACGCCGCGTCGCCCGCGCAGCGCCTAGCGGGGGTTTGGACCTGTTGGCGGCACGGCGGACCGACGACGGGCCTTCGCCGCCGGCCCCTACTGCATGCCGTCCCCGGCCCTCGCTAGCTTTCGGCACCACTCACACCGGAGCGTTGCACCGTGGCGAAGGAAGCAACCATTGAGACCAACCGCGGCACCATCGTCGTGGAGCTGTTCGAGAAGGAGGCCCCCGGCACCGTAGCGAACTTCGAGAAGCTCGCTAACGAGGGGTTCTATGACGGCACGAAGTTCCACCGTGTGATCCCCGACTTCGTCGTGCAGGGCGGCGACCCCCTTTCCCGCGACCTCGCCGCGGGCGACCGGCGTGTCGGGACCGGCGGCCCGGGCTGGAAGATCAAGTGCGAGACACAGGGGAATCCCCACAAGCATGAGGTTGGCTCACTCTCGATGGCTCACGCGGGCAAGGACTCGGGCGGGAGTCAGTTCTTCATGGTGCTGAGCCAGGACAACGCGCGCCACCTGAACGGAGTCCACACCGTTTTCGGCAAGATCAGCGGCGGCCTCGATGTGATGAAGCAGATCCAGAAGAACGATACTATGACGCGCGTGCGCGTCGAGTAGACCTCGCACGTTCCCCCAACGCCTCAACCATGTCCGCGCCCCTTCCCGAAGACAAACGCGCCGGCTTCGTAGGCCTGATCGTTTCCGTCGCGTTCCTCCTCGCCCTCACCTACGGCGTCGTCCTGCTCACCAACACGATGTTCGCGGGGCACTGACGGAAGAGGGAAGGGGGAAGGGGGAAGAGGAGCTACTCCCCTTCCCCGTTCCCTCTTCCCCCTTCCCTCTTCCCTTGCCTCTACGTCCCCGCCTCGCGCAGCACTTCCGGCAGCTCAGCGACGTCCGCGTCGGCGCTCTGCCACATCGTAGCCAGCATCGCGTAGTACTTCACCGTATTCTTCTTGTCGCGCAGCATCGCCGCGGCCCGGGCACGGCCGAGGATGGACGCGGCGCGGTTAGGCGTGCGGCGGAGTGCGAGCTCGAACTGCTCGGCTGCCTCACGCGGACGGGCGAGACTGAGGAGGACCTCCCCGTACAATTCGTGCGCCGGAATGAAGCCCGTGGGGCCGAATGGAACCGTGCTCTTTTCGGCGGCGACAGCGCGCTCCATGAAGACGAGCACGTCCTCACTGCGGCGCGAGGCGAGCGCGATCAACGCTCCAAGCTGGCTCTGCGCCATCGACAGCTCCGCCCGCTCCGCCGGGCCCAAAGCCGAATCCTCGATCGAGCGGAGGCACTCCCACGCCGTTTCGGCTGTGGCCGGCGCGCCAGTGCGGGCGGCGATGATACCCGCAGCGTACGCGGTCGGGATGATGACTCTGGATGGGAGTCTCGCGCACGCCACGCTGCCGTGCTCGCTGACCTCGCCCGGTAGCGCGGGGGCGCGGCGCTGGCGTGTTTCGAGCGCGTACTGGGCGCGCATCCAGGCAAGTGCGACCGCCACGCGCGGCGATGGCGTTAGGCTAGCCACACGCTCGACCGAGTCGAGCGCTGCGCGCGCTCTGGCGTGGCGACCCTGCTGAAGGTAGCCGTACTGCAGCCAGGTGAGGCTGTGGTAGTCGCGCCGGTTCGCGGGAAGCCCCTTCCGCTCCGCCCATTGAACGGACGCGGCATATGCGGCCTCGTTCGAGGCAACGAGATCGTTCCACATGCCGAGCTGCACGAAGATGTGCGACGGCATGTGCAGCGCATGGTACGCCGATGGTGCTATCTTCGCGTACGCCCGCGCCGCCGGCAACGCCTTGCGGGCGTGCTCCGGGTCGTCGTAGGCGTGGATGAGGATGTGCGCCGCACCCGGGTGCCGAGGGTTCTGCGAGAAGATGCGCTCCGCGATCGACGCCGCGCGCAGCATGTCGGTGCGGTCGGTCTGTTGTATGTGATGCTTGCCGATCAGGGCGAGGGCGTAGAGCACCGCCGCCTCCTTGTCGTCCGGGTACGCGACGTGGATCCGCTCCATCTGCTCGGCATACGCCGAATCGCGCGCGTGCGGCTCGCGGTCGCTGAAGAGGATCTCGACGGCGCGCATGTACTGCTGCTCGCGCGCCGTGCCGGCCTTCACCAGCCGTGCGTCCGGCGAGGCGGCCAGACGCTTCAGCGCGGCGCGCCCCTGCTCGGCGTCCTGCTCCTCCCAGATCGGGTGATCGTACGTCATCGCCTCGCCCCAGTACGCCATCGCGAAGTCAGGGTCGATGCGCTGTGCCTCGCGGAACGCTTCCGCCGCGTCTTCGTACATGAAGCTGTGCAGCGCGAGCACTCCCTGGAGAAAGTGCGCCTGGGCCGCGGGGGCGCCGGAGTTGGGAAACTCGACGCTGCCGTAGTTGGCCGTCTGCGCCGAAGCGGTGGCTGTCGCCGCGACGAGCGCCAAGGTAACCAGAGCGAGTTGGGTGTGCCGATGCCGCATCGCGACCTCCGAGGGCGGTTTTCCGACCCGAACCTGCGACACGCTACCGCGCCCTAGCGGTGCCGTCAACGGCCGCACGGGGTGCGCGACCGGGCTCGGCGTGCAACATTTCAGCGATCGCCCGCCACATCACGTTCCATGAACGATCGACCGCTGATTCATAATATGACGACGACCTCGCTCCCGGCCCGTCACGACGCCCTCTCGCTCATGCATGAGCTCACCGTCAGCGACTCGCTACGGAAGCACATGCTGGCCGTCGAGGCCGCTATGCGCGCGTACGCCGAGCGGTTCGGAGAGGACCCGGATCGGTGGGGGCTTGCCGGGCTGATGCACGACTTCGACTACGAGCGTTGGCCGAACGGCGGCCACGCGCCGGACCGGGAGCACCCGGCGGAAGGGGTTCGCCTGCTCCGCGCCCGCGGCTATCCGGAGGACGTTCTCGACGCGATCCTCGGCCACGCGTCCTACTCCGGCGTCCCCCGCCAAACGGCCATGGCGAAGACGCTCTTCGCCGTCGACGAGCTGACGGGCCTCATTACGGCGACCGCGTTGGTGCGCCCGTCGAAGAGCGTTCACGAGGTGGACGCGCGGTCGGTATTGAAGAAGATGAAGGACAAGGCGTTCGCGCGCGGAGTGAGTCGCGAGGACGTGATTGGCGGAGCCGAGCAGCTTGGCGTTGAGCTGAGCTCACACATCCAGTTCGTGATCGACGCGATGCGGCGCTCGGCCGATGCGCTCGGCCTCGCGGGGAGCGCGTCGAGCGCATGACGGATCGCGTTCGACGCCAACGCCCGTGCGCGGGGACGCGAGGCGGAGCGGCCAGACCGCGGAGCCTCCTCAACACTTTGTTCGGTCGGTGCGTTGAAGTAGCGAGACTCAATCGACGCCATGACCCTTGCTTTCGCGCTTCCAGTGCCCACTGATCCCACGCCGCTCCACCGCGGCGTGCCAGTGGATACGGACACGCGTGAGCTGGAGCGGGAGTTGGTGCTCGCCGCGCAGCGCGGGAGCCGGGACGCCTTCGCGCAGCTCGTCCGCTCCCACCAGGGGCGGGCGCTGGCAGTGGCGCGCGCGATCGCCCTCACCCGCGAGGACGCGGAGGACGCAGTTCAGGAAGCGTTCCTGCACGCTTACCGCGCGCTCGACCGGTTTCGGCCGGACCAGCCCTTCGGAGCGTGGCTCGGCCGGATCGTCGCGAACGCGGCGTTGGACATCGGGCGGCGGCGCAAAGTACGCGACGCCGATCAGCTTCCCGAGAGTCTCGCGAGCCCATTCCGCGATCCAGCGGAGGCGGACGAGCTCCGCGAGCGACTCCGCGACGGGCTCGCTCGTCTCACGGAGCGGCAGCGCGGGGTGCTGATCCTGCACGATGTCGAGGGTTTCACGCATGTCGAGATCTGCGGCATGCTCGGAATACCGGAAGGGACGGCTCGTTCCGACCTTCACCACGCGCGCATGTCGCTTCGGCGAATGCTGCGCGACCTACGGAGCGATGACTGATGGACGACCATGACACCATGCGAATCGGCCCCGGCGGTCGGGATGACGCGGTAACGCGGGCACTCCGCGCGCTGTACGCCGCGCCGCACGCGCCCGGGTACTGGGAGGCGCTCGAGGGCCGCATAATGGCCCGCGTCGCGCTGGAGGGAGACGCGTGGTGGAGTCCGTTCCGAGGCTGGGTGAGAGCCGGGCTCGCGGCGGCAACTGTCGCGCTCGCTTTGGCGGGCATGGCGCTCGCGCGCACGCACCAAGCCGAGACTCGCATCGCATATCAGACGATCGTCGAAACGCCGCGCGACCTGCAGCACCAGATCGCGACGGAGACGAGTGGCCTCTCCGACCGCGAGGCAACCCTCCGGTACGTCATCGCGCCCTAAAGGGAGACACGACATGGGCAACTCGAAGCGCATTGCGCTCGCCTTTCTCCTCGGCGCCACGCTGGTCGGGGGGGTCCTTGGCTTCACGACAGCGCGCGTCTTCGGGCGGGCCGAGATCTCGTACTTGGACCGACCGTCGATGAGCGAGCTCCTCGCTGACGACCTCGGACTCACCCCGGATCAACGCGAACAGCTCGACAGCATTCTCGACCGCCGCTACCACGACATGCACGCGGCGATGCAGCCGCTACGCCCTCAGCTCGATTCTATCCGTAACCGGGCACGCGACGAGATCCGCCGCATGCTCGTTCCCGCGCAGCGCGCGACGTTCGAGCGGATCCTCGCCGAAGAGCGCGAGCACGACAAAGGAGGCAAGAAACCATGAGACGGATTCTGGGCGTGTTGCTCCTCGCGCCGGCCGCGCTAGCGGCGCAGGCGCCCGGTGACAGCGCGCGCCCCATCAGCCTCGACGAGGCCGTTCGGCTCGCGCAGCGGAACGCCCCGGCCGCGGTGCAGGCGCGCGGAACCGAGCGCACGAGCCGCGCAGCGGTGCGATCGGCGTACGCGGCGTTCATTCCGAGCCTCAACCTCAACGCATCGTCAGGCTGGCAGGAGGGAACGACGATCGTAGCGGGAAGCGTCGTCCAGCTCAACCGCGATCCGTGGAACTTCACGAACGGGATCAGCGCCAATCTCGAGCTCTTTGACGGCGGCCGCCGGCTCTACGAGTTACGGCAGGCGCGCGCGAACGTGTCGGCCGCGGAGTCCAACGAGATAGCGCAGCGATTCGGGGTCGCGCTGGACGTGAAGGAGCAATTCTATAACGTGCTCGCGGCCCGCGAATCCGAGGCGGCCGCGCGCGCGCAACTCGAGCAGGCGGAGCAGCAGCTCAGGGCAGCGACCGCACGCGTCGCCGCGGGCGTCGCCACCAAGTCCGATTCGCTTCGCACTGTGATCCTGGTGGGGAACGGGCAGTTAGCGTTGCTCACCGCGCAGAACAACGTTCGGGCCGCGAATGCGGCGCTGACGCGCCTGGTCGGCACCACGTTTGAGGTTACCGCCTCGCCGGCGGACACGCTCGACCAGCTCTTCACCGCGCTGGACAGCGCCGACCTGGCGCGGTTCGCCGACACCGGGCCGGCGGTGCGCCAGGCCGAAGCGAACGTCACGGCGGCCCGCGCCGCCGTTCGCGCTTCGCGCACGCCATATCTCCCGAACATCTCGGTATCCGCGAACTATTCGGGGAATCTCGCCGGGTCCGGCTTCAGCGCGGGCGACGCGATCGTCTTCGCGAACAGCACCTACCCGTCACAGAAGTCGATTCGCTTCAATTTCTCGTATCCGCTGTTCAACCAACTCTCGCGCGAGGAGCAGATCGCGCGCACCAGCGTGTCACGTGATGTTGCGGAAGCGCAGCTTCGCGACGCCCGACTCGCGGCCCGTCAGAACCTGGTCCAATATCTTGGCGCCCTCCGCACCGCGGACCAGCGCGTCGCCATCCAGCAGGCGTCGGTGGCGGCCGCCGAGGAGGACCTCCGAGTGCAGCAGCAGCGCTATTCGCTCGGCGCCTCGACGCTGCTCGATCTCCTGACGTCGCAGACACAGCTCGACGAAGCGCGCGCCGCGCTCATCCAGGCGCGCTACGACTACCGCGTCGCGAAAGCGCAGTTGGAAGCGCTCGTCGGACGTGAGCTCTAGACAACCCAGCACGCCCCAACCCGGCGAATCGTGAACAGCCTGCGAACCGTTAGAATCCTGCTCCTCGCCCTTGCCGCCGCCGCGTGTGGCGAGGAAGAGGAAGCCCCGCTCAACATCCAGACCGTGCCGGTCGAGCGCCGTGACATCGTTGTAGACGCCGAAGCGACGGGCGTCGTTGAGCCGATCAACGTCGTGGAGGTAAAGAGCAAGGCCTCGGGGCAGATCGTTCAGATGCCGGTCGAGACCGGGTCCGAGGTGAAGCCCGGCGACCTGCTCGTGCAAGTGGACACGCGCGACGTGCGCAACCAGTACAACCAAGCGCTCGCCGACGTCCGTGCCGCCCAAGCCCGGGTGGAGGTATCGACCACGCAGAAGGGGCGCGCGGACGAACTCTACAAGGGGCGCATCATCACCGCTCAGGAGTACGAAGCGGCGCAGCTCGACTTCGCGAACGCCGAGGCGCAGGTGGTGCGCGCACGCGCGAACCTCGACCTCGCGCAGCAGCGGCTCGAGGATGCGACGGTACGCGCCCCCGTCGTCGGCACGGTGATCGAAAAGACCGTCTCGCTCGGCCAGGTCATCACGTCCGCGACCGGGGCGTTCGGGGGCGGCACGACGTTGCTCAAGATGGCCGACCTCAGCCAGGTACGCGTTCGCGCTCTGGTCAACGAGACTGACATCGGGCAGGTGCTGTCGGGACAGGTGGCGACGGTCACCGTTGACGCGTATCCGGACCGGCCGTTCCGCGGCACGGTCGAAAAGGTGGAGCCGCAGGCCGTCGTACAGCAGAGCGTGACGATGTTTCCAGTCCTCGTATCGATCGCCAACCGCGAGGGGCTGCTGAAGCCGGGGATGAACGGCGAAGTGTCGATCCTCATCGAACGTCGCGAGGGGGTAGTCAGCGTTCCAAACGACGCGGTTCGCAACCCGCGCGAGGCGGTGGCGACGGCGGAGGTGCTCGGACTTGACCCGGAGAAAGTGAGCCAGGAGCTGCAGGCGCAGTTCGCCGCGATGGCCGGCGGTTCGGGAGGCCAGGGCGGCCCGCCGGGAGCCGGAAACGGACCGGTTCGCGTCCGGACGTCGCCGGGAGAGGTGGACCTCGCTCCGCGGCTGATCGCGCAGGGCGGCGGCCAGGCGCAACTGCCGGAGGTGACGGCGCAGCAGTGCGAGGAGGTTCGCGCGGCGTTCGGCAAAGCGCCTGATGCGCAGGGCAAGCTCGATGCGTTGCGCGACCGGATGCGAGCGGGCGAGATCGACCGCGAGCAACTCATGACCAACAGTCGCGCGATATATGCTGAGCTGGGTGTGGACATGCGTGTGGCGATGGCGTGTCGCGTCCGGGTCGACGCCGGGCCGGCGGAGGCTGGCGCGAGCCCGGGCACATCGCGGACGCGCTCGCGTCCAGGTCTCGTGTTCGTCGCCGATAGCGGGACCTTCAAGCCGCGCATCGTGCGGCTCGGGGTCAGCAACTACGATTACAGTGAAGTGGTGAGCGGGCTCGAGGAGGGCGAGCAGGTCGCCCTTCTCGCCGCCGCCGCGCTCCAGGCGCAGCGCCAGGAGAGCCTCGACCGCTTCCGCGAGCGCAGCGGCGGTGGCGGCGTGCCGGGCATGCAGCGGCAGCCGCCGCAACAGGGTGGCACGACTGGCGGCGCAACGCCGCGTGCTGGCGCGAGGCCATAGCATGCTTCTGGGCGAGATCCTGAGCGTTGCGCTGGGCGCGCTACGCGTCAACAAGCTCCGATCGTTCCTGACGATGCTCGGCATCGTCATCGGCGTCGCGGCGGTGATCGCGATGGTCGCGCTTGGCTCCGGAGCGCAGCAGGCGGTCGAGGAGCGGATCGCGTCGCTCGGCACGAGGCTGCTGACCGTTTCTCCGGGTCAGGCGATGGGGATGGGCGGCGTCCGCACGACCGACCAGCAGCGCATGACGATGAAGGACGCGCTCGCGATCGAGGAGCGCGGCCAGCACATCACCGCGGTGCAAGCCGAGATGCAACGGCAACTCCAGGTGCAGTATCTGAACAGGAACGCCAACACGTCGATCATAGGCACGACGGCGAACTACCTCGAGGTGCGCAACTCCAAGCTCGCCGCTGGGCGGATGTTCACGGCCGGCGATGACGAGGGACGCCGCCGCGTCGCCGTCGCCGGGCCGTTCGTGGTGGAAGCTCTCGGCATCGAGCGTCCGGAAGCGCTGATCGGGCAGCACGTTCGGATCCGCGGCCTCCAGTTCGAGGTGATCGGCATCCTGGAGACCAAAGGACAGTCGATGGGCTGGTTCAACCCGGACGACCAGATCCTCATCCCGCTCAATACCGCGCGCTTCCGCGTGTTCGGCACCGATCGCCTCCGCTCGATCAACGTTCTCGCCGCGAGCGACCAGCCGGCGGAGATGGACAACGCGATGGTCGAGATCCAGCGCATCATGCGCCGCGAGCACCGCCTACGCGCTGGGCGGCCGGACGATTTCAGCATCCGGAACCAGTCGGACATCCTGAACACCCTTGGCGAGTCGACGGAGGTGTTCTCACGACTACTGCTCGGAATCGCGATAGTGAGCCTGCTCGTCGGCGGGATCGGGATCATGAACATCATGCTCGTCTCCGTCACGGAGCGCACGCGAGAGATCGGGGTCCGCAAAGCGCTCGGCGCGACCCGGATGAACGTGCTGCTCCAGTTCCTGATCGAGGCGGTCGTCCTGTCGCTGCTCGGCGGCCTGATCGGAATCGCGCTAGGCGTTGGCACTGCGACTTATCTCGATTGGCAGTTCCAGTGGAACACCGCGGTCCAGTCGTCATCTATCGCGCTCTCGTTCTTTTTCGCGGCGCTCATCGGCGTGATGTTCGGTGTGTGGCCGGCGAGGCGGGCGGCGAGGTTGGACCCGATCGAGGCGCTGAGGTACGAGTGAGCGGCCTTGGGTCTGGGTCTGGGTCTGGGTCTGGGTCTGGGTCAGGGTCAGGGTCGGTGCTCCGGGTCCTCCCTGAGTCTTCGGATGAGCCCCGCTAAAAGTCGGCCCACGACCGAGCTCAGGCTGAGCGCCCGTTGGATCTCGTGCTGCTGAACAAGGGAGAAGCGCGCCGCGAGCATGATGTGTGTCTCCAGGTCGAGTAACGAACCATTGGCTATCGATAGATGTCGCAGGTAGTCTGGCCGCGTTCGGCGCCCGTTGCCGTCGGCGATGTTTGCCGGCACGGATGTCGCGGCGCGTAGGAGCTGGCCGGCCAAAGACGGATTGCGCCGGCGGACTCGCTCAGCAAGTACGTGACATTCGACCGCGAGCTCCATCGCCCTTTGCCATGCGCGCAGCTCTCGGTATGAGCGCGCCCTGTCGCCGCCCCGCTCATCCATGCCATCCTCCGGGTGCGATGCCAGGTTACGCTCCAGATATCCGTCGCTTCGCATCCTTGTTCTGCATTGACTATCGGGATCGCCCGCAGCGACCCTGACCCTGACCCTGACCCCGGCCCGGACTCGGGCCCCAACCTGCCGCCACATGCGCACGACACGCCGAGACTTCCTCAGAACCACCACAACCGCCGCCGTCGGCCTCGCGATCGCGCGTCCTCTAGCCGCCAGCGACTATCCCGCGCCGAATCCCGGCGCTGAGCCCAACATCAAAGAGCTGCTGCTCGAGGCACTCCAAGCCGCCCGTGACGCCGGCGCCAGCTACGCCGACTCTCGCATCGGGCGTTACCGGCGCCAGTTCATTGCCACCCGCGAGCGGCAGGTGACGGGGGTGAACGACGCCGAGTCGTTCGGGATCGGGGTGCGCGCGTTGGTCGACGGGTCGTGGGGATTCGCGGCGACGAGCAACTTGTCGACGGACGGGGTACGCAACGCTGCTCGTGAGGCGGCGCGGATCGCGCGGGCGGCGAAGTCGCTGCAGCGGCGCCCAGTGGAGCTGGCGCCCGTGAAGGCTGTAGTCGGGACGTGGCGAACACCGGTGCGCGTCGACCCGCTCGAGGTGTCGATCGAGGAGAAGGTCGCGCTGCTGTTCGCCGCGAACGAGGCCGCTCTCAAGGTGAGTGGAATACGATTCGTCAATTCCGGCCTCGCACTGTTGCGCGAGGAGAAGCACCTCGCGACGACGGACGGAACGCTCACCTCGCAAACGTTCATCCGCGTCGGGCCGCAGTTCACCGCGACGGCCATCCGTAGCGGCGACTTCCAGAGCTACACGCACGAGCTAGCGCCGCGCGGCTCGGGGTGGGAGTACGTCACCGGGCTCGACATGCCCGGCAATGCCGAAGCTTGGGGCTCGCTGGCGGTGGAAAAGCTGTCCGCAAAGAGCGTGGAGGTCGGGCGGTACGACCTCATCCTCGACCCCACTAACCTGTGGCTCACCATCCACGAGAGCATCGGACACCCGACAGAGCTGGATCGCGCGATGGGATACGAGGCGAACTACGCCGGCACGTCCTTCCTGGCCCCGCCGGAGAAAGTGATCGGAACGCTTAAGTATGGTCCCGAGTCCATGAACGTGCGGGCGGACCGCACGGAGGCCGAGTCGCTCGCACGTGTGGCGTGGGACGATGAGGGTGTGCCGTCCGAGGAGTGGCTCATCGTCGAGAAGGGGATGTTCAAGGACTACCAGACGACGCGCGACCAGGCGGCCTGGATCAGCAAGCTCACAGGCGTCACACGCTCGCACGGCTGCTCATTCGCCCAATCGTGGTCGGACGTGCAGTTCCAGCGTATGCCGAACATCTCGTTGATGCCGGGGGAGCGCGAGGTCTCGCTCGACGACATCATCGCCGACACCGACCGCGGGATCGTGTTCAAGAACCGCGGCTCGTGGTCCATCGACCAGCAGCGCTACAACTTCCAGTTCTCCGGCCAGGTGGCCTACGAGATCAAGGGTGGGAAGATCACCGGGATGGTGAAGGACGCAGCCTACCAGTCGTCAACGCCGGCGTTCTGGAACTCGATGGACATGATCGGCGGCAAATCGACCTACTGGCTCGGCGGCTCATTTGGCGATGGCAAGGGGGAGCCCAGTCAGAGCAACTCCGTGAGCCACGGCTGCCCGCCGGCGCGGTTCAGGGACGTGAACATCGTGAACACTGGGAGGCAGGCGTAGAGCGTATGTCCGAATCCCTTCTAACTCGCGACCAGGCCGAGTCCCTCGCCAAGCGCGCCCTTGCGCTGAGCAAGGCGGACGAAGCCCGCGTCAGCATCACGTCCGGATGGAGCGGCAACACGCGCTTCGCCGGCAACGAGATCACCACCGCCGGCGGTACCACCGACACGGGGCTCACGATCAGCAGCACGGTCGGGCGCCGGCGGGCGTCCGTCACGACTAACGTCCTCGACGACGCCGCGCTCGCGAGGGCGGTCGAGACGTCGGAACGCATCGCGAGACTGTCCCCCGAGGATCCCGAGATCATGCCCGAGCTCGGAGCCCAGCAATACGCCGCGGTGGAGGGGTTCGCGCGGACCACCGCGGATCTCGGCCCCGAAGCTCGGGCGCTCGCCGTCCAACGTGTCTTCGATGGCGTGAAGCAGGCGGGTGGCACAGCGTCAGGCGATCTGTTCGTCGCTGGCTTCCTCGAGGTGTCGGCGGCGGCACGCGCCGTGGCGACGAGCCGCGGGCTCTTTGCCTACCATCGCGGCACCGAGGCCAGCCTCTCCACTACCGTCCGCACGCCGGATGGGACCGGGTCCGGCTACGCCGCCAAGGGTGCGCTCGACTGGGCGGCGATCGATCCGGCGGACATCGGGCGCCGGGCCGCGGCGAAGGGAATCGCCTCACGCAATCCGCAGGCGGTCGAACCCGGGATGTACACCGTCGTTCTGGAGCCGCAGGCCGTGGCCGATCTCATCCCGACGATAAGGGGCTCCCTCGCGGCTCGCTCCGCGGACGAGGGACGCAGCCCGTTCTCGAAGCCCGATGGCGGCACGAAGGTGGGGGAGAAGATCGCCGACGAGCGCGTTACGATCTACTCGGACCCGACCGACGTCGACCTTCTCACACAGCCGTTCGACGGGGAAGGATTGCCCGTCAGGCGCACCGTCTGGATCGAGAAAGGCGTCCTGACCAACCTGGCCTATCCGCGCTTCTGGGCGCAGAAGCAGTCGAAGGAGCCGTCAGGCAACGGCGGCGGGCTCAAGATGTCCGGTGGCACCAAGTCAGTCGACGAGCTGGTCGCCGGCACCGCGCGCGGAATACTCGTAACGCGCCTGTGGTACATCCGCTTCCTCGATCCGCGTACCGTGATGCTCACCGGCCTCACGCGCGACGGGACGTTCCTGATCGAGAATGGAAAGGTCACGCGCCCACTCAAGAACTTCCGCTTCAACGACTCGCCGCTCCTCATGCTCAGTCGTATCGACGAACTTGGCCGCGCCGAGCCAACCTCGGCTGGGCTGGTGGTGCCGAGCATGCGGGTCAGGGACTTCAACTTCAGCTCGTTGTCGGACGCGGTGTAGAAGGCAGGGTGAGGGTTGCGGGCTGCGGGGGATGGGTTGGTCCCCCCCCTCAGCGGCGGCTCCCGCCCCCCACCGCCCGCACGGTTTATCCTCCCCGCCAACCGCCCCGGCGTACCGTCGGGGCCGCGTGGCGCATCCAGCTGTCCGCACAAGTCCCGCGCTCGCCGGCGCTACCGGTCCCCCGTCGCACATCGCGCCGACCATCCTCATTCAGTCGTACCGCAGTGCGCTCACCGGATCAATCGCCAGTGCCAGGCGCGCCGGTAGCCAGCTCGCCAGTAGCGCCGCCGCCATTAGCACCACCGTCATCTGAATGAAGGTCATGGGGTCTGACGGCCGGATGTCGAATAGCACACCCTGCATCCATCGCGTAAGGAGCAATGCGGCCGCTACGCCTGTGGCAACCCCGGTGGCGGCGAGGAGCATTCCCTGCCTCACGACCAATCGCAACACAGCGCGTGGCGGAGCGCCGAGCGCCACGCGAAGGCCGATCTCCTGGCGACGCTGATTCACGGCGTACGCGAGCACCCCAAATATACCTAACGCGCCCAGCGTGAGGCCGATCGCACCGAACAACGCGAGCAGCCAGGCCATCAGGCGCGGCCGCGCGACGGCAGTGCCGAGCACGGATTCCAGCGTCGTCAGGCTCGTAATGGTCTGGCTTGGATCCTGCGACCAGATCGCCTGCCGAACCGCGTTCACGTTGGTCGCGAGCCCCGCCCCAACCACGAGGATCACTGCAAGCGCCACCTCGGCGACCACCAGCGCGCTGCGGAGCTTCTGTCCTGCGCCGCCCACCGTTCCGCGGGCCCCGGCACGCAGCGACCCTTGGAGGCCGGACGACGCGCGCATCGCCGGCACGATGCCAAAGAGCAGGCCGGACAGGATCGAAACCGTTAGCGTAAATGCCAGGACGGTCGCATCGACGCCAATGTCACCGGCTCGCGGCAGCTCGCTCGCACTCGCCGTGGCAAGGACGCGCACAGCGGCGAATCCGAATGCGATTCCTAGCACGCCGCCAAGTAAGGCAAGCGTCAGGCTTTCGGTGAGCAGCTGCCTGGCGACGCGCCAGCGTCCCGCGCCGAGCGCCGCACGCACCGCCAGCTCCTGTCGCCGCCCCGTCGCACGGGCGAGCAAAAGACTTGCAATGTTGACGCACGCGACGAGGAGCAGCATGGATACGGCAACCATCAACACGGTCAGCGGCTGTCGCACCTCCCCGAGCATGGATTCACGGATGCTCGCAATAGTGACGTCGTCCCATCCGGGATTCTCGGGGTGCTCACGCGATAGCCTGGCGACGATGCTCCCCAGTTCGGCTTTGAGTTGCGGTTCCGTCACGCCCGCCTTCATGCGAGCGATAACACCCAGAAACTGAGCCGCTCGCGACCGGCCAATGTCATCGGGTCCGAAGAACGAGAGCGGGATCCATGCGTCGATCGTGCAGTCGGCGGGGTAGGTGAATCCGGGTGGCATGATGCCGACGACCTGGAACGGCTCGTCGTTGAGCGTCACCGTACGGCCGACGAACGACGGATCCCCACCGAATCGGCGCGTCCAGAACCCATGACTGATCACCACCGACCGATCCTGGCCGGCGACGTGCTCCTCACTGCGCAACGAGCGACCTGTCACCGCTGGCGTGCCGAGCGTTTCGAAGAATCCGTCGGTCACCAGTGCGACGGACAGCCATTCCGGATCGCCGCTGCCGGTCAGGTCCAGCCCGCTCAAGCCATCGGCAAAGAAATAGCCGCCCATCGACTCCGCCATCTCGCTCTGCGCGCGCCAGTCCAAAAAGTCGGGCTCTGAAACCGCGCCCCGCTCGATCTCGTTGATTCGATGCGCATGCCAGATGCGTACTACGCGATCGGGTTGCCGGAAGGGGAGCTCCTTGAGAAGCACGCCGCGCACGACGCTGAAGATTGCGGTGTTGGCTCCTATGCCGAGCGCCAGCGTGAGCAGCGCCGTGGCCGCAAAGCCTGGAGATGCGCGTAAGGCGCGCACGGCAAAGCGGAGGTCCTGCAAAAGCTCATCAAGCAACGCCATCGCATAATCCGGACGGAAGCGATCCTTAATCGTTCGACAACGCTCCTTCAATAACGGCTCCTTACTGTCCATTCAGGGGCGGTTTCAGAAGCCGACGATGGAGGTTGCAATGCTACACCGAAGCACAGACGCTTAGGTGGATCGATCATTTTCAGCGTAACCGTTCACACTCTATTGATAGGGGGCATGTTAGCGGCGACGACGGGCGGCTCCGCGCCGCCGGTAGCCGTGGCAACGCCCGTTCATTCACTGGTCTTCGTCCCACCTCCGGTAGAAACTCTTGCCGCGGCACCTCTGCGCCTTCGTTCCCTTCGCGGCCAAGCGGAGAAACTGCGCCGCCTCCACTCGTGGCGACAACTATCCTCGACTTTGCTATCACGCCGCCTTCCCTCCCTCCAATCGATTCGCATCTGAAAGGCGTGTTCGAGAATCCGACCATTCGTCAATCCGTCGGGCCGATATCCGCGACTGCCAATGAACGAGCCACGGCGGGATCAACGGGAGTTGTTGCACACGCGGAAAAGGCAGGCCTCGCCAGGGCTGACAATCCTGTGCCACGCTATCCGGAAGCACTCCGACTTGCACGAGCGCAGGGATCGGTTCGCGCGCGCTTCGTGATTGACGCGAACGGAAAGGTGCGTCTGCGGAGCGTTGCCGTTCTGTCCGCGACACACCCGCTTTTCGAAGACGCGGTACGTGATGTGCTGCCAAGATTGCGGTTTCTTCCGGCCGAAGCGGGCGATCGGGCCGTAGCGGTGCTCGTCGAGCAGACCTTCAACTTCATCATCTCGCCGTAGCAGGGCCGTGCATCGTCACCACCGCACAGGTTTCGTTACGCGGTGACGAGGGAGCCATCGCCTCCTTGATGATCGTCAGCATCATCGTCGTTGAGGATCGCTTTCGGCTTCAACCCACGCGCCGCAACTCAGCCACCGGCCGAACGCAACCGCTCCGCCACGTCGTCGAGCCCACGCGTGGTCGCAATGTCCGCCGCGCTCAACCCTTGCACGTTCCCAGGAGTGGGATCCGCACCGTGCTCAACGAGCAGCGACGCGATCTCGAAGGCGGCCGCTGCCTCGCTAGGCAGCCACATGAGCGGCGTGTTGCCCTCGCTGCTCGTCTTACGCGCTAACGCCGGCTCTTCGCGTAACACATCACGCAGGCGCTCGACCCGGCCGGCATACGTGAGCGCCCAGACGTCTCGACTGTACCTCCCGAGCAGATCGACCATCCGCGCCTGTTGGAAGAACGACGCCCAGCCGAGCGGAACATTGCCGTGGCTCGTCTCACGCCAATCGACGTCGGCACCACGCTCGATCAGGAGTGTTGCGCACCGCTCCGCTCCCTTCGCCGCAGCGACGTGCAGCGCACGCACCCTGCCGTGCCCTGAATCCTCGATGTCGGGCGACACACCAAGGTCGAGCAGCATCTCGACCACGTCGGCGCGGTCGTGCTCCATGGCCGCGAACAGTGCGCGCGGATCGCGCCCGTACTCGGGATGCTGCTCAGCGAGAGCACGCACGCGCGGGCGGTTCATCTCGAGGCACGCGTTGACGAAGGCATCGTAATCCTCGAGCGGGAGCGGCGTGGGCGTGGCACCGTAGCGCACGAGAAACTGCGCCATTCTCGCGTACCCGCGAGCCAACGCCTGTTGATGAAGCGTATGATTCGTGGCGGGGTGCGTTCCCCAAGGGCTGTCGGGTCCCGCTCCGTGCGCCAGCATCCACGCGGCGAGCGCGAGGAGATTTCGGTCCACGGCCGCGCCTATCATGAAGTGTGCGCCGCGATGGCGGCGGTGTTCGTGACCGAGCGACGGCGCCCCGCGCATGTCGAACATCGGCCACGCGGGATCATTCCAGTCGGCCTGGTGGCCGCGGCGCACAGAATGCTCGTACATGAGCTCCAGCAGCCAGATGATGTCGTCGTCAAGCAGGTGACGGGACGTGTTGTCGGCAAACACGTTGTACAGCACCTGGCCGTCGTACGGATCCGCGCCGTGCTCCAATAGTAGACCCGTGAGCTCGCACGCTCTGGGATGCATCGACGCCTGCTCTTCGCCTCGACCAAGGACGCAGGTAAGCGCGGTGTAGTGAATGTCGGCATTGCCGCCCAGATAGAATACGTTAGGATCGGCGCCAAACTCGAGCAGGAGACGCGCGATGGCGACCGCGTTCTCGCTCGCCGCCGGTTGCGGAAGGCGCGCCGCGCAGAGGTAGAGCAGCGGTGGCCACGACCTGGGTCCGCCGATCTCCGAGGCGGCCTTGGGCCGCTCATCGAGAATCCTCCGCGCCTCCTCAAGCTCGCCGCACGCCACGGCGGTGTAGATGTTGGCCCGCGCGAGCTCCGGGTTTCGCGCGAGCACGCGCCCGGCATCGTGCATGCGCATGGCTCGCTGCGAGCCGCCGACGCGCCAGTCGAGGCACGCCATCCGCAGGAAATTGGCGACACCTTCGTCCAGATTGCCGCCGGCACTCACGCGCGGCGCGCTCGTCCCGCGCTCTTTCAGGAACCCGGCGATATCCTCGTGACCGTGCGCTGTCGCCATCTCGACAAGTGTTCTTCCCGCGGAATCGCGAACCGTCAGGTCGGCGCCAGCCTCGGCGAGGATGCGCAGCGCGTCGAGCTTGCCGTTCGCGACTGCGAAGGAGATTGGTGTCCACGCGCCGTCGAGCCACGGCCCCGGCGAATTCTCACCGGTGACGAGCTCGCGAAACGGCCGGTTGAGCGCTTGCGGGTCGCGGGCCAGGATCTCAGCGATCCGCTCGTTCCTGTCGAACTGGATCGCGTCGAAGATGTCGATCGCGCCATCGAGGATGAGATCACGAACCTCGGTGTGTCCCGCGTAGGCCGCCCACCCGGCCGGCGTCCCCCAGTACTTGTCTTCACGATCCGCGGGGTTGGCGCCGTGCCGGAGCAGCACCCGCCCCGCGTCCGCGTTTCCGTGAAATGCGGCCGCATGAAGTGCAGTGTAGCCATGCGTGCCGTCCACCGAAGTGCGATGATCGTCGCGCACGTGCACCGATGCTCCGCCATGAATCAGCGCTTCGATGACGTGACCGGGAGCGCGCGCGCTCGCACGGATGATCAGCTTGTCCCACCGGCCGCCAGGCCGGAGCCAGTGCGGGTCGTCCCGCAGCAGCCGCTCGATCTCGTCAGACATCCCGAGCGCCACCGCGGCTGGTAGACCGATACGCGCGCCATGATCGAGGAGTCGCTGGGCCATCTCGCGCTCGCCGCTCAACGCCGCCTGGTCGAGGGGCGTCAATCCCGCAGCATCCGTCGCATCCGTATCGGCACCGAGCTCGAGCAGTGTGGCAAGTGATGCCGGCCGCTTGCGCACGACCGCAAGGTGCAGGGGACGCCGGCGCTGATTGGTCGCGTCCATCGGCCGGTCCAGGTCGGCCCGTGATCGGCCAACGACGTCACGAACGGCGTCGGTGGCGCCGGTCGCCACAGCGGAGAAGATGTTGTGTCGCGCGCCATGCGCGAGCAGATAATTGGCGACATCCTCCGAGCGTCCGAAGCATGTTGCCCATCCGATGACCTCCAGCTCGTGATAGTCGCCCGCGCCTATCGGGTCCGCGCCGTGTTGGATCAATTGGCGAACGATCCCGAGATTCCCACGCTCGGCGGCGAAGTGCAGGGGCATCGCGTTGTCGCCTTCGTCGCGCACGTCAGGATCAGCGCCGCGAGAAAGAAGCGCGGTCACGATCGCCTCGCTCTCGCTGTTCATCGCGAAGTGGAGCGCGGCGCGTAGTCCGGTGTGTGCGGAGAGCACCGCGCGCTCGTTCACGATATCCGGATGCTCATCGAGCAGCTCGGCTACTCGCGCCCCGTCGCCGTGGTCGGCAGCGGCAAGCAACGCCTGAATAGCCGCGTCGCGCGAGAGGGTCGAGGAGGCAGCGGCGCGCCCGGCGATATCGGCCTTGAGCTCCGTCCAGCCGGGGAACCCGTGCTCCCGCGCGAGTGCGTGTTGCACGTCGCGAAGGGTTGGATTGGCGGGACCCTGGTGCCACGCTCGCGCTAGTCGGGCGTGCGCCTTAGGGTCGTTCTCGCGTATGGCTTTGAGCCACCGCTTCGCTTCCCTCTTGAGGTTCTCGAGGGAGCTCTGGGGCGTGAGGTTCCTGCTCATGGAAACCTTCCTCCGTGTGCGCCTGAAGTCCGCTGAGTACAGGCAGGAAGAAGGTTCGAAGCCGTGCTACGAACCACATGGGCGGGAGTGGAACTCCCTTGCCGCGGACAGGAGGCGCCCCAGAGCGCGCTGCGAATATTCTGGCGCGCGTCGGGGCCCGGTGTCAAGTGGGAGGAGGGTGTGCTCTCTGGCCAACTCCTTGCAGCCGGGTTCGTCGATTCGAAAGCGTGGACGTGAACGGACTTGGCAGCCTAACGAAGGAGGCCAGGCGATGGCGACAGAAACCCAACAGGAGTTACAGACCAAGGTAGAGCCGCAGAAGGAGCACCGCTGGCTCCGCAAGCTCCTCGGCTGCAGCCACCGCGCCCAATGGGAATGAACTGGTCCGATCGTCCGTTTGGGTCTTCACGTTCACGCCCGAGCGCCCACGTCGGTAATCTTTTCCTCAAACACGACCGGATTTCGCCGACGCCCAGCGCAGTATCTCGCTCATCGTCGGCTCCTTACCGTACAACAGCATCCCGATCTCGAAGACGCGGCCCGCCAAGCGACGCACGAGCCAGATCGTGGCGACGAGCAGCCCCACCGACACCACGATCTCCAGCACACCTGGATTCGAAAGTATGAGCCGCGCCGGCATCGCTGACGCACTGGTGACCGGGAACATCGCAAGGATGCGCGCGCTGAGGTGATCCGGGTCGCGCAGCACCGAGACGGTCATCCCAACCGGAATCATCGGCAGAAACATGACCGACGTGCGCGTCGAGGTGTTTGGGTCGTCGATCGTAGACGCAAACGCGGCGAAGAAGGCGGTCCAGAATAGGAGTGCGAGGATTGAATACACGATGAGTACGAGTATCACGCCCGGCCGAACCAACACATCCGGGAGCGAGAAGCCCCACGCGAGCTTGGCAACGAGCGCTAGCAGAAGACCACCCACCACCATGTTGCCGATTGTCGCCAGGGAGTACGCGCAAATACCGAGAATCTTGCCGTCGATCCATGCTTGCGGCGGGATGATTGCGGTGATCGACTCGGTGACCCGGAGTTGCTTCTCGCCAGTGATACCCGTGAGCAGATACGCCATGCTGGTGAAGATCGCGAGCAGCACCAAACCCTGGAACACGCCGGCCGCGATCTTCTCGGCCCTCCCTGTTCTGCCGCGGTCGGGATCTGTGAAATGAACCCTTAGCTCCGGTGGGCTGAGGATCCCGGCGAGCTCCGATTCCGACAGGCCTGAGGTGGCCAGTCGTTCGCGGCGCACGTGCTCGGCGACGAGCGCCTGGAGCTCAGGGAGGTAGCGGGGGTCCTTCGCTACGAGGAGCTCGAACGTCCCGTCGCCCAGGCGGGCAAGGATGGCCTCTGCGTCGCCGTCGCGGAGCATCGCTGCACGTGCGCCGTGCTCTGCGGGGGCGGGCACCACCAGGACGCGCCATTTAGCCGGTGCCACCAGCTCAATGCCTGACGTGGCCACCGTCATGGGGCGGCGTTCGCCGCCGACCACGCGGCTCGCTCCGTATCCGATCGCGCCCATGACGACGAAGATCATGAGCCCGAGGGCCTGATCCTTCCACTTGAAGTAGCGCCGGAACTCCCACCCGGCGACCAGCCAGCTGAGCTTCGCGTGGCTCAGGGGGCACTCCCGAATCGTCGGTAGTCATCCTCGCGGATCGCGCGAACGAAGATGTCGTGTAGGCGTGGTGGCTCAGTACTGATGCTTCGCACTCCAACACGTGTCACGGCACGCGCGAGAAAGGGCGCTACGGCCGCGCCGTCGCGCAATCTGACCTGCACGTCGTTGGGATCGTCGTTGCCGACTGCGATGTCCTCGACATCCAGATCTTCACGCAATGCATTTACCGTGTCACTGTCCTCGAGCGTGAGCCGAACGCGTGGGCGAGCGTCGAGCCGGCCGTGAAGCTCCTCGACGGAGCCGGAGAGGATCTCGCGTCCCTTGTTCATGAGGAGCACGCGATCGGCTGCGCTCCACAAGGTCCATCTGATGTGCGGACAGGATGATCGTGGTGCCAGCCTCGCGTAGCTCGCTCACGAGGCTGAGGAAAAACTCCTGGCTGAGCGGATCGAGCCCCGTGAATGGCTCGTCGAGGATGGCGAGCGCGGGCCGGTGGATTAGCGAGGCGATGAACTGTACGCGCTGCTGGTTGCCCTTGGAGAGCGCGTCCACGCGCTCGTCCTTCCGGTCAAGGAGATTCAGGCGCTCGAGCCATTCCAAAGCGCGGCGCTTCGCCTCGTTCTTCTCCAGCCCGCGCAGGCGGCCGAAGTAGACCAGCGTGCGGAGCACCGGTATGTCGCGGTAAAGGCCACGGTCCTCGAGTAGGTATCCTGTCCTGTCAGCCGGGAGGACGTGGGTGGCCCGCGTCCAGCGAGACGATAATGCACCCTTCGTCGGGCCGGATCACGCCGACAAGCATCCGCACGGTGGTGGTCTTCCCTGCGCCGTTAGGTCCGAGCAGTGCGAACACCTCGCCGCGGCGCACCCTGAACGAGAGACCCTCGACGGCGCGGTGTTCGCCGAATGACTTACCCACGCGGTCGAGTTGGACGACGGGTTCCATGACTGGGAAGCCTGAGCGTTGAGTGTGTCGAGCGTAGAGCGTTGAGCGTTAAGGGTCAAGCGGTGAGCAGCGAGACGGGAGCAGGTGGGAAGGAGCGCGTCCTGCTGCTGCACGGTTACGCTCTACGCTCTACGCTCTACGCTCTACGCTCAACGCTCGACGCTCGACGCTCGATGCTCGACTCTACCCCCGTCCCTACCTCTTCGTCCAGATCCACCACGCCACACCCGTGATTCTGCTGGTTCTGGAACTCCATGGGCGTCCCCGGCCCCGACGGGTAAATCTCCATCGCGCGCACCTCGTTCGCGGAGACTAGCCGGTCGATCCCCATGCTCATTGTGCTCCGGCCCTGGGACGCCGTCATCATTCCGGACAGGTTGAACGCATCGCCCTTCTGCACCAGGAAGCCAACGACCCAAACGCTCATGATGCAGCCGCCGCGCCCGATAGGAATGAACTGGGTCGGATCGTCCGTCTGGGTCTTCACGTTCACGCCCCGGGAAAGATGACCGACACCGCGCTATCCCCCGACAGGTCGGTCGTGAATAGCTCCGGCCGGTATCCGATTCGCCGGACGTTGAACGACAGGCGGCCATTTAGCCCCTCGATGCGGAAGCGGCCCGAGTCGTCGGCAACCGCACTCTTCCGTCCCCGCACTTCGGTGATGAAGGCGAACGGAAGCGGTGCGCCCAACGTGTCCGTGACAACGCCGACCAGTGCGCGCCCGCGCTGCGGCGC
>JALZIF010000092.1 GCA_030860435.1 Gemmatimonadota bacterium | reverse complement strand
AGGCCGGCGGGGACGGAATCGGGGCGCGTCGAGGCACCGGTGTCGCCCCGTCGGCCGCCTCCAGCTCTCTCGTAACCCGGATCTTGCCGTCGCACTGCTCCACCCCCCAGCGCGCGACCGGGTTCAGAGCGGGCGCGCGAAGCGCTTCCCCAGTGCGCAGGCTGAAGCAGGCGTGATGCCAGGGACAGCGCACCGTGTCGCCCACAATGAGGCCTTCCGCGAGTGGCGCGCCGTAGTGCGTACACGTGGCGCCGATAGCGAAGATCTCATGGCCCTTGCGAGCGACGAGAACGGCTTTGTCATCAACATGACCGGCGATCATCCCGCCGTCTGGGATGTCGGTCTCCGGAACGCCGCGCGTCAGGTCCGGGCCGCTGGGTGGTGCCTGGTCCGTGCTCATGGCGGTTCACTCCTCGGTCGCATCCGATCCGACAAGATGGTAAGTGAGATTGACGCCCGCTATCTTGTTGGGCGCATTGCGCACCATCGAGACCGTGATTGCGCTCACGGAGCTCCGCATCGCCGTGAGCCACGTGGATTCCGTCGCCGGGCGAGCGGCGGGCACGGGCGGAGAGTATACTGTGGACGCCTCCCGGCAGTGGCGGGAGCGGTGAGCGGGAGTGTCGGCTGGGCCCGTGCGTAGCGAGAACCCATGGATCTTCGAGACCAGTTGCAGGCGGCGCTGGGTAGCGGCTACGTCATCGACCGAGAGCTGGGCGGTGGCGGGATGAGTCGCGTGTTCGTAGCGGAGGAGACCGCGCTCGGCCGTCAGGTGGTCGTCAAGGTGCTGCCGCCCGAGCTCTCCGCGGAAGTCAGCAGTGAACGGTTCAGGCGCGAGGTGCAGCTCGCGGCCCGACTACACCACCCGCACATCGTCCCCCTGTTGAGCGCGGGCGAAGGCGGCGGGTTGGTGTTCTACACGATGCCCTTGATCGATGGGGAGTCGCTTCGTGAAAGGCTTGCGCGCGCGGGCGAGCTTCCGGTGGGAGAGACGGTGCGCTTTCTCCGCGACGTGATCGATGCGCTGTGCTATGCTCACGAACGCGGCGTCGTGCATCGCGATCTCAAGCCGGACAACGTCCTGGTCTCCCGACATCACGCGCTGGTCACTGACTTCGGTATAGCGAAGGCGCTCCGGGCTGCCACCGATTACGGTTCAGTCACCTCCGTCGGAATCGCGCTCGGCACGCCGAGCTACATGGCCCCGGAACAGGCCGCCGCCGATCCGGCCACCAATCACCGGGCAGACCTGTACAGTGTCGGCGTGATGGCCTACGAGCTCCTGACTGGGCGTACGCCGTTCAGCGGACTCTCGCCGCAGGCCATGTTGGCGGCCCATGCGACAGTGGCGCCCGAGCCGGTGACGAGCTATCGCCCCGCTGTACCGGCGGCTCTGGCAGCCCTGGTGATGTGCTGCCTGGAGAAGCACCCGGCGGACCGACCGCAGACGGCTGAGGAAGTGCTGCGCGAGCTGGAGACACTCGCCGTGACAAGCGGCAGCAGGGCGCTTGCGTCGCATGGAGCGCGTGTGGTCGCGCCAGGCACAGGCGGTGCGCGACGTGGTGTGCCACGTGGTCCGCCGCTCCGCCGTGCCGTTGCCTTTGCGGGTCTGACCCTCTTGCTCGGACTTGGCGGCTATCACTCGCTTTCCCTGATCGGCGGCCCCGCGTCAGCGGGTGACGGATCGCAGGCGCCTCGACGCAGTGGCTTGGACGGGGCGGCGGCGGCCAAGTCTGTCGCCGTTCTCCCCTTTCTCAACATCAGCGCGGATCCCGAGAACGAGTACTTCTCGGACGGGATTACCGAAGAGCTCATCAATGGGCTGATGAGAGTGGAAGGGCTGCGCGTCGCTTCGCGCACGTCCGCGTTTGCCTTCAAGGGGAGGAACGAGGACATCCGTGAGATCGGGGCGAAGCTCGGGGTGGGTACCGTCCTCGCGGGAAGCGTTCGGAAGGCAGGCACGAGGCTCCGAATCTCCGCGCAGCTCATCGACGTCGCCGCGGACTCGGCGCTCTGGTCCGAGACTTACGAGCGAGAGTTGGAGGACGTTTTCGCCGTTCAGGATGAGATATCGCGCGCCATCGTCGGCTCGCTGCGGCTCCGACTAGACCTCCGCGGCGGAGCGCCTGTTGTCACGCAGCACACGAGCAGCGTTTCCGCATACGACCTGTACCTCCGAGGCCGCTTCTTTTTCAACAGATTCACGGAGCCTGATCTCCGCAAGAGCATCGAGCTTTACGAGGAGGCGCTCGCGGAGGACCCCAAATTTGCTCTGCCATGGGCTGGCATCGCCGAGACATGGAGCTCCCTGGCGGACGACTGGCTGCCGCCGAAGGAGGCGTACCCAAAGGCGAAGGCGGCCGCCATCAACGCCCTCGTGCTCGATTCCACGTTGGCGCAGGCGCATGCCGCACTGGGCACGGTTCTCATGGCGTATGAGTGGGACTTCGCGGGGGCCGAACGCGCGTTCAGGCGGGCACTCGCGCTCACGCCGAACGATCCGTTGGCCCACGCGTATGTCAGCACCGTCCTCGTTCGCACCACCGGGCGAGAACAGCCGGCGCTCGCCGAAATACAGAAGGCCATCGAGTTGGATCCCATGAATGTGAGGTACGTTGCTGGGTTGGCGGGCACGCTCGTCTGGCTTCGCCGGTACGACGAGGCCCTCGAGGCGGGGCGGCGAGCGTTGGCGCTGGATCCCGGCGTGGGCGGCCTGTACATCGTCATGGGCGAGGCATATCTCGCGAACGAAATGCCCGCCGATGCGCTATTGATGTTTCAGCGAGCGCAGGAGCTTGGCTACGTTCGCTCGCCGGAAGCGATCGCCAGGGCGTTCGCGGCGCTGGGGCGACACGATGAATCCCGGCGCATCGTCGAAGACCTCGAGCGCGTAGTACTGAGCCGCTATGTGCGGCCGGAGTACATGGCGCGTGTATACGTGAGCCTTGGCGATAAAGAGAAAGCGTTCGCGTGGCTGGACAGCGCCTACGCGGCGCGATCGGCCGGCTTGACGTGGCTCAAGGTGCACCCGGGTTATGACCCGTTGCGAGCCGACCCACGCTTCACGCGCCTGATGACGAAGGTGGGTCTTGCGGCCCGGTAGCCTGCTGCGGTCGTTCACCTAACGCGCGAACATCTCCTGCAAGACCGTCAGGAGGCGTTCGCAAATCGCGCCTACCCCGCGAGCCCGAGCTTCCTCCGCAACACGGCGAAGCGCGGATCCCCGCGGACAGACTCCAGCCCCGAGATCACGTCGATCGCCTCTATGAACGGGGCGCGCTCGCGGTAGGCGCGTTCCAGCCAGGCGACGGCCTCATCCCACTCCCACACCATGAGGATGTGGGCCACCGCGGTGTGGGCTTCCGCCAGAGTGCTGTCCAACGCCAGTGCGCGGTCCGCGGCGACGATCGCCTTGGGCATCTCCTCCTCGGGGCGAAAGCGGCCGAGCACTCCCATGCGTGTTTGGGCGGACGCGATGCCGGCATAGGCACGCGCGAAATTGGGATCCCGCGCGACGGCACGCTGAAAGTGCTCCAGGGCGCGGGGCGTGCCGGATGTCCCTTGCATGTTCAGGAGGAAGCGGCCTTTCAGGTACTCCTCGTACGCTTCCATGTCGCTAGTCGCGTACCCGGTGGCGACCGAGCCACCCCTGCCTGGACTCAGCCGCGGACGCAACTCATCGACGATCGCATTGGCGATCTCGTTCTGCACGTCGAAGACGTCGGCCACCTCGCGGTCGAAATCGTCGGACCAGAGCCGATACCGGTCCGCCGTGTTCACAAGCCGGGCCGTGACGCGAAGGGGGTTCCCGGCTCGCCGCACGCTCCCCTCGAGCACGGAAGTGACGCCCAACGTGTCGCCGACGGTGCGCACGTCGAGCTCCTTTCCCCGCAAGGCAAATACGGAGGTGCGGGCCGCCACGCGCAGCCCGCTGACCCTGGCGAGGGAGTTGATCAACTCCTCGGTCATGCCGGCGGCGAAGAACTCGTCGTCGGTGGCGCTCAGATTGACGAACGGGAGGACGGCAATCGCCGCCGCGCGGCCGGCGACGACGTATCGCGCTTCCGGCGCACCGGGGTCGCGCGCGCGTATGATGGCGCCGTACCCGCCTGACAGAAGTAACGCCACCGCCGCTGCATATGCGATGAGGCGGCGCGGCGCCCGGCATCCACCCGCCCGGGGCGCCTGAGTGTCTAGCGAGTTGAGGGCCTGGGCCAGCTCCCGGCCGGTCTGAAAGCGGTCTGCCGGAGCTCGGGCGGAGCGCCTTGGACACGGC
>JALZIF010000086.1 GCA_030860435.1 Gemmatimonadota bacterium | reverse complement strand
GACCTACACCATCTCGGCCGCGGTCGTCGGCAGCAACCTGACGACGCATAGGCCGGCGCTTGGGAGCCAGACGAGCGACGTCACGGATGGCGCCACGAGCACAGCGACGGTGACCTACGGCAGCGCGGCGCTGCAACTGAGCCTGCAGCTCATTGCGGAGGGGCTCACGGAACCGGTCTTCCTCACCGCGCCCGACGGCGACGCACGTCAATTCGTCGTCGAGCGGCACGGACGCATCCGCATCGTCGAAAACAACACGCTGCTGGCGGCGCCCTTCCTCGACATCCGCGCCCGGGTGAACTTCGTCGGCGAGCGAGGGCTGCTCAGCATGGCATTCGACGCGCAGTACGCCACGAACGGCTATTTCTACGTCTACTACGTGGACCTGAGTGGCGACATGGTCGTGGAGCGGTTCGGCTCCACTCCGGGGAGCAATGTCGCAGGAGGCGCCGCCGGCATCGTGATCACCATCCCCCACGGTGGGAACGAGCACCACGGCGGCCTCATCGCGTTCGGACCCGATGGCATGCTGTACCTTGCTCCTGGCGACGGGCGCTGCTGCGGTGATCCGCAGAACAACGCTCAGAACCTGGCTACCCTACTCGGCAAGGTGCTGCGCATCGATGTGCGAACACTTCCCTACACGATCCCGGCCGGTAATCCGTTCATCGGCGTGGCTGGCGCGCGCGCGGAGGTCTGGGCGTACGGCCTGCGCAACCCGTGGCGCTTCTCTTTCGATGCTCCGGCGGGGATGCTCTACATCGCCGACGTGGGGCAGGATGCGCGGGAGGAGGTGAACGTGGCCTCAACGACCGCCGCGGGCCTCAACTATGGCTGGCGCCTCATGGAGGGCTCAGCCTGCTACAACCCGAGCGCGAACTGCAATTTGGGTGGTTTGCTCACGCTGCCCGTGCACGAGTACCTCCACACCGAAGGCTGTTCAGTCACGGGCGGATACGTGTACCGTGGCTCGGCGATCCCCGAGCTGTCGGGACACTACCTCTACTCCGACTACTGCCGGGGCTGGCTCCGCAGCTTTCGCTTCTCCGCGGGCCATGCGACCGAGCACCAATCGTGGGCCGGTATCACCGTTCAGCGATCCGTCTCGTTCGGCCGCGACGGCGCGGGGGAGCTGTACATGATCGGCGGCGAGCGGGCGTGGAGGATCGTGAGGCAGTAGTTACGGATTGAACCAGTAGCTGACCTTCATGAGCAGGATGTTATCCGGCGACGTCGCGAATATCGCGTCGAAGTCCCTGCTAAAATCGAAGTCCCCTATCGGGTGGAAGTCGCTTCGCGTCTGCTGCCAGGCCAGGTAGAGCGTCGAGCCGGGACGCCACTCCCACCGCAACACCGCGTTGCCGCGCAGCGACCGAAAGTTGAAGTCGGGGGCCGGCAGCGCGAAGGACACCGCGCCCGGCCGCTGGCCCGTGGGATACACGCGACCGTCAGCCACCTCACCAATGTCGTCGCCGTATACAAGAAACTCGTACCTTCCCGGTGCGGCGAATTCCATTGGTGGACCGTAGTCGCCGCTCGCGATGAACGGCTGCGCGAACACTTGGAGCGAGAGCGCGGGCGTGAAGGTGAAGTTGACGCGCGTATTCAGGGAAAAGACGCTCTGGTCCAACTCCGCGAACACGTACCGCGAGCCGAACGTGCGCGTTGCCGCCGTATCGGACACTCTTTGGAGATACTGCGCCCGGCTGCTGCTCCGGCTGTACGACGGTGACAGCGAGACTTCCCAGTGCGGCGCAGGCCTGATCGAAAGGCTCGGGAACACGTCAAAACTGTGTCCACCGCCCCCGCTCTGAACGGACGTCCCGAGCGAGCCCACGAGGCGGCTGCGCGGGTCGGACGAAACGCTTACGAAACCCGACACGTTCCCTGGCCTGCGCGCCGCAGGCCCGCCGCGCGTGAGGCGGTCATCCACCGTGCCGGCCAGCGACCACTGGAAATTCGTGTTCACGCGCCAATAGTTCATGAACTGTCCGAACACGCCGCTGAAAATCCTGTTGGAGACATTCTCCTTCCCGTAGTTGTGCTCTACCAGCCCAATCAAGTACGCCGAATGGCGCCGGACCATTCCGCGTGGACGCGTCTCGTTGAAGCTGATCATCGTCTCGAGGTCCAACCGGTCCGCGCGACGCTGGAATCCGAGGTCGCTCACCTCGTAACCGGGACTCATCGTGTTCACTCTCGCGTTGCCGTGCCAGTGCCGTCCGGCCTGCTTTGCGATCGACAAGGAGCCGGCGAATCCCGTGAGGGATGTACGCGTCGTGTCGTAGTCGAGGTGGTCCGCGTCCGGGCGCTGGAAGTAGTGGTACGGAAGCCGCTGCGTCGCGGCAATCACGCCAGACTCACCCTGTACGTGACTGCCCGCGAGAAAACCCTCGAGCGTTACGGTCCGCTGCGACCACTGATGGAGCAAATCCACGCCGCCCGAGTATGCCGCTGACCTCAACGCGGATGACAGCTCGTCCGTGTCGAGGCTGCGGTTGACCGCGCCGAAAAAGCCGCCGACCGCGGTCTGTGCCTCGCGCATCTCACGCCTCACTCGTCCCACGAAATAATTCGTGAGCGGCTCCGCGGCGGTTTCGCCAACATCGCCATCCGGAGTGCGAAATCGCGCGTTCTCACGACTGGTCACGGCGTCGAGCACGCCCATCGCCCATCCGCCGGCGGTGCGGCCCGTGAGCTTCGTCGCGCCGAGGATGCGCGTCTCACTCGGCACGTCGCGAGCGGCGTACGCAGGCGCGAGCGACGGTTGCCGGCCGATTCGGCGGGAATAGAACACGCTATTCGAACCGTCGTCCGCAAAGTTGAACAGCTCCGAGCCTTCGATGAAGAACGGGCGCTTCTCCGGGAAAAAAGTCTCGAATGCCGTGAGGTTGATGACGGCGGGGTCGACCTCCACCTGACCGAAATCCGGATTCACCGTAGCGTCGAGAGTGAGACTGCTGGTCAGCCGGAATTTCAGATCGGCGCCCGCGTCCACGTCGTATTCCCGGTTCGACCGGAACGGATTGTCGCCGCGATCGATGTACTCGGCGCGAGTCACCACGTACGGCATGAGCTCGAGCCGGTTCTCCGTAGGGATTTGGGAGAGACCGATGAGATGACCGTATCGCGGCGCTCCGCCCGGCTGATCGGGGGGCGTGTAGGCCCACACGGAGAACTCCTGAATGCGGGCTATCTGGCGCTCGACCTGCATTCCCCACGTCTGAGTTTGTGCGCCGCTGAATCGGAGCTGACTGAACGGGATTCGAATCTCCGCGACCCACCCCGAGTCGCTGACGCTTGTCTTCGCCTCCCACACGGGGTCCCAGGAGTCGTCCTCCGAGAATCCTGCCCGCGTCTGGTCGCGCCGCGCACCGGCCGGATTGACCTCGAATCCGAACGAGGTCCGGTGATCGTGCCGGGCGTCAATGATGACCGTAAGCCAGTCGGACGCCGACATGCTCATGTCGCGCCGCCCGACGCGGGCTCGCACCGCCTCTCGGTCGTACAGCCAGGCGCCGATGTAGATAGCCTCCTGATCATAGAGCACGCGAACATCGGTTCGCTCGCTCGCCGGCTGTCCCTCCTGCGGTGCTACCTGAGTGAATTCGGTGATCGGCTGCGCGGACTGCCAAGCGGCTTCGTCCAGCACTCCATCAACTCTTATGGGGATCGTGACACGCACGGCAGCGGCGCGGGGCGCATCGCGCTCGTGCTCGTACGCCGCGAGCGTGGCCGAGGGAGAAGGGGGGGTGGGGGAGGTGGAAGGCAACTGCTGCGCGAGCAGTGGAGAAAAAGCGGGGCAGAGCAATGCCGCGAGCAAGATGCGGTTCATGCCTGGCGAGTTGTTGGCGGTAACCGGTGATGACACGAGGGTTCGCAGCGTTGCCGCTCGCTAATTGAACCCAGGACAGTTGAAAAAGGTTCATGCCGGCCGCGACGACCACTGCGCCCAGGTTCGCTCCTCGTCCCCTTGTCGCACTCGAACACCCGCCGTAGCATTCACCCAGAGCCGTGAGGGCGGCCGACAGTCCGCGTAAAGGGTTCAACCCGCCCGCTGCCGTTTTCAACAAACCTTCTATTCCTCGCCCCACCTGCGGACACCGGGCGGCGTGAAAGGGCTCGTCCCTTTCCAAGGAAGGAGGGTGTCATATGTCTGAAGAGACCCGCGGGTCTGCGTCCGCGTCGCTGTCACTCCCCGACGCGGCAAACCTCGACTGGCTCCGCAAGCAGGCCAAGCGGCGGCTCGCCGAGCTGCGGCAGGCGAGGCCCGAGGCCAAACTGGCCGACGCGCAATTCGACCTCGCCAGGCTGTACGGCTTCTCGAGCTGGCGCGCGCTCAAGGCGCACATCGACTCGCTGACGCTGGATGGCCAGCTTTTCGATGCGGCGCGAAAGGGCGACGTCGACAGACTGTCCGCGCTGCTCGACAAGCATCCGAACAATCTGCACGCGCGCGAGAAGCCGTACGAGTGGACGTTGCTACACGCGGCTGCGCAGAACGGACACCTGGCGGCGGTTGATGTGCTGCTGAGGCGTGGGCTCGACGTCAATACTCGCGAGAAAGGGGACAACACCTACGCGATGCACTGGGCCGCGGCGGCGGGCCACCTGGACGTCGTGCGGCGTCTGGCGGACGCGGGCGGTGACGTCGTGGGGCACGGTGACGACCACGCCCTCGGGGTGATTGGTTGGGCTACTTGTTGGGACGGCTGCGACGACGCCACACATCGGGCAGTCGCGGATGTTCTCGTGAGTCGCGGCGCCCGGCACCACATCTTCTCCGCGATCGCGATGAACCTCGCGGATGAGGTTCGTCGCATCGTGGCCGCTGAGCCCGCAGCGCTGACCGGGACGTTGAGTCGAAATGAGAACTACCAGCTCCCGTTGCACTTCGCCGCGCGGATGAATCGTCCGGAGATGGTGGCGTTGCTGCTGAAGCTGGGCGCCGATCCAGCAGCAGGGGACGGATCCGGCGTCCCGGCGGTCGTGTACGCAGCAGAGCCCAAAGTCGATCGGAGCGTGATCGAGGCGCTGACCAGCGGGAAAGCGAAAGACGTTTTCAGCGCGCTGGCGCTGGGCGACGAGGGGACGGCAGCTCGACTCCTACGTGAGAGCCGCGACAGCATCGATCCTGGCGGCGCGAGCGCTGGCGCGCTGCACCTGCTGGCGAAGCGCGGTGACGCGCGGGCCGTGAGATGGCTGCTGGATCGCGGCGCCGACTCCAACGCGCTCTGTAGTCACTGGGACGCCATGGTGACGCCGTTGCACCTCGCTGCCTCGCGGGGCAACGCGGAGGTAGTGCGTGTACTGCTGCAAGCCGGCGCCGACCCACGCATCCGCGACAGCATGCATGACGGGGACGCAACCGGATGGGCCGAACACTTCCAGCAACCGCCCATCGTGGACATCCTCGAGGCGCGCGCGGCGAGGTCGTGACGACACGTTGAATGAGAACTAGCTGGCGCGCCCCTCAGCGCGCCGGTTGTTATGCCGCAACCCGCGCCTGGCGATGGAGGTATTCGGGCGCGATATCGGCACCGTTGGGCCAGACTAGCGTGTGGAACCCGGGGTGAATCGTGTACCGGCGGAAGTAGGCGAGCTCCTGCAGGGGCGCGAACACCGGACCACGGAGGGCGGGCGCGAGATCGACCTCTCCAACCGTCCCGTCGCGAAAGCGGAGCCAGATCGTGTGACCAGCGATGTACCGCGCTTCGAGCACGTGATAGTCCATTCGGATTACTCCAGGGGCGGATGCGGACCAGGGGCTCGCCGGCACGCGCGCGCCGCCAGTCCTCCAGAAGCGCGCCCCGCGCCTCACACAGCCAGGCCGAGAGCACGATGCCGCGCAAATGGCGGTTCGTGAACGTTGCCACAGGTTATCCAGACCACTCGGGGCGGCGAGCCGCGCCACTCGAGGAGCTTCGGGAAGTCGCCGTCGTTGGTCACGACCACGACGCCCGCCGACCGCGCCGCCTCGAACACGGCCGCGTCGGGAGCTCTCAGCATCCCCCAACTCCTCGACGTGGACGGCGTCAGCGCCGTGTTCGGACCGCAGCCAGCGGGCGAGCGCCGGCGGCAGCTGCGCATCCACCCAGACCCGCGGCGGCGGCGGCGACGCGCCGGCAGCCGGCCCCGCGGCCTATGCGGCGAGGACGGGTGGTCGAGCCGCCGCGCAGCGTAGAGCAGACAGGCGGGGATGTCGTCCGGCTCGAGGTACGGAAGCTCCGCGAGGACCTCCTCGTGGGTCTCGCCGGCGGCCAGGAGCTCGAGCCCCGCCTCGGGATCAGCTGCGAACGCAATGATGACCTCAACGCGCGCCTCGAAGAACGCCACCGTGGCCGCCGTCGAGGCGTTACCCAGCCGTACCCAGGTGACCTTCGGTGGGTGGCCGCGAAAGACACTGACGGGTTGAAAGTCCTCGTCCTTGGTCACGAGAATGAATCTCCCGTGCTCCGCGGTGTCCCGCACCGTCGCGTCACGCGCACCGGCCAAGTCGAATTCGTAGATGTGAGCCGAGCCGGGGAAGTTTGCGGCCAAACGACGCACCAACTGCGGCGGCAAGTGCTCATCGAAGAGGAGCTTCGGGGGGGCGTCAGGCAGCGGGGCTGCTCCGTAGAATCCGCTCCCGATCGGCGGCGAAGGCGAGGCAGGCACGGATATCGTCGCCCGAAAGCGACGGGTATTCAGCGACGATCTCCGCCTCGGTCATACCGCTGGCGAGATAGGAGAGCACATCGCCGACGGTAATCCGGGTGCCGCGGACGGTTGGCTTTCCGAAGCGGATCTCGGGATCGAGGACGATCCGATCGTGGTAGTCCATGTCAAAGATGGTATGCCGGCGCCGAAACGCGGTCAAGCTGGACCGCCGCGTGTCCCTCGAACGACTGGCTAGGCAGCTGCAAACGACCTGAGTGACCTTGGGTTCCACGGCTCGCCGTCGGGTCGCTGCTGCGAGCGGGCTGCGAGCCGTCCGCGCTTGACGGCTGCACTAGCGGGTTACGCAGTTACTTAGGCGGACGCGAGCTCTTTCAACCTCTCCCCAAGCTGGGTTGCGCGCTCCCTCGACCATCCTCGTCCGCCTCGAGGCCGGCTGAAATGGGGCTCGGCCACCACCCATAGGTCGTGGCCCCCGAATGACGTGCGCGCTTCCTGCCCCCCCGGGTCAGTGTGGTCCGCGTTAACCTGCCCAAGTGCTCAATCGCGTCATCACCGTGCGCGAGAATGACACGCGGCCGGACTGTGCGCACAAGAAAGTCGAACGGAGCGGTCATCCGACGCTGTTCTTCCAGGGTGGCGGCGGTCTCGCTTGGAGCGGCGTAGATGTTTGTCTCTAGGCAGCGAGCCGGCATGGCGGCTTTTGCGATCCAATGGAGTACGCGGCGGGTGTTGCTGATAGGCGCCCGACGGGTCTTGCCCGGCTTGAGCGGTCGAGCCGCCCGTTCGCGCTGATATTCGCCAAGCCATGCGTCACGGCGGTACCCGTACGCCGGATCCCAGAAGGCCCACCAATCCGCGCTCATTCAGTTGCAGGGTTGTAGCCGACTATGAAGACCGTGCAAGACAACGGAGACCCGTCGCATACGAACGGGCGCAGGGCAGTCGGGCGCTCGATTAGGGCCTCCAGCTCGCTTCCAAATTCAGTCAGGTCCATATCAGGCTCGCCGAGATGACGGTGTAACCGCCTAACGCGTACTCGGACCGATGTCCACCGCGATGCCGCGCCAGTTTCCCTGATTGAACCGTAGCACGCTTAGCGCGCAGCGCGTGGCATGCCCGATCAGAATCGCGATCCAGATGTGGAGCGGCTGCAACGTCGCGGTCTGCTGGATCACGAAGCAGATACCGAGCGGCACCACGATCTGCGAGACGATCGAGATATAGAGCGGGCTCTTGGTATCTCCTGTCCCCTGCAACCCGCCGGTGTACGTCAGCGCCACAGCGATGAACAGGCCGGACAGACTGAGCACGCGCAGAAGCTGCACACCGATCTCAACGACCAGGGGCTCGTTCATACCGAACACCGCGAGAAGCTGTCGAGGGAAGAAGAGAAAGAACGCTCCGACAAACGCGGCGCCGGCTATACCTATACCTGCCGCGACATGCACGGCAGCATCCGCCCGGTCCGGATTGCCCGCGCCGAGGTTCTGGCCTGCTACCGCTGCCGCGGCGCCCATGAGCCCAACCGACGTCCAAGTGATCAGCGAGAACAGTTGAGAATAGGATACGGCGAACGCCGCTTGCGCCGCTGCACTTTGCGCAAGAGAGCCGATGAACGCCAGCATGAACACGCCGCCGATGTTCATCGCGATTCCCTGAATACCCGTAGGCAGTCCGAAGCGGAAAAGCGACCTGATGATGGCCCAATCGGGACCGAAAGGTCCGCGACGCGGGAACGACACGACCCAACCCCCCCTCCAAAGCTTGACCAGGGCGTACGTCGCAACGAGGCCGGAAGCGGTCACCGTTCCTAACGCGGCGCCAGCGGTTCCGAATGCGGGGATGGGCCCCAATCCGCGAATCAGCAACACGTTGAACACGATGTTCAGCACCGTCAGCGCGATACCGAGGATCATCGGTGTCCGCGCGTCTCCGGCCGAGCGAAGTGCCCCGCCGAGCATGAAGAAGACGAGCATACCGGTGCTGAACATGAACATGATCCGCAGGAATGGCAGCGCCTCGGCCTTCACCTCTGGTGCGGCGTTGACGAGGTCGAGCAGCGACGGCGAGAGTACGTATCCAACGGGTGCCATGACGAGCAGCGAGATCCCGACGGCAGTCAGAAATGCCTGATAGACGGTGCGGTTAACCTTGTCTTCCTCGCCCGCTCCGGCAAAGCGCGCGACGAGGACGCTCATGCCTGTGAATAGCGAGGTGATGAAGACGATGACGACGATGAAGATCTGCCACGCGACGCCGATGGCGGCATTCCCCGTGAAGCCGACGAAATGGCCGACCAGCACATGATCGATGATCCCCTGGAGCCCGCCGATGATGTTCGTCAGCATGGTGGGCCACGCGATCTTCCAGACCGCCGGGCGCAGCGGCCCCTCGACGATCGATCGATCGTACCTCCCTGAGCCCGGCGCGGGCGGTATGGGAGATTCTGCCGGGAGTGGTTGCGTAGGGGATGGAGAGGGGTCGCTGGCGGCGGGCACGGTGGCATCAGTCAAGAGACTCTACGACCTCGCTCCCTAAGGCAGGTGATGCGCGAGGGCATTATTGTTCGAGGAGTGAATCTCGCTGACCCTCGTTCGACGTGTAAGTAGCCAGTCGGTTGCAAGGCAAGCTCCTGAACTTACGATCGGCCGTAGCGCGACATTGCAATCGGCCGAACGATGCACTAACTCCTCGTTTCGGACCGCCACGCTCCACGACCCCCGCCGTCACGCCTTCCGGGAGGCTCTCCAATGAAGCGGCCTTTCCTGTTGTTGTTCGGGGTCCTCGCCGTCGTCGTTCACGAAGTTCCGGTTTCGGCGCAGCCTGCTCAGCCGCCGCAGAGCAGCTCGGAGCGGAGAGGGCGCGTCGAGGCGGGGCTGCGATTCCCCCGGACGATCAGGGGCAGACCTGTCGAGCAGATGCGGCTCGACGAGCGCATGCGCCACTACAAGGTGCCGGGGGTGAGCGTCGCTGTCATCGACAGCTTCCGCATTGCCTGGGCACGTGGGTACGGTGTGCGCGAGGCGGGAGGAACCAGCCCGGTAACGACCGAAACACTTTTCCAGGCCGCGTCCATCAGCAAGCCGGTCGCCGCGCTAGCGGCGCTTCGGTTGCTGCAGGAGGGGAAGCTCGACCTCGACGAGGACGTCAACCTCAAGATGACGTCGTGGAAAGTTCCTGAGAACGAGTTCACGGCGGTCCAGCCTGTCACCCTCCGCCGATTGCTCAGCCACGGCGCCGGGCTCACGGTCCACGGCTTCATGGGCTACGCCTCGAACACGCCGGTACCCACTGTCCTGCAGGTGCTCGACGGCCAAACGCCCGCCAACTCGGCGGCGA
>JALZIF010000072.1 GCA_030860435.1 Gemmatimonadota bacterium | reverse complement strand
CCGCCGCCGCGTCCGTTCTCGTTGTTGCGTCGTCGCTCGGCACGGTGCTCGTCATGCGCGGCGATCGGCCAACGGTTGCCGAGACGGCGCGCCCCGTGCAGCCGGGCGCGACGGCGCTGTTGTCGTTCGCGGCGGCGGAGGCGGAGTACATGGAGGTGTCGGCGTCGCTGGCCGCGACGGTTCGGGAGCGACGCTCCACGCTCGCGCCGGAGACGGTCGCCGCCGTCGAGCGAAGCCTCACGATCATCGATCAGGCGATCGGCGAAGCCCGTGCCGCGCTCGCGCGCGACCCGGGGAACCACGACCTCGTCGAGATCCTCTCGGCGAGCTACGAGCAGAAGGTGGACCTGCTACGGCGAGCCACCGAGCTGCTGCCGCGGAGCTGATGCACGATGCGCTACTCTCGATCGTTCACTCTGGCCACGATGAGCATCCTACTCGCCTCCGCCGCATCGAGCGCGCAGCAGCGCATCGATCGCCGGTACGCGGCCTCCCCGGCGGCGTCGCTCCGCCTCACGGTGCTGACGCAGCAAAGCACTATCCGCGTGATCGGCTGGGATCGCGACTCGGTCGCAATCACCGGCATGCTCGCGCCCGGTGACCGCTTCGACGGCGGTTTCACCTCGACCGGGTCCGGCGGCAAGTTCTACGTCGAGAGGCGCCTCGAAGCTCCCGGCGCCGCGGGGCCGAAGCTCGAGGTGCGCCTGCCCGCGGGTGCACGTCTCTGGGTGAAGGCGAGCACCGCCGACGTGGATGTGTCCGGTGTGACCGGCGGGTTGGACCTCAACATCGTCGGGGGACTCATCCGCGTGTCGGGGCGGCCGCGCGAGCTGAGCGCGGAAGCGATGGACGGCGACATCGAGGTCGCTGAGCGCGTGACCTGGCTGCGCGCGAAGACGGCAGGCGGTGCGATCACCATCCGCGGCGGTGGCGACGATGTCGGCCTGACGAGTGTCAGCGGGCGTGTCCGCGTGCTCGGCGGCGCCTTCACCCGCGCGCGGGTCGAGACGGTCACCGGCGACATCGAGTTCGAGGGCGAGGTGGAGCGTCAGGGGTCGCTCACCTTCGACTCGCACAGCGGTGCCGTCGTGTTGCGGGTGCCGCCCGCTCTGGCTGCCACCTTCGAGGTGACGACTATAAGCGGGGAGATCACCAACGAGCTGACGACCGCGCGCCCTGCGTTCGCGAGCGAGCGGCGGGCACGAGAGCTCGGCATCACCACCGGCGGCGGAGGCGCAGTGATCACCGTCCGCACCTTCAAGGGCCCCGTCGCTCTGCGCAGGCGGTGAACACCACGCCCGACTCGGAGAACGACTCACACTCGCTACAGGAGAGAACCATGCCACGCAATCGCACCTTCGGACTGATGCTCGTCGCCGGACTGGCGCTCGGGGCGGCCGCCTTCACCCACGCGCCCGTCGTTGGGCCGCCCTGGATCTCCATCGAGTATCCGCCCAGCCCGTACGACCGCACGACGCGCGACGCGTACCTGCTCGTTCACGCGTTCCACCATGGCACGCCGGCAAACTTTCCGGTCAGCGGTACGGCCGAGGGATTGGTCCGTGGCGAGCGCCGCTCGGTCAAGCTCGCCTTCGGCACGACATCGCGGACGGGGACGTACGCGGTGCGGAAGCAGTGGCCGGACGACGGCACCTGGACGCTGTTGGTCACCGTCGCTCAAGGCAAGGACGATGGCGCCACCGCGGTCGTGGACATCGGCAGCAATGGCGGTGTCGCCGCCGTGCGCGTGCCAACGAGGCGCCAGGGAGAATGGCTGATTCCACAACGCGTGAGCATGCAGGAGGTGGACGCGTCGCTCCGCGCCCGCGCGGCCGGCGCGCTAGCGGGGAGGTAGTTGAGCCTACGCTCACCCCATGCCCCCCGGGCGCACCTTTCGCTCGCACCAGGCGAGGCCGCCATCCACCAACAGCGCGAGGAGCGCCGCGGGAATGGCGCCGGAGAGGATCATCCGCGAGTCAGCGAGCGCGAGCCCGGAGACGATCGGGTCGCCGAGCCCGCCGGCGCCGATGAAGGCGGCGAGCGTTGCCGTTCCGACGTTGATCACTGCGGCAGTGCGGATCCCCGCCATGATGACCGGCGTCGCGAGCGGCAAACGGACGTGTCGCAGGATCTGCCCCGCGGTCATTCCGAGCGCGCGGGCCGCATCGACGGCTGCGGCATCTGCGTCCCGGATCCCCGTATACGTGTTGCGCAGCACGGGATACGTCGAATAGAGAAAGAGCGCCACGAGCGCGGGCACGACGCCGATGCCGAGTACCGGGATCATGAAGGCGAGGAGCGCGATGCCGGGGATGGTCTGCAGTACACCGACTGCGCGGATGATCGGCTCCGCGCCGCGGCGCGCTCGGTCGAGCGCGAGGCCGAGCGGCACGGCGACGGCGATTGTCGCCAGCAGCGATACCGCGACGAGGAGCAGATGCCGCGCGGTCAGCGAAAGGAGCGTGGCTCGACGCTCCCAGAAATACGCCGCGAGAGAGCCGCGTGACCGCTCCGGGTCGCGACCGCTCGCCGTCGCGCCCGGAGCCCCGAGGCCCAGCTCGCGCAGAGCGTCTCCGGCGACCCGCGCGACATCCTCGCCATCCACCTCGACGCGGCGATTGAGGCGGCGCATCTCCATCTCGCTCAGCCGCCCGCTCAGCTCGGAGAGCGCGACGATCGCGGCTGGCGCGTCGCGCTGCAGGCGCGCGCCGACGAGCGCCGCCGCCTCGTACGGGGGAAAGAAGGAGCGGTCGTCCTCGAGCACTACCAGGTCGTACCGGGCGATCAGCCCATCGGTCGCGTACCCGTCGATGACGTCCACTTCACCCTGGGCAAGCGCCTGATACTTCACCGCTGGCAGGAGAGAGCGGACGGCGCGCGGGCGAAAGCCATATGCCTGCGTGAGCCCGGGGAGCCCGTCCGGCCGCCCGATGAAGTCGGGGGTGAAGCCAGCGGTGAGGCCGGGCGCCGCGCGCGCCAGGTCCGTCAGCGTCCGCAGGCCGTATTGAGCGGCTGTCTCGCGCCTGACGGCGATCGCATAGGTGTTTCCGAACCCGAGCGGCGGAAGCCAGCGCACCCCCCAGCGGGCGCGGAACTCGCGCGAAACCACGCCGAACACCTCGCGGGCATCACCGCGAGCGGGCTGCCGCAGAATCGCGAGCAGGCCGGTGCCCGTGTACTCCGGGTAGACATCGATCTCGCCGGTGCGGAGCGCGGCGAACGCGATCTCCGTGGCGCCAAGTCCGGGGCGCCTGACGACTGCGAGCTCGCGCGCCTCGAGGAGTTGAGCGAACATCTCAGCCAGGATATACGATTCGCCGAACGGCTTCGACGCCACGATCACCGGGCGCCCCGTTCCGGAAGCGGGGGCAGGGGAGGAGGGCGGGGCGGGGGCCGCCTCCTGCGGTGCGAAGAGCGCAAGAGCCACCAGCAGCAATCCCGTCACGGCGCGGCCACGTGGCTCCGAGCGAGGAGTCGCGCCACGTACCCGGTCGCCGGCTCCGCCAGAAGCGCGCGAGCGGTGGCGGCCTGCTCGATGCGACCGCCCCGGAACACGGCGATCCGGTCGGCGAGAATGGCCGCCTCGCGCAGGTCGTGGGTAACGAGGAGCGTCGTTATGCGCAGCTCGGCGCGAAGCTGGAGGAAGCTCTCCTGCAGGTCACCACGCGTGATCGCGTCGAGCGCGCCGAACGGCTCGTCGAGGAGGACGACGCGCGGTTGGGCTGCCAAAGCCCGGGCGATTGCCACGCGCTGACGTTGCCCGCCGGAGAGATCACGCGGCCACCGGTTCCCGTACACCGCTGAGTCGAGCCCGACGAGGCGGAGTGCATCCTCCGCGGCGGCTGAATGGTGGCGGTCGCCGCGGAGCCAGGGGACGAGGGCGGCGTTGCGCGCCACGCGCCAGTGCGGGAGCAGCCCCCCCTCTTGCGGGACGTATCCGACGCGGCGGCGCAGGTCGATCGGATCGAGTGTGCGGACGTCGACGCCGTCCACCAGGACGTGCCCGTCGTCTGGCTCGACCATCCGATTGAAGCAGCGGAGCAGGGTCGTCTTTCCCGAGCCGCTCTCCCCGACAAACGCGACGCACTCTCCCGGCGCGATGTCCAGCGACACGCTTCCCAGCGCGGTGACGGTGCCGTAACGCTTCGTCACCGCGCGTGCCGTCAGCGCCGCCGCCAGCGTCGCGGACGCTCCACCGGAGTCGAGGCTCGGCCGCGTCATGGCGTGGAGGATCGCCCGCCAACCTGTCGCGGCGCAAGAGAGATCGCCATCCTCCGCGGACGCTCGCCGAGATGACGACCTACAGAAGTGGCTTCGCGCCGTCGCCCTTTGTAAACAGCAGGCTGCGCTGCCGCGCTCCTGCCATAACCTTCACGATGTTGATCTGGTCGTCAAAGAGGTCGTGCAGCAGGCGATCGTCGAGCCGCGCCCCGCCGAGCGTGCGGCCCACCGAGGCTCGCAGACATACCAACACGACGTCGCCGGCCCGCCGCATTCCGCACCACACGAGCGCGATCGGCCGCTTTCGGCGATCGCTCAGTGCGAAGGCGCCGCGCATGTAGGCGAATGCCGCCGCCTCGGATACCGAATGGTCGGCCGCTGGCCGGCGCCCCGTCTGCTTGCTCACGGCTGCCGCGAAGTCGTCGGCGAAAATGCGTACGGTGATCTGAAGCGTTCCGCGGCGAGCGTCGTGCGTGAGCTCGGCTAGAGAGGTGTGGAGCGGATGCGACTCCGCCGGCGCTGCGGCCGCGAGGGTTGCACCGACGACCGCTGCCGCTAGCGCCGTGCGGAAAAGGCGACTGCACCTCACGAGCAAGCGCCTTACCACGGAGCTCGCTCGAGAGCCCACCCCGTCGCGACGAATGCAACCGCCCCGCTCACCGCGACCGCGCGCAGGCGCAGCGCGCTCGGCGCCGTGCGCGGGAGGCGAAAGATGCCGATGGCGAGGTCGAGGAGGGCGAGCGCGGCGAAGGCGACTACGAGCACCGCGATCTGGCCGACCTCGATGCCGACGTTGAACCCGAAGAGCGGGAGCGCGACGCTGTCGACGAAGAGGCTGCGCAGGTAGTTCGCGAAACCCGCGCCGTGCACGAGCCCGAACACTGCGGCGAACACGGGGCGGTAATGGCCGCGCCAGAGCGCCCGCCGCCGGTCGCTGACGACGATGTTCTCGATCGCGGTGACCACGATCGTCACCGGTATGAGGAATTCGATAAGAGCCCCGGGAAGTGCCAGCGCGCCCGTGACGGCGAGGGCGAGCGTGACCGAGTGCCCGATCGTGAATGCGGTCACCACCCAGAGCACATCCTTCCAGTCGCGCGGCACGTAGATGGCGGCGAGCGCGAGTAGGAAGAGGATGTGGTCGGCACCGCCGACGTCGGTGATATGGAGGAAGCCGAGGTTCGCGTATGTCAGAAACTCGGACAAGAAACCTCCAGTGGTGCGCCCGAGGGCACGTGTGTGGCGTGGCGCGGGGGCCCCCCCGCGACATCTATCATCGCACCCCCACACGCAGCTCGTATCATCGTTTTCTCTCCGCCTACCGTACTTCCAGCGCGACCTGAACCCGCCCGTGGCGGATCGAGTCGAGCGTCGCGCGGGCGACCGCGGGCTGCGTCGGGTGGAAGTACGAGTTGATCTCCAGCGCCTCCTCCAGCTCGCGCCGCGCCGTCGCCGTATCGCCGAGAGCGCGCGCGATCATCCCGGCGTGAAAGTACAGCGACGCGTCGCGCGTGCCCAGCCGGAGCGCCATCTGCGCCGCCTCGCGCGCCTCCACGTGGTTCCCCGACTTGTGCAGTGCCCAAGCGAGCAGGTCGTACCCGTAGACGTCACGTCGCGTCCGGATCTCCTCTCGCGCCTTCGCCAGTACCTGGTCGATGCCGCGGCCGTGATCGAGCAGCCAGAGGCTCCACTCCCGATGAAACGCGCCAGGCTGGGCGAGCACCGCGACCTCCATCGCGCGGTAATGGTCCTTCGCCTGCACGCTGTCGCCGCGCGCGATGTGTGCGTCGCCGAGAACGCCTAGCGTCCCCGGCTCGAGAGCGATGGCGATCGCTCGCTCACCGTAGCCAATAGCGCGGCCGGGGCGGCCGCGCAGCAGCTCGAGCCGCGCCAGCGCTCCAAGTATGCGGTGGTCGCCGGGATGGATCTCTAGCCCGGCCCGGAACGCGTTCGCCGCCCCGTCGAGTCCGCCGGCCTTCAGCTCGAGTTGACCTCGCCGGAGATAGAACCACGCCGCCTGTTCGGGCAGCAGGTCGGTTCGCTCCGCGACCTCTCGGAGTGCTGCGTTGAAAATCGCCCGCGCGTCCTCGCTGCGCCCCGCGATCTCGGCCCAGCGCGCCAGCCGCGGGCCGACGGCGAGGTTCTCCCGCATGCCGGCTAGTGGCTCGAGCAGCACACGTGCCGAGTCATACTCCCCTACCTCGAGCTGGATTTCGCCGAGGAGGGCCCGCGCGGCCGGGTCGTCGGGCTCGGCGCGAACCAGCTCGCGGGCCGCCTCGCGCGCATCGAGGAACCGGTGCTGCGCGAGTAAGCTGGAAGCGAGGATCGTATACGTCGACGCGTTCCGCACTGTTCGCAGAGCGAGCGATTGACGCGCTGCCTCTTCCGCCCGAATGTCGTCGTCGCCGTTCCCTGTCAGGCGCGCGCGCTGCAGATAGAGCGCGGCGAGGCTCGCGCGATCCAGCGCGCCCAGGGTATCCCGGCGCGCGCGATCGGCGAAGAACGCGATGTCGCGGTCCAGGAGCTCGAGCTCGCTTGCCTCCAGCGCCCTATCGGCGATCGCGCCCCGGCCGCCGGTGCCCGCCAGGGCGAGGTGGCCATGTTGCCTGACGAGCAGAGACGCCGCGATCGCGGCGGCAAAAAGCGTGCAGCCGATGATGGTGGCCGGCCGTCTCATGTTGGTCTCCGGAAATGCCGGCGCGGAGCCTCCCGTCGAACAGACCGAGAGGCTCCACGCCGCGCCGTCGCTACAGCGTCGTTGGCGGCGCCAGGTATGGGAACACGGCCATCGGGGCCTTGTCCGGTGCATCGACGTTATCGGTGCACAGTGGGAGCTCGAACGGGGCACAGCTCGCGTTCGTCGGATCGAGCAACGAGCTAAAGATCGCAGACAGCCCGACGTCGACCACGTCGTCCGTCAGCGTCCTCCCGCCATAGCCATTCGCGAGCGCCCAGCTCAGCCACCCGGCGGTTGCTGGATCGCGGTCCGGGAAGACGAGCAGCATGTCCGGGTAGAGCAG
Source organism: Gemmatimonadota bacterium (assembly GCA_030860435.1). GTDB lineage: Bacteria > Gemmatimonadota > Gemmatimonadetes > Gemmatimonadales > Gemmatimonadaceae. The sequence goes on along the minus strand of JALZIF010000072.1, from coordinate 4,621 downwards.
GCTCGCGACCGTCGCGGCGTAGGCCGGGGTGCGGCCCGCGAAGTTAACGATGAAATCTTGCGTCAGCGCGCTGAAGTACGCGCTGCGATAAGGCATGCTGATGTTGTATTCGCTGTGGAGCCGCTTCACGATCGTGACTTCGCTCACGAGCGGGTTGCCCAGAAAATCGATCTGAAAGTACTGCGTGCCAGGCATCACTACTGCGCTCGCGTCACCCGGCTGCGGGCCGGCGACGGTCTGGTCTTTGTCGGAGCAGGCGCCGCCCAGTAGCGCGGCACCCAGGGCGAAGGCCATCCAGGAAGTGCGGTATCTCGACATGTCAGTGTTCCTCGAAGTTGCCGTTGAGTACTTACTACCTGGTTAGTTGCGGTCAACGCTTGTGGTAGCCCAGAACCCGAGGGCGCCGCCATCGGTCGCGCCGAGCGCCTCTACCGGCAGCTCGATCACGATCCCGAGCGCGTTGATCCCGGCGAAGTAATTCACGCCCGGGTCGCGGAACGACGTCGCGGTGGGGGTTTCGGGCAGCTTGGACAGAGGGCCGCGCTCCGGCTTCCGATCCGGGATAATGCGGAAGAATTGCTCGAGGTCGAGGAAGAACGGGTCGGCGCGGATCCCCGCGAACACCTGCATGTCGCTCGGCGAGCCAAGGACGGTGTTGACCGGGCCGCTCACCGCGGGCGCCGCGGCAACGAGCGTGTTGATATTCCCGGTCGAGTTGGGTGCAACTGGGCCCCGGACCTCGAGCTGCTGGTTCGGCCCCTGGCCCGTGAACGTGATCTGGAAGACGAGGTTCTCGACCGCGTCGCCATCGTTATCCACCTTGATCTGGTAGAGCACGTTCTGCCCGAATTGGGCGCGGGGGCTCTGGCCAGGCGTGATCGGGGATCGCACAGTGACCACGAGCGCGATCCGGTCCGGGCTCGACCCGGGGAACGCGTAGACGTCATTGACGTCGCGCGTCGGCTTGAACTCGACGATCGCGGTGTCCTGGTGGTCCGAGGCGAGGATCGTCGTCGCTACGCCGGCGGCGCCGAGGGACGCCACCGCGACGATCGCGCCCGCGACCTTCGTCCTACGGGATGATACTCTGGTCCACATTGTGGCCTCCGAGAGTGTGAGATGAAACGGGAACCGCGACCGCGTACCGCGAGCCACGGTGCGGGTCGCACCGCGGGACCGCACGATCAGAGCTGATCGGCGTGTCATGCCAGTCTATACGACCGGTGACCCGCATCGGATTGGTACGGGGGGTGAGTGGCGCCGGACGCGGCGCGTTTCGCCGCTAGGAGGGAAGCGCTCGAGCGCTGGCCCGCTGGAGTAGCTCGTGGACCTCTTCATCGGTCGTCTGCGAGAAGTCGTCGTACCAGAGCCCGACGGCGTAGAACGGTTCCGGTGTCATCGCGCAAACGACATCGTCCACTTCGGCGCGGAACTCGTCGCATGTGCTCGCCGCGGCGGTGGGGACGGCCACGATGAGGCGCGCTGGCTGCTGGTGACGAACAGCGGCGACGGCGGCGCGCATCGTCGCCCCAGTCGCGAGTCCGTCGTCGACGACGATCACGGTTCGGCCGCGCACGCCGTGCGGGGGACGATCGCCCCGGTACAAGGTCTCCCGCCGGTGCAGCTCGCGCGTCTCCTCGGCCGTGACGGCATCGACGACGTGCGTCGGGATACGAAGGGTCCGCACGACCTCTTCGTTGAGCACACGCACATCGCCGGTGGCGATCGCTCCCATCGCAAGCTCCTCCTGTCCGGGCACGCCGAGCTTCCGGACGACGAAGATCTCGAGCGGCGCGCCGAGGGCGATGGCGATCTCGTACGCCACCGGTACACCCCCGCGCGGGAGCGCTAGCACGAGCGTTTCTGGGCGATCGGCGTACTCGCTAAGCAGTGACGCGAGCGCCAGCCCGGCATCCACGCGGTCTCGGAATCGTCTGCCCATCTCAGCTCTGGGTCCGGCGTGCCGCACCCCCCGCGCCTCTCCCCCCCTTCAGTCGCTCCTCACCGTCGAAGCACACCGCACACGATGCGCGTCCCGGCGTTCCCAGCCGGGTCCGACGCGTAGTCGTCGGCGAAGGAGTGAATGACGAGCGCTGCGCCGTCACGGTCGAGGAGACCTCGGTCTCCCTGCAGTCGTGCGCCAACGGCGAACAGATCGATACGGAGGCGACCGCCTTCTGGAACGTGGATGTTCGGGAGGTCACCAGCATGCGGGCCGGCGGCGTTCCGGAAACCGTGCTGTTTGTCACCCGGATCCCAGTGCGGACCCGCCGACTCGAACGGCGCCTCGCATCGGCCAACGGCGTGGATGTGGATGGCGTGCGTCCCTGATGGTAGCCCCGACAGGTCCGCGCTGACCAACACACCGTGCGGTGTCTCCTGCAAGCTCGCTTCCCCGACACGCCGACCGGAGGCGTCGGAGAGCTCCGCCCGGGCCCGTTCCCCGGCGGCAGGGCGCTCGTCGCCGCCGCCCCCGCGGAGGACGGAGCAGCCGGCGAGGACAAACGCGATGGGGGCAAAGAGGGCAACGCGCATGAAGTTCTCCGGGGTAAGTGGTATGTTGGGTGGCCGACTACGTCGGCGGGCCATCTCGACTACGTAACGCAACGGACTATCTTGGTGCTGCAACGATCACCACGGTAGCATTGTCCGGTATCACTGCACACGGCGTGCGCGCGTCGCGCGCCAGCCAAACACAGACCGCCCGGTAACCGTTCCAATCGGAGGTGTGCCATGGAGGTCCTCGCTTGTCGCCGTCACCATTCGCTCGTCCCGCTTCTAGCCTCTCTTCTCGCGCTGCTGTTCGGCGCTAGCGTGGGACAGGCTCAGACAGCCACGATCACCGGCCGTGTAACCGACGCGGAGACCGGGGCACCACTGTCCGGAACGCGGATCGAGGCGCGATCGGGAGTCGCCGTTGCCGCGCGCGCGATGTCGGATGACAACGGGGCGTTCCGTCTCACCGCGCTTGCGCCCGGCGCATACACTGTCGCCGCGGCGCGCGTTGGCTACCAGATGCGTCTGGTCGAAGCCGTGCAGATTGGAGCGGACGCTGCAGTGACCGTCGACATCGCGCTCACCGCGATCGCGCTTCGGCTCGCCCCGACCGTGGTGACTGCGTCGCGTCAGGAGGAGAAAGCGCTCGACGCCCCGGCGTCGGTGTCCGTCGTTCCAACGCAGGCGATCGAGGAGCGTCCCGCCCTCACCGCTAACGATCACGTTCGCGGGTTGCCCGGCGTTGATGTCGCGACCACGGGCATCATGCAAGGCACGGTCGTCTCGCGCGGATTCAGCAACGTCTTCTCGGGCGCCCTCCTGACGCTCAGTGACTATCGCTACGCGTTCGTCCCATCACTCCGGGTGAACACGCCCTTCCTCGTCCCGGCCGTCAACGAGGACATCTCCCGCATCGAGCTCGTGCTCGGCCCAGGCTCGGCGCTGTATGGCCCGAACGCCGCGAGCGGCGTGATGCACATCATCACACGCTCCCCATTCGAGTCCCGCGGAACGACGGTGAGTCTTGGCGGCGGCGAGCGCTCGATAGTGCGGGCGGCTCTCCGCCACGCGGGTGTCGCGGGCGAGCGCTTTGGGTACAAGGTCTCCGGCCAGTTCATGCGCGGTAAGGATTGGGAGCACACGGATCCGGCGGAGCCGGCCGGCGCCCGCGACTTCGACGTGGAACGTTGGTCCGGCGAGGCGCGGGTCGATTTTCGGCCGAGCGATAACACGGATGTCATTTTTGCCTTCGGTACCACGCATGCTGGAAGCGCGATCGAGATGACCGGGATCGGCGCCGCGCAGGCGAAGGATTGGCGCTACGACTACTACCAGGCGCGCCTCCGCCACGGGCGCCTCTTCGGGCAGGTATTCCTCAATATGAGCGACGCCGGCGAGACGTTCCTGCTGAGGACGGGGCAGCCGATCGTCGACCTCTCGCGCATGCTGGTCGGCCAGGTGCAGCACGGCGTGAGCGTCGGCGAGCGCCAACATTTCATCTACGGCATCGACGCTCAGCGGACCGACCCGCGCACCGAGGGGACAATCAACGGGCGCAACGAGGACATCGACGAGATCTCGGAGCTCGGCGGTTATCTCCACTCCGAGACTAACCTCTCGCCCCACTTCGATTTCTTCGCGGCCCTGCGCGCGGACACGCACAGCGAGCTCGATGACCCGGTCCTTTCCCCGCGCGTAGGAATCGTCTTCAAGCCGCGCGAGTCGCAGAACCTCCGGCTCACGTACAATCGAGCCTTCAGCACTCCGACGACGAATAACCTGTTCCTCGACATCGTCGGCGGTCGCCTCACGCCGCTTCCGATCGACGTTCGTACGGTCGGAGTACCCAGCGGAGGGTTCCAGTTCCGCCGCGACTGTGGGGGCGCGGTCGGTCTGTGCATGCGCTCGAACTTCGCGCCCGACCCGTCGGCGTTTCTCCCCACGGACGCGACGCTGCTCTGGCCGGCCGTCGTGGCGCTGCTCAAGCAGCAAGGGACGGACATCTCGATGATCCCGCCACCGACCGGAGCGGACGTCTCGACAGTGCTCCGGGCTCTCGACCCGACGACGCGGCTCTTCAACGATGTGAGCGCGACCGATGTGCGTGACATCGACGAGCTCAGGC
>JALZIF010000053.1 GCA_030860435.1 Gemmatimonadota bacterium | reverse complement strand
GGGTACATCAGGTTGAACGCGGTCCCGTCGGGCGCGACATCGAGCACTGTCACCCACAGATCCGTGTCGGGCGAGCTCGCCGACAAGTATATCTCGGCGTTGATCGCCCCGATCACCTCCGCGTCATTCTCGAGCGGCGCCGTCTCGAAGGTCAGGACGTCCGGGCGCGAGCCCAGGTCGCGGTAATCGTGCGCGCCGGCTCGCTCCGCGTACAGGTCAGTGACGGGATTGGCGGGGTCGGAGTCGAGCGTCGAGAGTGGAGCGTTCAGGGAGCCCCGGGATATCGTGTCGTTGCAGCACCGCGCTGCGACGCGCGGCGTGTTTCGCTCGAGGCCCCGCGCTTCACCGCCGGCGCTCAACGCGAGGTCTTCCTCGCCGCGCAGGTACAGCGTCTCCGGGCGCATTCGCGGGAGCGGCCACCGGTCAGCCTCGCGCCAGCGGTTGGCGCCCATGACGAATACGCGGACCGGCGGCTCCCGCTCGACGCCGTTCTGGACGCCGCGGACCCATCGGTCCATCCATCGCAGCACCAGCTCGTCGTAATCGATGCGCGAGTCCGGCCCCATCTCGCGCTCGCCGACCGTTGTTCGCGCCATCGCGTCGACCCCGTGCACCCACGGGCCGATGACGAGCCGCGTGCGGCTCGCTCGTCCATCCCGGGCCTCGACGAGTCCGGCGAAGTTGCTCGTCGCCCCGTGCGGGCCGTATGCCTCATCGTGCCAACCCGAGATGTTGAGGACAGCCGCGTCTGTGCGCCCGTACTTGCCGCGCAGGTCCGCCCAGCTCCACGACGAATCCCACGGCGGTCGAAGCAGCCAGGCGGCGTACCACGGCGCGATCGTCTGGAAGTCGGGGAGGCCAGCGAGCGGTAGATAATGCAGAATGCGCTCGCGATCGGTCGCCCATTCGCGCGCTGCCGCTTCGTAGGTCGTCGCTCCGGCGAGTGCCATTCTCCGCCGCCGATCGGGGGCGATGTTCAGCCAGACCCAGCTCGCCCACGAGTGGTCCCATACGCCACCGGAGTAGAAGAAGCGGTCCGGCGAGGCGAAGGTCATGGCCGGCACCATCGCCTTCAGGCTCGGCGGGTTCTCTATAGCTGCGAGCCACTGCACCGCGCCGGGGTAGGACAGGCCGAACGTCCCCACCGCGCCGTTCGACCACGGCTGCCGAGCTGCCCACTCGATCGTGTCGTACCCGTCGCGCCCTTCCTGCTCGTAAGGCAGGAAGTCGCCGCCTGACGCGTAGCGACCGCGCACATCCTGCACGACGACCGCGTACCCGCGCTCGACGGCCTTCGCCGCGAGCGAGGAGGTTGCGGCCTCATCTTTCCCGTACGGCGTCCGGTAGACGAGGACTGGAAACGGGCCACTTCCTGCGGGGCGGCGCACCTCGGCCCGGAGCACGACGCCGTCGCGCATGGGGATGGGGGTGAGATTCTGGGCGGTGAGGGATCTCGCGGCGATCGGGGGCGAGGCGAGTAGGGCCAGGGTCAGGGCCAGGGCCAGGGTCAGGGCCTGGGCCTGGGTCAGGGCCAGGGGCTGGCTCATCGCCGTAACGCGGAGATCCGGCCGCACGCCGCGTCCAGTGCCGTCGCGAACTTCGCGACGAGCTCCTCGATTTCTGACTCGGTGATGATGAATGGGGGCGCGATCATCACCAGATCGCCAGCGGTTCCGTCCGCATGGCCGACGTTCGGCCACACGACAAGTCCCGCGTCGAGCGCCGCCGCAGTGAAAGTTTCGGCGAAGCCGACCGCGCGTGGAAACGGCGCCCGCGTCCCCACATCTTCCACGAACTCCACCCCCGCCAGCAGCCCGCGGCCACGGACGTCGCCTACATGCGGCAGCGCACGCAGAGCATCGAGCCGGTGGTGGAGCTCGCGTCCCATCGCCGCGCACCGGTCGATGAGACCGTGTCGCGTCAGGTAGCGGATCGTCGCCACACCGGCCGCGCAGCTCACCGGGTGATGCGAGAAAGTCTGCGCGTGGAGCAGCGCGCCCGAGCCTTCGGCCAACACACTCGCAATGCGTTCCGGCGCCACGACGGCGGAGAGCGGCGCAAACCCTCCCGCGATCCCTTTGCCCAATACCATGATGTCCGGCGTGACCCCAAACGGGTCGAGCGCGGACCACGTGCCCGTGCGCCCGGCGCCAGTGAGCACTTCGTCCGCGATGTACAGCACGTCGTAACGATCGCAGATCTCGCGCACGCGTCGATGATACCCAGGCGGCGGCAGCGCGGCCCCCGTGGACGACCCCCCGACCGGCTCGGCGATGAATGCGGCCACGGTGCTCGGCCCGGCGCGAACGATCGCCTCCTCCAGCGCGTCTCCGCTGCACGCGCCGCAGTAAGGTGGCGCGCCGCCGCAGGCGCATCGATACGCGTACGGTGCAGGGACCCGCACGACATTCACCAGCCAGTCGTGGTAGAAGGCCGTGTAATGCTCGCGAGCCGACGCCGACAGGGCGAGGATCGTATTCCCGTGGTACGCCGGCGCGAGCGCGATGATCGTGCGCTTCTCCGGCCGCCCTCGCTCCACCCAGTACTGGCGCGCCAACTTGAGCGCCGCCTCGACGGCGTCGGAGCCGCTCGAGAGCGGATACACCTTGTCGAGATCTCCGGGGCAGAGCGCCGCGATCTCCGCGGCCAGAGCCTCGACCGCCTCGTGCGTGAACGCCGCGGCGCTCACGAATGCCAGTCGTCGCGCCTGCTCCGCGATCGCGTCCGCTATCTCGCCGGCGCCGTGGCCGAGGTTGGCGACGAAGGCGCCTCCGCACGCATCGAGGTAGCGCTTACCATCGGCGTCGACGAGCCAGCACCCTTCGCCGCGCACGATGAGCGGGAAGCTTCGGGTGAGCTTCCGATAGAAGACCGCGGAATCGGGATACCGGGAAGCGATCACGCGGCGGGCTCCAAGCGACCGAGGCGTGGTAGAGGTGCGAACGTAATACGGCGCGATGATCCCCGGAAGGCGTTGTGCTGGGAGCAGGGAGCGGGGAGCTGGGACGGTAAAGCGTAGAGCGTAGAGCGTAGAGCGTAGAGCGTAGAGCGTGGAGCGTGGACGTGTCGCTCGACGGCGTCCTGGCGTGGCGGAAGATGCGCGCGGGTCCCGGCTCTGGTCGCGGTGCTAGCCAGCGGCGAGGCGACGAACGAGATTTTACGGCGCCGTCCGTCGTGTGTGCGCTGTCTGACCGCCTAACGTCAGGAGCCGGCACCATGCCTATCCGGTACGTCAGCACATTTACGTCAAAGCTCGTCGACGACGAGGGCCAGCGCGTTACCCAGTTGCTTTGGGGCGATCCCGTCCACGTCACGGGATCCGTACGCAACGGCATGTACAAGGCGCGGGCACGGGCCAGACCTGTGCCTAAGCCAGGAGGGCCGGGACGACCATGGGGGTGGGTGAGCGCCGCCGATCTCTCACCGGCCAGCAAGCTCTTGGAGGTCTACGTCATAGACGTCGGCCAGGGCGACAGCGTGCTCATGCGGACGCCTGACGACAAATGGCACGTCATCGATGGCGGAGTCAGCGCCGAAAAGCAGATGACGAAGAAGGGTAGCGCCAACTTCATCCGGTGGAAGTTCCTCGATGATCTCAGGCGCGATACGGTAGCCCTCGAGACGGTGATCCTGACGCACCCGGACGAGGACCACTACGGCGGTTTCGTCAATCTCCTGAGCGGCCGGGTGCCGCTCCGTCCGACGCCGTTCAAAGTCGAGGTCGAGCGCTTCTATCATAGCGGCATCGCGAACTTCGAAGACGAGCCTAAGATCGGCGGCACGGTTGCGGGAGAGGTGGATCCGCTTCCCTTCATCGGCCACCGCATCAGGCGAGAGGTCGAGCTCGTCACGGAGCTGCTGGCCGGGAAGATGACCTTTCGCAACCCACCGCGCGAGTTTGCGCCGCGGTTCGCCGAATTCGCCAAGCTCGTAGGGCAGGTTCCCAAGCAGGTCGCACGCTTGTCCCGTGACGACCGCTATCTCCCTGGCTACGCACCGGGGGATGGCGATGTCACCATCCACGTCCTCGGTCCCGTCGTCGAGCAGCTCTCCAGCGGCGAGCGCGGGCTGCGCGTTTTGGGGAAGGATGGGATGACCAAGAACGGGCATTCGATCGTGCTGCGCGCCGACTACGGAAGCGCCCGCGTGCTTCTCACCGGCGACCTGAACTCGGCATCGCAGCGCCTACTCCTCAGCTACCAACCCCCGGACGCCTTCTCCGCCGACGTGGCGAAAGCTTGCCACCACGGCGCCGAAGACGTTGAGCTCGAATTCGTGAAGGCGATGCAGGCGCGCGCGACGGTGGTCTCCTCAGGCGACAACGAGGTTCACTCGCACCCGCGCCCCTTACTTCTCGGCGCCTCGGCCCGCTACGGTCGCGAAGGGCGCGACGAGCACGGGCGGCTCATGCCACCGCTCATCTATTCGACCGAGCTGGCGCGGTCGGTCCAGCTCTGCTACGCGAGCGGCGTCCGCGTGCGAGTCGGGAGTGGAGCAGATGCCCCCAAAAAACAGTTCGCCGTCGCGGCAACCGAGCTCCGGCCGGATGCCAGTGGCATGACGTATCGCCGGCTCGACGGCCTCGCGCTCTCGACCAACCTGGTGTACGGCCTAGTCAACGTCCGCACTGACGGCCGCCACATCCTGTGCGCGACGATGGAAGAAGCTGGGACGGAGTTCGACGTGAAGGTATTCAAGGCCGGGGGGTAACGAGAGTCCAGTCGTTGGGCTAGACGGTCTTCACGGGCTCTCGGCCGGCAGCACTCGGAGGATTCGTCCGTTGGAGCTGTCGGTGACAAGGTAGAGCAGGCCATCTGGTGCTTGCTGTACGTCGCGGATACGCTCCCCTAGGTCGCCGAGGTAGCGCTCTTCGCGCGCGACTCGGCCATCCTCGAGCGTCAGGCGCACCAGGAGTCCCGGCTGCAACGAGCCGACGAGGATGCTTCCCCTCCAGTCTGGGAACGCGTCGCCGGTGTAGAACGTCATGCCGGAGGGCGCGATCACCGGATCCCAGTAGTAGACTGGCTGCTCCATGCCTGCCCTCGCCGTTCCCTCACCTATTCTCATGCCGGAGTAGTCGACGCCGTACGTGATGACGGGCCACCCGTAGTTCTTGCCGGCCTCCGGATGATTCAGCTCATCGCCGCCACGCGCTCCGTGCTCCACGGTCCAGAGCTGTCCGGTTTCGGGGTGCAGAGCTGCGGCCTGGATGTTCCGATGCCCGTACGACCAGATCTCCGGCCGTGCGCCGTCGCGACCCACGAACGGGTTGTCCCGAGGGACCGAACCGTCGGCGTTGAGGCGAATTATTTTGCCGATGCCTGACGACAGATCCTGGGCGCGCTCACGGTGACCGAAGCGGTCGCCCTGGGTGACGAACAGTGCGCCGTCACGGCCGAAGACGAGGCGAGACCCGAAGTGATTCCCGCCAGACACCTTGGGCTGTTGCCGATAGATCACCCGCACGTTCTCGAGCCCGCCCTCACCAAGCCGTCCTCGCGCCACCGCCGTTCCGGCCCCGCCTTCGCCCGGCTCCGCGTAGGAGAGGTAAACGAGGCGGTTCTCGGCGAAGGCAGGATCGATCGCGACGTCGAGCAGCCCGCCCTGCCCGCGCGCGACGACCGGCGGCACGCCGCTGAGTGGCTCGGAAAGGCGGCCGTCCGGCTCGACGAGGCGTACCCGGCCGGGACGCTCGGTGACGAGCATGCGGCCGTCAGGCAGGAGGGCGAGGGCCCAGGGGTGCTCCAGCCCACGTGCGACGGTCTCGACGCGGACGACACCCGCCACCGGCGCAGGCGTCGGGGAGCGCTGGGCCGGGCCATCGCGCGGCTCCTGGGCATCACACCGCGCGAGCACCGGTATGCCGGCCACAAGGCAGGTAGCGATGATCATGCTTCGCGAGGCTCCGTGTACACGCTGCATGTCGAATCTCCGTTGATCGTCCGTCAGCTCGGGGCAACCGCCTATCCCGTATAATGGCTTGGGGGTGCACCCGGCGCTAACTCTGCGCGGACTGACTCACGTCGTCGGGCCGGTGCGTTAGCTTCGGTTCCATGACTGACGCCGCCCCCACGCTCGACGCGACTCTCGGCTCGGATTCGCAGGCGCAGATACCTCACGAGTCCTACGGGCGCCTCTTCTGGCGATTCCTTCGATTCGGTCTCCTGGCTTGGGGCGGGCCGTTCGCTCAGATCGCGATGATCCGCCGCGAGCTCGTCGACGACGAGCGCTGGATCACACCCGCGCACTTCAACCGCGTGTTCGCCCTGTACCAGGTGCTACCAGGGCCGGAAGCCCACGAGCTTTGCGTGTACTTCGGCATGCTGGCCCGCGGGCGCCTCGGGGGCTTCCTGGCGGGGCTCGGGTTTATGCTCCCGGGCTTCGTGCTCATGTTCCTCCTGTCCTGGCTCTACGTGGTGCACGGCGGCAGGTCGGCGCTCTTGGCAGCCGTGTTCTACGGAACTCAGCCCGCCATCGCCGCCGTAGTCTTGCGCGCCGTGCACCGCATCGGGAAGCCAGTGCTCCGCGATCCATGGCTATGGGCGGGGGCGGCGACGGCGGCGGTGGGCGAGATCGGGGGCGCGCCCTTCCTCGTCTCGCTCGCCCTCGTGGGCGTTGCGTACGCGGCCGCCCGGCGCGGCTGGCGTGCTCTCGCGGTGTTGATTCTCGCGGCGGTCGTCGCGATCGCGGCGGTGGGAATGATCCAGCACGGAGCAGCCGAATTCGCGGACGTTCAGCCACCCGCCGGGGCGGACCCGCGCGGGATGCCTTCCCTGCTCGCACTGTTCGGCTCCGGGCTCCGCACCGGGCTCCTCACCTTCGGCGGCGCGTACACGGCCATCCCATTCCTCCAGCACGACGCCGTGGTGCGCGGCGGCTGGATGACGAACGATCAGTTCCTGGATGGCCTCGCGCTCTCCGGAATCCTTCCCGCGCCCCTCATCATCTTTGCCACGTTCGTGGGCTTTCTCGGCGGCGGCGCCCTCGGCGCCATCACGCTGACCTTCGGCATCTTCCTCCCGGCGTTTTCCTTCACGCTGGTGGCGCACTCGTGGCTCGAGCGGATTGTCGCGCGGGCCGGGCTGCACACCTTCCTCACGGGAGTGACGGCCGGCGTGGTCGGGCTGATCGCGGTGACAGCGGTAGTGCTCGGGAGAGTGGCCGTCACCGACGCCGCGGCGCTCGCCATCGGTCTCGCATCACTCGCGGTGCTATACCTGTGGCACTCGAAGCTCGCCGTGCTGGCCGTCGTGCTCGGCGGCGGTACGCTCGGGTGGCTGTTGATGGCCGCCGGGTGACAGAAGCCGGTGAACGTCCCGACCTCACGCGTCTCCCGCGCAGCGGCGTTCGCCCAGGAGCTCGAGGACGATCTTGGCCACGTGAGGCAAAGGCTGCGGCTTGTGCAGAAAGGCATCAACCCCGCGCCGGAGGGCGTGCACCTCGATCTCCGGAGATCCGTAGGCGGTTAGCAAGAGCGTACGGGTTTGCGGGCAACGTTCGCGCACGGCCTCGACGATGTCCAGTCCCTCGGTGCTATGGCTTCCCGTCAGGCGCAGGTCGGCGATCACTGCCCCATAGGCGCGCCGGCTCAGGAGGGCCACTGCTTCGTCCTTGTCCCGGCTGCAGTCCACCTCGAATCCACGCACCGAGAAGTATTCCCGCATGGCGAACAGAGTCGCCTCCTCGTCGTCAACGATGAGGAGCTTGTGCCTCATGAGGCGCGGCCTCGACATCCTGCAGGTT
>JALZIF010000025.1 GCA_030860435.1 Gemmatimonadota bacterium | reverse complement strand
GGCTCCGCGGGCGTGATGCGGGAGCTGCTCGAGTTCGGGGATCTGACGGCCCGGAGTGTTATGGTGCCACGGGTGCGCATCGTCGGCATTCCGCTCGGAGCAACAGCCGCGGAGATGCAGGCGATTCTGGAGGCGAGTCCGCACACACGCTACCCGGTGTACGACGGGACGATCGACCGAATCATTGGGATGCTGCACGTGAAGGACATCCTCCGCTGCGTCCCGTCGTGCCGGGCGCTCGCGCGGGAGCAGACTCGACCGGCGCCGTTCGTGCCGGAGACGGCAGAAATGGACAGCGTGCTGGCCGCGATGCGTGCGTCGCGGTCGCAGATGGTGATCGTTATGGACGAGCACGGGGGAACATCCGGGCTCATTACGATCGAGGATCTGTTCGAGGAAGTCATCGGGGAGATCGAGGAGGATGCCGCGGCCCCGGCAGAGTTCTTCCGCGACGGGTCGGGCCGGCTCCATGTCGCGGGCGGGGTTCGCGTGGAGGAGGTGGGGGCCGCGCTCGGGGTCGTCTTGGAGCACGACGAGGTCGATACCGTGAGTGGCCTGGTGCTGGCGCTCCTAGGGCGCCCGCCAGGGGTTGGGGACGTGGTCACCTATGACGACGTGCGCTTCGAGGTGGTGGCGGTGGACGGACGTGGAGTGCGCGAATGCGTGGTCGACCCGGTCTTGCCTCTGGTTGACCCAACTCCCGGCGGCCGCTAGCTTTCGCCGCCTGTACCTCGACTTCGACTTTTCAGCACGCTTTTTTTTGGAGTAGACATGGGCAAGCCGACTTACCGCCCTCGGAACAAGCGCCGTATCCGCACCCACGGTTTCCGGGAGCGGATGTCGACGCGGTGGGGGCGAGCGGTACTGAGCCGTCGCCGCAAGAAGGGGCGGCAGCGGCTGACGGTGCAGCTCCCGAGCAAGTACGCCGGCGCCTGACCGCTTTCGGTTTCCGCGCAGCCACCGGCTGACGCGGGGGTCCGAGCTACGCACCGTGGCACGCGAGGGGAAGCGCATCCGTACCGAGCATCTCGAGCTCCGGGCGGCGGCTTCCCCTCTCCCGCATCCCCGCATCGGGTTGGTCGTACCGAAGCACAAGCGGTCAGTCGTCGCGCGTAACCGGCTCAAGCGGCGCCTACGGGAGATCATCCGGCTGCGGCTGCTCGCGGCGCTTCCGGCGGTGGACCTCGTCGTGCGGGCTCGGCCGGAAGCGTACGGTGCCACCTTCGAGTCGCTCGACGCCGAGCTGGCCCGCGCGGCGGAATGGGTTGGGCGAATGTATTGATGACTCTTCAGTCGATCCGCCTAGCACCCCGCTGGATTCTCGTGACGCTCGTTCGCGCGTACCAGATGCTCATTTCCCCTCTCCTTCCGGCATCGTGCCGCTACTTTCCGAGTTGCTCGGCGTACGCGCTGGAGGCGCTGGAGCGGCACGGGGCGCTCCGGGGGGGCTGGCTCGCAGTGCGGCGCATCGCCCGATGTCACCCCTTCCGGCCGGGCGGGTACGACCCGGTCCCATGACGATGCACACGCGCAATGGATAAACGCTTTCTGCTCGCGATCCTGCTGACGGCGATCGTCGTAATGACGGTGCCGCGACTCTTTCCGACCCCACCACCCCGGCGGCCGACAGTGGCGGCCGGCGACACGCTTCCGGTGGCCGCGCCGCCCGTCGGAGTTGCCGACACGTTCACCCCGCCGGTCGCGGCACCCGCAGTCGGCGGCGCGCTCGGCGATACGACACAGGCTGCCGCGCCGGGCACCGAGAGCCTCGTCGCGGTGGCGGAGTCGGTGACGGTCACGACGCCGCGACTCGTCTACCGGTTCAGCACGGTGGGGGCGATACCAGTGCAGATCACCGTCCCGGGCTACGCCTCGCTGCAGCACGAGGGTGAGCGAGTCCAGCTCGCGCGCGACGGCTATCCGATCATCCGATTTGGCCTTGCCACGAACGGCGACACGCTCGCGCTGGACCGCATGCCGTTCGCGGTGGACAGCGCACCCGGCACCGCGACCGGCGTCGCTCCACTCACCTTCCGCGCGCCGATAGGGCCCGCGGCGGAAGCGGTCATCCGTTACACGTTTGCCCCCGACAGCTACGTCGTTCGCGTGACCGGCCAAGTGACCGGTATGCCGGGATCGCAGATTCTCGTCACGCTCGCGAACGGGCTTCGCTCGGAGGAAGCCGACTCGCTCGACGACGCTCGCAACCTGGCGTACGTCGTGAAGCCGGTGCTCGATGAGCCGCGCAGCATCGCCTTCGCGAAGACCGACACGGCGCGCGGACAGACAGAACAGGACGGGCCGTACATCTGGATAGCGAGCAAGAACAAGTACTTTCTCGTCGCGCTCCTCGCCCCGGACTCGGCGCAGATGTTCGGGACGGTTCGCATAACGCCGGAGGCGCGCGCGAAGAGAGATGTCGCGAAGGATGTCGCGGCGACTGTCTCGCGTCCCCTCGGCACCGACGGCGCGTTCGCCTTCGAGCTATACACCGGGCCGCAGGAGTGGCGGCGCCTCGTCGCGCTCGGCCGCGACATGGGGAACGTCAACCCTTACGGTGGGTGGTTCAAGGGCGTCATCCAGCCGTTCGCCACCGCGGTGATGCGGCTCCTTCTCTGGATGCACGACCAGCTACGGCTGAGCTACGGCTGGGTGTTGGTCATCTTCGGCATTCTCGTCCGCATCGTTCTCTGGCCGCTCAACCAGGGAGCGATGCGAAGCCAGCTCAAGTTGCAGGCACTGCAGCCCGAGATGCAGGCGATCCAGAAGAAGTTCGGCAAGGATCCGCAGAAGCAGCAGGAAGAGATCATGAGCCTGTACAAGCGCCACGGGATGAGCCCGATGTCGCCAATCCTGGGATGCCTTCCGATGCTGATCCCGATGCCGTTCCTGTTCGCGCTCTTCTTCGTGTTCCAGAACACGATCGAGTTTCGCGGCGTTCCCTTTCTTTGGCTCACGGACATCTCGCAGAAGGATCCGTATTACATCCTGCCGATCCTGATGGGCGTTTCGATGTTCATACTGAGCTGGATCGGGCTCCGGAACTCGCCGCCCAACCCACAGGCGAAGATGCTGGCCTATCTGATGCCGGCCATGATGACCTTCTTCCTGCTGAACCTCGCGTCTGGGCTCAACCTTTACTACGCCGTCCAGAACATCGCGGCGATGCCGCAGCAGTGGTTGATCGCGCGGGAGCGGGCGAAGAGCCCAATGCCGACGGCGGCGCCCGCGGCAGTGGCGAAGACGTGATCGTCAGGCGCGCGGAGGCCGGCTCCGAGCGCCGCGAAGTTCACGCCTCTCCGAGCCGCGAGCCCCGGGCCACGGACTCGTCGCGCGATCGAGCCGACCGGTGAGCGAGCTCAGCGGGCTAATCGCGCGATGAGGATCACTTACATAGGTCACGCCACGCTGCTGATCGAGGTGGCCGGGGTTCGACTGTTGACGGACCCGAACTTCGACCCGCGGCTCGCCGGGTTCCTGCCGCGCGTGAGCGCACCCGGTATCCCGCTCGCCGAGCTTCCGGCGCTCGATGCGATCGTAGTGACGCACGCACACGCTGACCATCTGAGCTTCGCATCGCTCGACGCTCTTCCGCGCGACATCCCGCTCTATGCACCGCCAGCGGTGGCGCGGTGGCTGGCGCGGCTCGGGTACGGTCACGCGCTCGGAATCGCGCCGGGGACGACCGCCGAGATCGGCGCATTGCGCCTGACGGCGGCGGCGGCTAAGCATCTCGGCAGCCGCTACGCGGTGGACCGGTGGCGGAGCGCCGCAAACATGTACCTCCTCGACACGGCGGAGATGGCGTGCTTCTTCGCTGGCGACACAGCGCTCACGCCCGACAGTCATCGCATCGTGGGCGAGCACCTCCATGCGCGAGCGCGCGAGCTCGATCTCGCGCTGCTTCCGATCGGGCATGCGCCGTGGTGGAAGCCTGGCTACCGGAGCGGGCACCTCACCTCCGACGATGCGCTCGTCCTCTGGGAGCGCCTCGGCGCACGCTACTTCATCCCCTACCACTGGGGGACGTTCCGCCACGTCACCGCCGGCCCCTTCGACGCGGTTCGCCGGCTACGCGCGAGTCTGGAGAGTCACCACCGCCGAGACGATGTGAAGATCCTGGAGCCGGGCGAGAGCTTCGAAATCGTGGCTCGCGGCTCGTGAAGCGCGACCCGTAGAGAGCTGACGCCGTTCGCGTATCACAGGGCGTGATCATCCATGGCTCGTTCGATCCTCCTTCCC
This sequence comes from Gemmatimonadota bacterium, assembly GCA_030860435.1. GTDB lineage: Bacteria > Gemmatimonadota > Gemmatimonadetes > Gemmatimonadales > Gemmatimonadaceae. The sequence goes on along the minus strand of JALZIF010000025.1, from coordinate 9,586 downwards.
GGCGTTGACGACACGATCGCCGCGGTCTCGACTCCGCCGGGCCGGAGCGCGCTCGCCGTCGTTCGGGTGACCGGTCCGCGAGCGCACGCGGTCGGCCAACGGGCGCTCGCGCCGTGGCGGGGGACGCCACGGGCGGCCTTCCTCTCGACCATCCGGCATCCGGAGACCGGGGCGATCGTCGATCGGCCGGTGGTGACGGTCTACGCCGCCCCCGCCTCGTATACGGGGGAGGACATGGTGGAGCTGTCTCTGCACGGCGGGGCGGCGGTGCCAGCACTCGCGTTAGGCGCGTTGCTCGCCGCCGGTGCGCGAGAGGCGCTCCCGGGTGAGTTCACGCGCCGTGCGGTGGCGAACGGGAAGATGGACCTCCTTCAGGCGGAGGCGGTCGGGGATCTGATCGACGCCCGCTCGCGCGCGATGCATGCGATGGCGTTCGACCAGTTGGACGGCGGGCTCTCCCGCCGGATCGCCGCGCTGCGCGCCGCGGTCCTCGAGCTGGAGGCGTTGATCGCGTACGACATCGACTTCCCCGAGGAGGACGAGGGCGCTGTGCCGCCGGCGCGGGTCGGCCAGGCAGCCGCCGGCACGATCGCCGCGCTCGACACTCTGCTCGCGACCGCCGACACGGGAGAGATGATCCGCACGGGCGCCGCGGTGGTGATCGCGGGGCTTCCGAACACCGGGAAATCGTCGCTTTTCAACGCACTGGTCGGTCACGCCCGCGCGATCGTGACGGATGTTCCAGGCACGACGCGGGACGCGCTCGAGGCGTTGGTCGACATCGGACGCTGGCCGGTGCGGCTCATCGACACGGCGGGGATCCACGAAACGGTCGAGGTGGTCGAGCGACTGGGGATCGAGGTGAGCGAGCGGTGGCTGGCGCGCGCCGACATCGTGCTGGCGTGCGGGGACAACGACGGCTCGCTCGCGGACGCGTTGCGTCGGGTACGCATGCTAACGCCGGCGCCGGTGATCGATGTGCGGACGAAGTCTGATCTTGGGGATTTCCCATCGTCCGCCGACGAAACCGTCATCGTCAGCGCGCACACCGGCGCGGGACTGGGCGCGCTCACGTCGCGCATCCAGGATATCCTCGCGTTCGCTCATGCGTCCCCCGCAGCCGGTGAGGCCGCAGGCGCTCCGCTCCTCACGCGCGAGCGCCATCGCCGCGGCGTCGCCCTCGCGCGTGACGAGGTCACGGCGTTCGCCCGGGCGTGGGAGCAGGGTGAGCTTCCCGCGACCGTGGCGGCGGTTCACCTGCGCGCGGCCACCGGCGCCCTCGAGACCCTTATCGGCGTGGTGGATGTGGAGGACGTGCTGGACCGGGTGTTCGCGAATTTCTGCGTGGGGAAATGAAAGCCCTTTCGCGACCAGGCCGACCCGGTGATAACGCAACCCTACCTCCCCACCATCGCCGGCGCCGGCGCGTCTACTGCCCCGGCAATCTCCTCTGCACTCGCATGAATCGCCCAGTCGATGCCCCTGTGCGCAATCGCCGGCGCGACCATCCGCGCGCCCAGATAATAGCCGGCCCGCTCCGGAGCGATGATGCCGTCGATCGTGCGCATCTCGTCGCTCATGCCACCCGACAGGTACCGTAGCCGAAGTCCGAGCCCCGCGTTCACGAGCTCCGGGGCGATCGCGCGCGTGAGCGCTGTCTCCAGCTCCCGGACGCGCGCGTATTGCCGGCGCGCGTAGCCGAAGTACTCCCATTCGGCGTGGCCGGGGCTCACGACGCGCGAGACCTCAACGGCGAGTCCCTCATTGATGAGCAGCTCGCGCAGCGTCGCCCGCTGGCCGGTCTCCCAGTACGAGTAATAGCCGTCGGCATCGTCTACGATGCGACGAATCTCGCTCCGGCTACGTGGGGACGTGTAACGAACTGCGTGGGCGATCTCGTGGGCGAGCCAGAGCGGGAGGAGCTCCGGATCGAGGCCACGTCCCTGCGTTTCTGGGTTTGCGACTGCAGTGAAATGCTCCAAGCAGACGAATGCGATCCCCTTACCATGCACCACGAGCTCGCCGGCGTTCGCGGCGCCCACACCGACCATGAGGACGACATCGACATCGATATCCGCGTCGAGCAGAGCCGCGCACCGCCGCTCGGTGTCGCGGGCGAGAGTGACGATGTCGGTGCGCTCGAGCATCCCGCGGAGGTCCGCCCGGTCGGCGGCGACTGTGGCGCGGACGATCTCGGGAGCGTCGGGGCTATCGGGGTCGAGAACGTAGTTGCGCCAGTAGGCCTCGAGGAGGCTGCGGTAGGCGCGGAGGTAGCGGTGGTACGCGGCGGATCGATCGGTGCTGTTGAGAACGGCGAAGAAGTCGGGAACGAGATTGATCAGCATCAGCACCAGACGTGGAAGAGATGCGCGGCAAGATAGTGCCGCGGATGAAGACGGGCCATGGGGGACGGCGGTCCTTGTGGGTCGTCAGTGACCGACAAGCGGGCCGAAACCTTCCGGCCTCCCCGTGACCCCGTGGCACGCATCTTCCCTTTCATAATTCTGAAAGCCTGCTGGAGTCAGGGATGACGACGCTGCGCCAAATCGAACTGAGCTGTCCGATCTGTTTGAACAGATTCAGCTCTCAAGCGGTCCTCTCGACGAACTCGTTCGGCGGAAAGCGGACCGACTTTCACGAGCGCGCCGTCGGGGCACAGCCGCTTCCCTACTTCATCCACACCTGCTCGAAGTGCGGCTACACGGGGAGCGAGCGGGATTTCGGAGATGACGCCGACATCAGCCCGATGATCAAGGAGCACGTCTGGGATGAGCTCGCGCCGAAGGTCCCGACGGGCCCGATGACCGGCTCTGACAAGTACGAGTTCGCTGCGAAAGTCGCGATCTGGCAGGGGGTCGAACCCCGGCGCATCGCCGACCTTCTTCTGCGCGCGGCTTGGTGCTGCGTCGACGAGGGGGACACCGAAGCCGAACGGTTCTTCCGCCGTCAGGCGGCGTGGATGTTCGAGCGCGCGCTTGCCTCCTACGACGGGGTGGAGCGAGACGAGCGGGCGGTGCTGACGTATCTCGTCGGCGAGCTGTGGCGGCGCGTTGGGGACTGTAACCGGGCGCACGACTGGTTCGAGAAGGTGTCGCCGGAGATCGTCAGCCAGCACAGCCAGCACTGGATCGTCGAAGCGGCGCGACAACAAAGGGATCAGCCGCGAGAGTGGTTCGGCTGAGTCCTGCGCCCACCGTTCCCATCACCTAGTCCCGAACAACCGATCTCCTGCATCCCCCAAGCCGGGAAGAATGTAGCCTGCCTCGTTCAGCTCCCGGTCCAGCGCGGCACAGTAGACCTTGACGTCGGCATGGGAGTCGGCCAGGCGGCGGACGCCTTCGGGGGCGGCGACCAGGCACATGAAGCGGATGTCGGTCGCGCCGGCGCGCTTGAGCGACGTCACCGCGGCGGCAGCGCGGCCGCCGGTCGCGAGCATTGGGTCGAGCACGAAGAACTGTCGCTCGGCAACATCACCGGGGACCTTGAAGTAGTAATCTACCGGCTCCAGCGTGTCGTGGTCGCGGTAAAGGCCAATGTGGCCGACACGCGCCGACGGGACGAGGCGGGAGATGCCTTCCACCATGCCGAGCCCCGCGCGCAGGATCGGGACGAGTGTCAGCTTCTTCCCGCTTACACGCCATCCGGTCGCGCGCTCGAGTGGCGTCTCCACGGGCACCCGCTCCAGAGGCAGGTCGCTCGTCACCTCATACGCCATCAGCATGGCGATCTCGTCCACCAATTCCTTAAAGAACTTGGTCGGCGTAGAGCGGTCGCGGAGGATCGTGACCTTGTGCTGGATGAGCGGGTGGCGAACGATCGAGAGGGTCGGGAAGTCGGAGTCGGCGCGCATGGCGAGAAGGTACCCGCCCCGAGAGGCGCCGGCAAACGCCCGCCCACCTTTTCTTCGCACCCTCGTGTGTCTTACCTTCCACGTCCATGGACCTCAAAGAGTATCAGGCGGTAATCTTCAAGCTGAGTCGGCGTGCCCAGGAGGACGAGGACGCACTCACCGACCTGCTCAACGAGCGAAGCCGCGGAGGGTGGGAGCCCGTCATGATGTCGCACGACGAGCACCGTATGACGATCGTATTCGCGCGCGCAGCCCCGAGCGAGCCGTAACAGCACGCCCGTCACTCGCTGTGAGACCCGTTCAGCGTCGTAACTCCGGTGGCCGGCCTTACGTAGGACGTCGGACGGAGGTGAAGAAATGGCCCGCGACACCGTGGCGAGACAGCCCTTCGGCCCTAGCTTCGAGGAAGCGCGCTCGGCGGTGATCCGCCAGCTTGGCGCGTATTACGCGGCCGACCGGATGCCAATTGACGAGCTGGAGCGCCGCATCGAGCTGGCGCAGCGGGCAACCGCGAGCGCGGAGTTGCACGCCCTAGTTGCCGACATCCCGGGGGGCGAAATCGCCCCGGTGCGTGAGCGGCAGGACCTCATCGTTTCGACGGACGAGGTTCCGCGGCGTAAGGCAATCGTGGCGATCATGGGCGGGGTCTCGCGTCGCGGGACCTGGACTGTCCCCCAACGTTGCTGGGCGGTGGCTCTGATGGGTGCCATCGAGCTCGATCTGCGCGAAGCGCGCCTTTCGCCGGGCACCACCAACATCCGGGCGTTCGCGATGATGGGTGCAGTCGTCGTGTATGTTCCGCCCGGGGTGCGCGTCGAAACTGACGGCCTCGCGATCATGGGAGGCTTCGAGGATCAGCTACATCAGCCCGCGTCCGGGAACCAGGATGCGCCGCTGATACGCGTCACTGGCCTGGCGCTCATGGGTGGCGTGGAGGTCAGGGTGCTCTTGCCCGGCGAGCCGATTCCTGAAGACGACGACTAGCGCAAGAAATCTTCTCGTGAAGTCCCCGACGCACCACGCGCCGGCTACCCGACGCTTCACAACGCTCCACGCTCAACGCTCGACGCTCAACGCTCACAATGGCCGACGACGCCCTCCGCTACCCGACTGGCCGCTTCCGCCGGCCCGAACGCCTGAGCCCCGCCGAGCGAACGGCTGCAATAGACGCCGTCGCCACCGCCCCGGCGGCGCTCCGCCTCGCGGTGGAGGGGCTCACCCCGTCGCAGCTCGACACGCCGTACCGAGCAGGCGGCTGGACCGTGCGACAGCTCGCGCACCACGTCCCCGACAGCCATCTCAACGCCTACACGCGCTTCAAGCTCGCGCTAACCGAGGACGTGCCCACGATCAAGCCGTACGACGAGGCTCGGTGGGCGGAGCTGGCCGACACCCGCGAGACGCCGGTTGAGACGTCGCTCGCGCTCCTCGAGCAACTCCACGCCCGATGGGTGACGCTGCTGCGGTCGATGGGCGACCAGGAGTTCGCGCGGGCGCTGAGACATCCCGAGAGCGGCGTGCTGCGGCTCGACCAGATGCTTGCGCTATACGCATGGCATGGCGCGCACCACGTGGCTCACGTGACGCGGCTGCGCGAACGAATGGGGTGGTGAGCCATGAGAGCGAGCGTGGTCTTCCGGGCAGCGGCCTTCGTCATGCTCACCGCCGCGTGCGTAGCGGAAGATGGCGCGGCGGCTCTCCACCCTCCACTGCCGAGGCCCGCGGAGGGAATCGAGCGGGCCGGCTGGCTGGCCGGATGCTGGGAGTCGGCCACCGCGCGGCGCATCGTCGAGGAGCAGTGGATGGCGCCCCGCGGCGGTACCATGCTCGGCATGAGCCGGACGGTACGCGGCGACAGCAGCGTCGACCACGAGCTCATCGTGCTGCGCGAGCGCGGCGATGGTCTCGCTTACATGGCCCATCCCGCGGGGCAGCCGGCGGCGACTTTTCTCTCGACAACCGTGAGCGACACGCTGCTCGCCTTCGCTAATCCAGCGCATGACTTCCCGCAGCGGATCACCTACCGTCGCGGCCCCGCGGACTCGCTGCACGCACGGATCGAGGGAGAGCGCGACGGTCTCATGCGCGGGGTAGGCTTCCCCATGCGCCGCGCGCCGTGCGCCGGAGACAGCATGCGGTGATACGACGACGCCCGCTCGGCGCGCCACGATCGGGGCCCGAGCACCGCGCCAGACCGGCAGAAACCTTCCTTCTATCTTGACGGAGACAGCGACACGATGATCCGCTCCACTCTCCTTTCGGCGCTCGCCGTCGCCGCTGTCCTCGCGGCCGGGTGCCGGTCCCCCGGCGCGGCGGACGCGCCTTCGCCACTGCAAACCGGTGGCGAGCAGTCGCAGCCGCGCCGCGACCCGAGCCGCCTCCTCGAGAGCGAGCTCCGGGACGGCGGCTTCCGAACCGCGTACGACGCGGTCGAGGCGCTGCATTCGAACTGGCTGCGTCCGGAGCCGGGCGCGCGCGACCACGGCGCCCGGTCGCCGTCAGTCGCCGTCTTCCTCGACGGGCAGAAGGCGGATCTAGGCCTGGACTATCTGCGACAGATCGGCGCTGGCAGCTTCAAGGAGATCCGCCGCCTGAGCGCGCGCGAGTCCCACCTCCGATACGGGACGAGCTACAGTTGGGGTGCGCTGGTAATCATTACGCGGTAAGCGAGTCAGCGCATGACCGAGAAGATTGAACCCGGCGGCGCTCCCCTCGTTCTGCGCGACGACCTTGCTGTGGACCGTACGGTGCTAGCGAACGAGCGCACGCTCCTCGCCTACATCCGAACGGCGCTCGGCTTGCTCCTCGCCGGCGCGAGCGCCGTCAGTTTCTTCGACTCCATCTTGCTGGTGGCGACCGGGTGGCTGTTCATCGCGGCCGGCGCGGTAGCGGTGGTGGTCGGCGCGGCGCGATTCGTCCGCCTCAAGCGGCGGCTGGAGAACACGCGGGGTCAGTAGATGTACACCCGTGTCCCCGCCGGCACGAACTCATACAACCACATGACGTCGTCGTCACGGAGGCGAATGCAGCCGTGCGTACTCGCTGCCCCGATGGAATCGGCGAACGGGGTGCCGTGCAGCAGGTAGCCGTTCCCTAGGTCGAGCGCGTAGGGGCCGAGGATACCGGTGATGCGGCGGTGCTCCGTTCCAATTGGCGGGATGAACAGGGTGTTGTCGAACACGACTTCTTCGTCCATCGGGAGGAAGGCGAATACGGAGTCCGGACCGACGACGCCGATATTCGGGCCGCGAACCTCGAGCAAGCGACCGTCGACGAGGCGCACCGGCGTGCGGAGCTGCGACACCTGTAGCCCGTGCTTGCGCGCGACCTCCACGTAATGCCAATCGGGCGGCGTCCAAACCGGCGCGGCGTTCTTCGCGAGTACGGTCCGCGCGCCGCGCGGCGTCTCGAACAGCCAGACGCTAGTCCCGAACGAGAGGGTCGAGTCCATCCCGATCCCGGCAGGAGCGGACCGGAGCGTATCCTGGCCAAGCACTACCCACAGGCGGCGGTCGGACAGCGACACGATGACGCGCAGCCCCTCGGCGCGCGCCGCAGCGGTGCTCGTGGCGGCCCACGTCAGACTGTCCGCCCGCGAGCGGAAGCGGAGCAACGGTGTGACACTCGTCAGCGCTTCGGCTGCGGCCTCCGGAACGACCGAGTCGTCTGAAGGCGACGCGAGGGCCGGCTCGGGCCGTGCCCAACCCGGTTCCTGGGCGCTAGCGATGGCAGCGGTCAAAAGTGCCGCGAAGATCACCGGGCTGGAGATCCGGGGCAGCAAGCGACAGAAGGACACGGGGGCGAGTTGCAGGTTGCGAGCTCTCTCGAGCGATAACCAACCCGCAACCCGCAACCCTCACCTGGCCCTTCAACTCCGTGCGCCGTTTCACCGGCGTGGCAGCACCGGTAGAAGAGGCATTCCCTATGCCGCCGGAGTGGGGTGGCATCGACTACGCGCGACCAAGAAATCGCTTCGCAGCGTCACATTCGCGCTCGGTACGCGCGGCGGCGGCTTGCGCCTGACGATGCCGGCGGCCGCGGCGAGCAATGCGGGTTCGGAACCCCCTCTTTGCCCGTTCTAACGCGACCAGGTACACGAGCGCACTTGACATTAGACCTGCGAAATATAGATTTTAGGCACTACTAACTCCTCGTTGAGCCCTGCCGACTGTTGTCGTCCCTCTACATCGCCCTGCGGGCAGACTGCGGGGCCCCGCTTCTAGGGAAGTAAAGATGCTTTGGCGGTCCAATCCGGCAGTCCGTCGCGCACCTATCCGCCCCGCGCTGGCGGCGCTCCTGCTTACGACGGTGGTCGCGCTCGTCGCCTGCGCTGACCTGCTGACGGAGGCGACCCCCGAAGGCGAGCTCTTCGATTCGCCGCTACCAGGGCTCACCGACGCCGAGATGGCGGCCTTCATCCGCGGCGACGAGGAGTTCGGGCGGCGTTTCGCGCCGAGCACTGGGCTGGGCCCGATCTTCAACAATGTCTCGTGCATCTCCTGTCACAGTGGCGACGGGCGCGGCCGGCTGGACAATGCGCTCCAGCGCATCGGTACGCCCAGCGACGGCTTCCTCGCCGCCGAGGGGGGGCCGCAGATCCAGGACAAGGCGATTCCTGGGGCCGAGTTCGAGCGGGTGCCGGCGGGCGTTCCGGTGTCGCTGCGGCTTCCGCCGCCGGTATTCGGGGTGGGACTCATCGAGGCGATCCCCGATAGCGCCATTCTCGCCGGCGCCGACCCCAATGATGCCGACGGCGACGGGATCTCCGGTCGCGCGAACTGGGTCACGAGTCCCGACTTCGTGCCAGAGAGAGAGGGGGGCGGCCCCGGGCCGCGGCTCGGCCGGTTCGGCAGGAAGGCGCAGGTGAGTAGCCTGCTGCAGCAGGTGGTCGAAGCGTACCACCAGGACATTGGGATCACATCGGATTTCATCCCGGTTGAGAACCATAATCCGCGCTCGAGCATCCCGATCGAGGCGTCTGACCATGTCGTCGATCCGGAGATAGGTGCGGGGACGGTGCTCGCGGTCGTCCATTACATCCGCACGCTGGCCCCCTCGGCGCCCGGAGAGATGACGCCGCGGCGCGATGAAGGGCGGGCGCTGTTCGGGTCGATCGGGTGCACATCGTGTCACGTGCCGACGCTGCGAACGGGGGAACACCCAATCGCTGCGCTGGCGAACAAGGACGTGACGCTCTACTCGGACCTTCTCCTTCACGATATGGGGGACGGTCTCGCCGACAACCGACCTGACGGGAGCGCGACCGGGCGCGAATGGCGCACGACGCCGTTATGGGGGCTCCGGCTGATGCGGCATTTCCTGAACGGCGAGGAGTTTCTACTGCACGATGGTCGAGCGCGCACGGTCGCGGAGGCGATTCTCCTGCACGGCGGCGAGGCGCAACGCGCGCGCGACGCGTTCGCCGCGCTCACCCCGGCCCAGCGCACCGCGCTCCTCGACTTCGTGGAATCGCGATGAGAGACATCGCGATGCACGCAGCGGGGGAAAGGCACGCCGCAGGCCCGGGGCCGGCACCCGTCCCCGCTCTCGACCGCCGGGGCTTCGTCGGCCTGTGCGCGGGAGCGCTGGCGGCCCTGGCGCTCGGTGGGTGCGCGTCGCTCGTCACTCGTCAGGTGCGCCCGGTAGACGGGCGAGTCGAGCTTGCGCTGGCTCACTATCCGGAGTTGCTCGAGCCGGGGGGTGCGATCAAGATCCTGCCCGAGGGGGGGGGGCCCC
>JALZIF010000013.1 GCA_030860435.1 Gemmatimonadota bacterium | reverse complement strand
CGCTCGAAGAGCGCGATGCCGGCGACGTCGTTCCCGAAGCGCTGCGCACGCCATCGGTAGACCCGCACGTCGCCCGCCGCGAGATCCTGGCTCGCTTCGTCGCGCTGGCCGGGCCGGTCACGATTGAGGAGGTTGTAGCGCGATACGGGTGGCCGGCGACGTGGGTCGAGACACGCCTGCGCGAATGGCGGCGGACCGGGCGGCTAATCACGGGGCGGTTCCGCCCTCGCGTCGACGCCGTCGAGTGGTGCTTGCGAAAGGTCGCCGAGATAGCGCATCGGCGCGCACTCGCCGCCTCGCGCCGACAGGTCGAGGCGACCGACTTCACGACGTTCGCCGGCTTTCTGCACCGTTGGCAGCGCGTCGATCCGCGGGACAGGCTCGACGGTCCGGCGGGACTCGAGGTCGCGCTGCGGCAGCTCGCGGGGCTCCCCCGCCCCGCGGCCAGCTGGGAGCGTGACTACCTTCCCGCGCGCCTCGCACACTATGACCCGTCGTGGCTGTCGCAACTCGGCGCAGCGGGGCGAATCGTGTGGTGCGGGGAGCCCGCGCGAGACCAGAAGTCCGGAGCGATCACCTTTGCCGCCGTTCGCTTCTTCGGGCGCGGGGAGGGGTCGCTCTGGTTGCCGGCGCTCGAACCGGATCTCCCCTTTAGCGATGCGGCGGTCGCCGTACGGAAAGCGCTCGCCAGCGTAGGCGCCTCATTCCTCGCCGACCTCGCGGCCGCGACGGGACTCGGCATGTTGGCCCTCCGCGACGCGCTGCGTGAGCTCGCCGCGGCCGGGATCGTCACCAACGATACGATCGAGTCGATGCGCGAGCTGATCCGGACGCGCCCCCTGCCCGATCGCCCGCGCGAGGGCGCTGCCGATCCGACGCGTTGGCTCCCGTCCGACTTCGCGCCGTCCTCCGGCCGCTATGTCGTGCAGCGGCGTCCCAGTGTTCGCCGGTTGCCTAGGTGGCGCCGCCCAGAGATTGCGGGCCCGACGGCTGACTGGGTCGGGCGGTGGTCGCTCGTCCGTACCCCCGGCACGTTGGGGGCCGAGGGCGACGAAGAAGGGCAGGCGGAGCGAGTGGCGCGACAGTGGCTCGATCGCTATGGGATTGTGGCGCGTGACTGGTGGCGCCGCGAGCGACCAGCCTTGTCATGGCGCGCTATCTATCGGGAACTGCGCCGCCTCGAGATGCGCGGTCATGTCCGTCGCGGCTACTTCGTACGAGGGCTCGCGGGTGCCCAGTTCGCTCTTCCCGAGGCTGCGGAGCGGCTTCGCTCCGCCGTCGGCGAGGGGGATTCCGAGCCCCCTTCCCCGTTCGTGGTGTTGGCCGCGAGCGACCCCGCCAACCCTTACGCGCTGCCGCTCGACGCGTTCACCCCGACCGACGACCGCGACCCGCTTTCCCGCCCCCGCGGCGCCGGCGCTCTCCTCGTCACGCGCGCGGGGCGCGTCGCGCTCGCGGTAGAGGGACGCGGCCGAAGAGTGGCGGTAGCCCGTTCGCTTTCCCAGCCCGACGTCACGGCGGCCGCGCGCGCTCTTGGTGAATACGCGGCCCAAGGCCAGCCCCGATCACGCCGAGCGCGCGAGCTCGTTGTCGAGACGATCGACGGGTCGGGCGCGATCGCGAGCCCGCACGCCGCGGCGTTCCGCGGCGCGGGTTATCTGATCGGCACCGACGGCTTGCGGTGGTCTGTGGCCTGACGAGTGCGCGTTACCGGATGTCCTCTCTCCCCAGCGCCGCCCGCACCGCCTCGCGCATCGCGATTACCGCGTCCTCGCGCGAGGCGGCGGAGTCGTCGCGCACGTGCAGCTCGATCCCGTCCGCCACGAGGATGCGGCGCCACGCCGCCGCCATGTCGTCATCCGTCTTCGCAACCGCTTCGTCGGCGCGTGCGGAAAGAGCCGGCGCCAGCGCCTGAGCCACTCGGCGTTCGAGCGCATCCCCGGTCTGCTCTTTCAGTTCCAGCTTGATCCGCCCGAGTGTCAGCCCTTCGCGCTGCCGGATCTTGATGTGCAGCAACTGCAGCAGATGGCGATAGTTGTATGTCGCCGCCGTCCCGGTCCCTTCAGGGCGGTCGAGGAGCCCGTTCGCCACGTAGTAGCGTACCGA
>JALZIF010000270.1 GCA_030860435.1 Gemmatimonadota bacterium | reverse complement strand
CCGCCGCGGTACGGGGCGTCGGCCCGTTTCGCGATGATGCCCTCGAGGCCGAGCGCATCCACTTGCGCGAGGAACTTCTCACCCTCGCGCTCGATGTGGTCGAGGGCGCGCACGATTCCTAGCTTCGGAAACGCGTCCATGAGCAGCGACTTGCGCTGCACGAGCGGCAGTGGCCGGAGGTCGAAGTCCTCGAACGCCAGCAGGTCGAACGCGAAGTACGTCGCTGGCAGCTCGACAGTGGCGCGCCGGATCTCTATCGGCGATGAAAGCCTGCCGCGCCGCTGCAACCGAGAGAAGCTCGGGATGCCTTGCGTGTCGAGCACTACGACCTCGCCGTCGATGATGCAATCGCTGAACGGAAAGGCCCTGACAGCGCGGGCGATCTCGGGAAACACCGCCGTGTAGTCGTTGCCGTTTCGTGTGAGGAGCAGCACCTCACCGCGTGACTTACTCGCGAGCAACCGGTAGCCATCGAGCTTTAGCTCGAACAGCCAGCCGTCGCGCGTGAACGGCTCGTTGCGCGGTTCGGCGAGCATCACCTTGACCGATCGCACGTCAACGTGCGTTCGCGGAGCGCTGGTCTGCTCGAGCGCGGCGCGCACCGTCGCGGCGGGACTTCGCCCCTCCTTTACCTCCTCGACCGTCAACCCCGACAGCACCGACGTCTCTGGAAACTGATCGCCCGGCTGCCGTACCCACGCGTCGCGTTCCTTGATGAGGAGCCAGTCGCGCTCGCTCTTCTTGATCTTCACGAGCGTCCACTTGCCGTGCAGCTTGTGCCCACGAAGCTCGAACAGCAGCTTTCCCTTCTCGAGGCCTTCGCGCCAATCCTCGAGGGCGATCCACTCGCCGCGGTCCCAGACGATTACGCCGCCTGCGCCGTAGTTTCCCGGCGGAATGATGCCCTCGAAGTCGCCGTACTCGAGGGGATGGTCCTCGACCTTCACGGCCAGACGTTTGTCGCTCATGTCGTGCGACGGTCCCTTCGGCACCGCCCACGACCGCAGGACGCCCTCCATCTCGAGGCGGAGGTCGAAGTGCAGATGCCGCGCCGCGTGCTTGTGCACGACGAATAGCCGGCCGGGTACGCTCGACACGGTGCCCATTGGCTCGGTCGTCGTGTCCGGCGACCGCTTCGCGCGGTACAGGCTCAGATTGTCGGGCGGGCCCTGATCGCTACTTGCAGTCATACTCGTCGTCGATCACTGTAAATTCAGACTTTCACCTCATCCCATTCGCGACTATGCCTGCCCGCTCGATCGCCAACGCCACCATCTCGTTCGGCCTCGTTTCAGTTCCCGTCAACCTCTACTCGTCGGCGGAATCGAAAGCGAGCGTCTCATTCAACATGCTCCACAAGAAGTGCGGCTCGCGCCTCAAGCAGCATTACACCTGTGTCAAGGACAACGAGCTGGTGACGCGCGACGAGACCGTAAAGGGTTATGAGTTCGCGAAGGATCAATATGTGATCCTCACGGCCGAAGAGCTCAAGGCGCTCGAGGAAAAAGCGACGGGGATGATCGACGTGATCGAGTTCGTCCCGCTGGCGAAGGTCGATCGAGAGTACGTCGACAAAGTGTACTACCTCGGCCCCGACAAGGGGGGCGACCGCGCGTACCGGCTGCTCGTCGCCGCGCTCCAGGACACGGGCTATGCCGCGCTCGGGCAGTACGCGGCGCGGGGCCGCCAGCATCTGGTGCTCCTCCGTCCACTCAACGGAGTACTCGTCATGGAGCAACTGCACTACGCGGACGAAGTACGGCCGACGGGCGAGGTAACGATCCCCGATGGCGAGGTGAAGCCGGCTGAGCTAGCGCTCGCGAAGCAGCTCATCGAGCAGACGGCGACCGACACGTTCGAGCCGGCAAAGTACAAGGACACAGTGCGCGAGCGCGTGCTCGAGACGATCCAGCGCAAGGTCGAAGGCCAGGACATCACCGCTGACATCATCCCTGACAGCGGAACGAAGATCATCGACCTGATGGACGCGTTGAAGGCGAGCCTCGCGGCCACGACACCCGCAGATAAGGCCGAGAGGTCCGGGAGGAAGGGGCGGAAGGCTTCATGAAGCTGCTCGCCGGCACGAGCGGCTATGCGTTCAAGGAGTGGAAGGGGTCGTTCTACCCCGCGGATCTCAAAGACGACGCAATGCTCGGATTCTATGCCGGCAAGTTCCCAACGGTCGAGATCAACAACACGTTCTACCGGTTGCCGAAGGAGCATGTGCTCCTCGAATGGGCGGCGCAGGTACCGGATTCGTTCACCTTCGCGATCAAGGCGAGCCAGCGGATCACGCACTACGCGCGCCTCAAGCCCGAATGCGCGAGCGCGGTCGAGTTCCTGTTGCGGACGACATCATCGCTCGCCAACAGGCTCGGACCCATTCTCTTCCAACTGCCGCCGAATCTCAAGAAGGATGCCGGCCGGTTGCACACATTTCTCGATACGTTGCCGTCCGACCGCCGGTTCACGATCGAATTTCGTCATGAGAGTTGGTTCGACGACGAGGTGCTCGATGCTCTGCGCGCGCGTGACATAGCGTTATGCGTGACAGAGCAGCCGGAGCTCGCGTCACCGGTGGTTTCGACGGCAACCTGGGGCTACGCGCGGCTGCATCGGCTGGATTACGACGCCGAGACGCTGAAAGAGTGGGCAAAGCGCATCGCGGCTCAGCCTTGGAGCGATGCGTACGTCTACTTCAAGCACGATGAAGGCGCAGGGTCCGGCCCGCCGGCGGTTGATTCGTTCAGGCGGGCATTCGAGGCCTGATGCTCCGCCGCGATCACGAGCTGATCCTCTCCGCCAGCGACCTTTCCAACTTTCTCGGCTGCCGCCATCGCACAGCCCTCGACATGGCGGCGGCGTTCGGGACGCGTAAGCGCCCGTACTATCACGATCCGCTCCTCGAGGCCCTCAAGCAGCGCGGGATCGAGCACGAAAAGAAGTACGTCGAGTCGCTGAGGGCGCAAGTCGAGACGATGGTCGAGCTCGGCCGTACGACGAATGTCGACGAGCACGTCGCGATGACGCTCGAGGCGATGCGGAAGGGCAGCGAGATCATCGTACAGGGCGCACTCCGTGACGGGCAATGGTTCGGCTATCCCGACGTGATGATGCGGGTCGAGAGACCAAGCGCGCTGGGAGAATGGTCGTACGAGATCTCAGATACGAAGCTTGCGCGCGAAACGAAGGCCGGAACGATCCTGCAGCTCGGCTTGTATTCGGAGATGCTCGCCGCAGCGCAAGGCGCCCGGCCGGAGAAGTTCTACGTAGTTACGCCCGACCCGATCACGCCGGTGCATACCTTTCGCGTTGACGACTACGCGGCGTACTTCCGGCTGATTCGCGCTCAGATGCTGGCGACGGTGGCGCTGCCTTACGGTGACGTCGCGACGGCCAACTATCCCGACCCCGTCGACCATTGCGAGGTCTGCGCTTGGATCGGCGACTGCTCGGCAAAGCGACGCGCCGACGATCATCTCTCGCTCGTCGCGGGGATCACGCGGATGCAACGGCGGGAGCTGGAGGCGCAGTCGATAACGACCCTGACCGGGCTCGCTCACCTGCCGGACCCGATTCCGTTCAAGTTACGGCGCGGATCGGTGGCGACCTACGTCCGCGTGCGCGAGCAGGCGCGCCTGCAACTCGAATCGCGCGACAAGAACCCACCGCTTCACGAACTGCTGAACGTCGAGCCGGAGAAAGGGCTGTGCCGCCTTCCCGATCCTTCTCCCGGCGACCTCTTCGTCGACCTCGAGGGCGACCCATTCGCGGCCGAGGGTGGGCGTGAGTATCTGTTCGGCGTCGTCATGCCTGACGGGAAATATCGTGCCAGGTGGGCGCTTACCGAGCGGGCGGAGCGAGAGGCGTTCGAATGGCTGATGGACCTGATCGTGGAAACGGCGCGCGACCACCCCGGGATGCACGTCTATCATTACGCGCCGTACGAGCCGGCGGCGTTCAAGCGGCTCATGGGCCGATACGCGACCCGCGAGCGGGAGCTGGACATCATGCTCCGCGCCGGGCGGTTCGTCGATCTGTACGCGGTTGTTCGGCAAGGATTGCGCGCCGGAATCGAGCGCTACTCGATCAAGGACCTCGAGCCGCTGTACGACTTCACGCGCAGCATAGAGCTATTAGACGCGACGCGAAGCCTCAAGCTGATCGAGAAGGGGCTCGAGCTCGGCGTGCCCGATTCGGTCCCAGCCGAAGTGCTCGGTATAGTCGAGGGATACAATCGCGACGATTGTGTGTCCACGCAGCGGTTGCGTGACTGGCTTGAAGGGCTACGCCAGGGTTTGGTCAGCGAAGGGACCGAGGTACCCCGTCCTTCCCTCCGCGATGGGGAGGCGCCGGCCGAGATCGACGAGCGCGCGAAGAAGGTCGAAGTGCTTCGCGAGCGACTGCTGACAGGCATTCCGGAGGCTCGCTCCGAGCGAAGCGACGAAGAACAGGGACGGTGGCTGCTCGCCTACATGCTCGACTATCACCGGCGAGAGGATAGGGCGAGCTGGTGGGAGTATTACCGGCTCTGTGAGCTGCCGGAGGAGGATCTCTACGACGAGCGCGAGGCAATAGCGGGAATGCAGTTCGTCAGGCGTGTGGAGAATGTGTTGCACAGGACGACCGCCAGGCGCACGGGTGCCGTGATCGATCGATATAGCTATCCGGCGCAGGAGATGGAGATCGATCGTGGGGACAAGGTCCGACTCCAGGACCAGCGGACGTTCGGAGAAGTCACCGAGGCCGATCGCGCTGACCGGACGATCGATGTGAGGAAGGGGCGTGCGTGCGCTGAGACGCATCCGTCAGCGATGTTCGCCTTCTCGCACGTCCCTAGCGGGGCGATGGAGGACGCGCTCTTTCGGATCGGCGAAAGCGTTGCAGCGCGAAACACCGCGTATGGCGCTACGCGCGCGTTGCTGGCCCGGGACAAGCCGAAGCTCGAGTCTGGATCATTCGGCGTTATGGGTGACGAGACCCCGTCGGAGTGTGCGTTGCGGATAGTGGGTGACCTGGATCGAACCGTGCTCCCCGTTCAAGGGCCGCCGGGTGCCGGGAAGACCTATTGCGGTGCACAGATGATCTGTGAGTTGGTCCGTCAGGGAAAGCGGGTGGGGGTGAGCGCGACGAGCCACAAGGTCATCCGAAATCTGCTCAACGAGGTCGCGAAACGCGCGGACGAGTCAGCCACACCCGTCCGGCTTGGTCACAAGTGCGATGAGGAGCCTAGCGAGTCGCCGAGGGTAAAGGTGCTGTTGAAGAACGAAGCGGCGCTCGAGGCGATTCGGTCCGGGGAGGTCAACGTCCTCGGAGGCACGGCGTGGCTCTGGTCGCCAGCGGACTTCACCTCGGCCGTGGACGTACTCTTCGTCGATGAAGCCGGGCAGATGGCGCTCGCGAACGTCCTGGCCGTATCCCAGGCCGCGAACAGTCTCGTGCTACTCGGCGACCCGCAGCAGCTCGAGCAGCCACGCAAGGGAAGCCATCCGGACGGCGTAGACATGTCAGCGCTCGGGCACATCCTTGGCGACCATCAGACTATCCCTGCGGACCGTGGGATTTTTCTTCCCGAGACGTGGCGTCTGGCGCCGAGTATCTGCGCGTTCACGTCGGAGCTGTTCTACGAAGGTCGCCTGACCTCGCGCGCTGGCCTGGAGCGGCAGCGGATAGTCGGCGTTGACGGCCTTCCGGAACGCGGCCTGGGTCTCATCCCGGTCGACCACGATGGGAATCGGAACTACTCGCAGGAAGAGATCGACGTAATTGCGGATCTCGTCGCCCGCTTCACGAGCCGTGGAGCAAGATGGATGGACGCGGACGGCAGCGAGCAGGTGCTCCGCGGATCGGACGTGCTCGTCGTCTCGCCGTACAACGCCCAGGTGAGCCGGCTCTCGGAGCGGCTTGCGGGTACGGGCGCGCGTGTGGGCACGGTGGACAAGTTCCAGGGTCAGCAGGCGCCGGTGGTCATCTACTCGATGGCGACGTCGAGTCCGGAGGACGCACCGCGAGGGATGGAATTCCTCTACAGCCTCAATCGGCTGAACGTGGCGACGTCGCGGGCACGTTGTCTCGCCGTGCTCGTCGCCTCGCCTCGCTTATTGGAGGCCGAGTGCCGCAGCCCGAGACAGATGAAGCTCGCGAATGGGTTGTGCCGGTTTCGGGAACTCGCAGTTCAGAGTGCCATCGGCAACTGATCGACCCACGCGCGACTGACTTTCCCTATCTCGGCGATCACGTCGCCGTCGGTGCGACCGGACGACTTGAGCACATGAAAGCCGTGATCGGCTCCTTCGATCCAGTGCATCTCCCACGGCGCGGTCACGGTTCTTAACGCCCGTTCCATCAATGCCCGGGTGCACAGCGGGTCGCGCGTTCCGCTGAAGCACAACACCGGCATGTTGATCCTCGGCAGATGCGCATCGCGCAACTGATCCGGCTTTCCCGCCGGATGCAGCGGGTAGGCGAGCAGAAGCAGCCCGTCGGCCTCGTATCCATCCGCGGCCAGCAGCGATGCCACGCGCCCGCCCATCGACCGCCCACCGATGATGATCCGCCCTTGGCGCAGCTCGGAGCGCGCGCGCGCCACTACCGCGGCGACCGCATCCATCAACTTGGGCATCGCATCGGGACGGCCCGATTTCTTTTCCTTGTACAGAAAGTTGAATCGGACCACGCCGATCCCGCGCCCGCGGAGCGCGTTGGCGGTTGCGAGCATCCCGCGGTCGGACATGTTTCCGCCCGCGCCATGAGCGCAGATAAACACCGCGGCGTCGCTCCCCGACGTTCCGGGCTCATATACCGCGGTCGTCTGTTCTGCGCCGACCGCGACCGTCCATTCGATCCCTCTCACGCCGGCGCCTGAAGCGAAAGGCCCATAGCGTCGAGGAACTCGTGGCCGCCGGTGGGCTTGCCTCCCCTCGCCGCCGCTCTCGTTAGAACCAGTCGGTCCACCGTGCGCGTCATCCCGACATACAGCAAACGCCGCGCTTCCTCTATTTCGTGCGGCTTGGGCCCGGTGATCGGCGAACCACCCGGCAATTGTGCATCCTCGGCCCCGACGACATACACGCGAGAGAACTCGAGCCCCTTCGTTGAATGGAGGGTGAGAAGGTTGACTCGCCCCCGTTCCGGCTCGTGTCCTTCCCATTTGGAGAGCACTACGCGCTCGAGGAACAGCGACAGTTGAGATTCGAGCGGTCCCTCGGGGATGTCGGCGATCAGGCGACGGAGCCGCATCATAGCAGCCGGGTAGCGCTCGTCAGCGGTCTTGGTAGCGCGGATCTTCATCATCAGCTCCACTCCGCCAAGGCGCTCGATGACATCATGCACCGTCGGAATGGAGACGTCCTCGCCGCGCTCCTGCTCGTACCACTCGAGACAGGTGCTATAGCGGCCCAGCGCAAACGGACGGGCGAGTCCGCGAAAAAGGCGGGCCTCCAAGCACAACTCACGCTCATCGCATAACGCCAATGCCACCCCGAGGTGATCGAGCAGGTTGAGGAGGGCCGTCTTTCGCCCGCGCGCCAACTTCACTTCGTCGAGCGCGAGAAACACCTTGGCCAGCGTCAGCGTGTCGTCCAGCGCGCGATGCGAGCGCTCTGGCGGAATGCCGAACGCGCGAGCCAGATCGCCCAGCTTGCGACTCGCCGGGGACAGGTCGCGTGCCAGCGGAAGCGTGTCGTAGGTGCAAAGGTCGAACGGCGGCACCAACGAGCGCGCCATGCGCTTCAGGATTCGAAAGTCGAACTCGTAGCCGTTATGCGCGACGATCACATCGTCGCCGCAGAACGCACGGAATCGCGGCCAGACGTACTCGAACGGGGGTGCCAGGGCGACGTCCACTTCGCGTATTCCATGTGTATCGATCGCACCTGATGAGATCGGCCCACGCGGTTTCACCAGCGACGAGAAAGTGTCGACGATCGTTCCATCGCGCACGCGAACGGCGGCGATCTCGACGATCTCCGCCTTGCTCGTGTCGTTGTCGGTTGTCTCCAGGTCGATGGCGGTGAAGCTGTTGAAAGCCGTCGTTGCGTCGCCCATCTCGATCAACTGCGCCGCCTTGAAGACGCCGAGCGCCAGTCCGACCGAGGGGACGTCGTCTGGTTTGATGCGCTCAACGCCCGGATCTGGCGGTTCCTCGCCGCGGAGGGCGGTGATGCCGATCACGGCGAGCAATCCCTTGATCGCGATGTCGGCGCCTCCTAGCGGCGGTATCCATATCGTGGCGCGCCGCGCACGCACGGCTCGCAACCGTGAGGCGAGACGGACGACGTCCGGGAGCGAGGCGGGATCGCTGATCTCGTCGTGACGGTATTCGAGTACGGAATGGAGGTTGGCGACGCGTCTCGACAATAGCTCCTGTACGAGTGATACCAGGGTCGTGTGCTGTTTGCCCACCGCCTCGAGATTCCGCCAGTCGGTGAGCGCGCGGCGGATCTTGCGGCCGTTCGCGTCCGCGCGCGGCAGTTGCACAGCCAGATGATTGAGCTGCCGTCGCAGGTCGTGCCGGTTCGCCTCTGCTCCCGCCAGCGCCTCGTCGAACAGGGGCGAGGGCAGCACGACCCGAAAGAACTCGTCGCGGAGGAGGTCGTCGTCGGGGTGCGCGATCACGCGTGCTGCCGCGATCACGTAAGCCGCCACCGGATCGTCGCCGAGCGCCCGTCCCTGCGCGAGGCGGCACGGTATTCCCGCACTCATGAATGCCGTTTCGAGACGGTCGCCGATCTCGTGCTTGCGGTACAGGAGCGCGACGTCGCCCCATCGATGCCCATGCTCCTCTCGGTCGCGGCGAATGTCCTGGATGATCCACGCGGCCTCGTCATTGTCCGTCTCGAAGCCGAACGCTCCCACGGGAAAGACGGACTGACGGTCGGCGCGGGGTACCACGCGGTCTTTGAAGATCGGCGTATTGATCTCCACGAGCGTGCGTGCGAGCGCGAATAGGTCCTGCGGGCACCGCCGATTCTCCACGAGATGCTTCGTCATGGGGCTGAAGTCATTGACGAAGCTGCTGAAGACGGCCGGATCCGCACCGGCCCACGAATAGATGGACTGTTCATCGTCGCCGACCGCGAAGACGTGGCGATGGTCGCGTGCCAGCGCTCGAATCACCCGGTATTGCACCGGATTCAGATCCTGGAACTCGTCCACCAGCACGACATCCCATCGCGACCGCACGGCCGCCGCGCTGTCGGTAGTCTCGAACAGCTCTGCCGCCTTGAGGACCAACGTATCGAAGTCGACAAGCTTTCGCGCGGCCAGAAAGCGTTCGTACACCTCGAACAGCGCACGGTCGCTGGGGAGGAGCGGATCGCCGCGAAAGCGATGCGCAGAGAATCGCGTGAGTGTATTGTGATGCCATCGGCGTGGCCCCTCGATCCGGCGCAGCACGTTGATCTGGTACTCTTCGTCTGCGATGCCGAAGCCAGGGTCGAGATTCACGTACGCGCCGTGTACGCGGAGCAGCTCGGCGCAGAAGGCATGAATGGTCCCGCGCTTGATCCGCTGAGCCGCCAGGCCCAGCCGGGCCTCGAGGCGGTGCGCGATCTCACCGGCGGCCTTGTTCGTGAACGTGAAGGCGCAGATTCGTGTCGGATCAAAGCCCTGGCGCTCGATCAAGAAACGGATCCGCTCGGTGAGGCAGTAGGTTTTTCCGGCACCAGGGCCGGCGAGCACGAGGAGCGACTGAGGCTCGGCCTCGATTGCAGCCTGCTGCGACGGCGAGGGCGCGTTGACCATCGGACCGAACGTATCGACGCGAGCGCTCCTTACTCCGGCGCCCGTCCTCCACCCAACCGCCGCAGAACCTCGCCGAGCGAGCGCATCTCCGCCCCGTACGCCGCCCAGTCCTCGGCGCGCTGCGCCGCGCGAGCCCGCTCGTGATGTTCCACGGCCTGCCGGAGGAGCTCGGCCGACACGGCCACGGTGGAGTCGTCGAGACCCAGAACTGCGGCCGGCATCGCTGCCGTGCGAATGGTGTCCGCGGTGGCCTGTGCGACATCGGCGCCGAACAGTCGCCGGAGCCCCGCCTCGAGTGTCTCTTCCATCGCGACCCGGCTTTCGTGCGCCACGATCACGCGCTTCAGCTCGGGAATCCGTCCTCCCTCCGCGCGCAGGTAGAGCGGCTGGACGTAGATGAGCGACTCCTCGATCGGGATGACGAGCAGCTCGCCCCGGATTACCTCGGATCCGCGCTGGTCCCAGAGCGAAACCTGCCGCGCCACCTCGGTGTCCTGATTGATGCGGTTCACAATCTGCGCCGGCCCGAAGACGAGGCTCTGCCGCGGGAAGCGGTACGCCACGAGCTTGCCATAGTGCTCGCCGTCGTTTCGTGCCACCATCCACGCCGCCAGGTTGTCTTTCTGGCGCGGCGTGAACGGACGCATGAGGATGAACTCGGGCTCGCCCTCCCCCGGCAGGCGCATGACGATATGCCGCATCGACCCCTCGCCCTCGTCGCCGCCGAGGCCAGCCGGCACCTGCCACTGGTCCTCGCGGTGGTAGAACGTCTCCGGGTCGGTCATGTGGAAGGTCGCGTAGAGCGCGGTCTGCGCGGCGAATAGATCCTCCGGATAGCGGAGGTGTGCACGCAGGTCGGCGGGCATGTCGCCTAACGGGTGCAGAAGGCCGGGGTAGATGCGGGCGAGCGTTCGGATCATCGGGTCCGCCGGATCGGACAGGTACGCCTGTACGTCACCGTCGTAGGCGTCGATCACGACTTTCACGCTATTGCGCAGGTAGTTCGTACCGTCGGTCAGCCGCTGGGCGTACGGATAGCGATTCGTGCTGGTGTACGCGTCCAGGATCCACTTCAGGCGTCCCGTGTCGGTGATCACGAGGTACGGATCGCTGTCGAATCGCAGGAACGGCAGCGCCAGCTCGGCCCGGTCCCGCACGTTCCGGTGGTAGAGGATTCGCGTCGCGGTGGTGAGGTCGCGCGAGAGCAGGATGTTCAGGGAGCGGAAGCGTAGCGCGAATAGCAGTCGCCGGCCGAACGAGCCGACCGGGACGCCTGCGGGGCCGTCGTACGTTGAGTAGACGGCGGCGTCGCCCTCGCCGGCGGGATAATCGAACTCGCGCTGCCGCGTCGGTGCGAGCACGAACTCGTTCGACAGCTCGCCGAAGTAGATCTGGGGTCGCGTTATGCGGATCGGTACGCTCGCGCTGGGCGGCAGGTCCTTGATCCAGAGGACGGGGAGCCCCTCTGCGGTCACCTGGTTCGACGGCCCGAGCGTGAGCCCCATACCGTGGGTGAAGGTGAGGTGCTCGTTGATGAACGTCCGGGTAGGGAGGGCGCTGGCGTTGAGCTCCCGCGCCGAGAGCATCACCTGGCGCAGCTCGCCGTTGATGCGATAGCGGTCGTCGTCGACAGCTACGAAGTCGTAGTAGGTGCGGATCGACTGGATCTGCCCGAAGGTCTGGAGCAGTGGCTCCCGGTCCCACAACCGAACGTTCGAGATCGTTGCGCTGTGGGCCTCGATGTCCTGCAAGGTCAACGATTGCTCGGCGCCAAGCTCCCGGCGCTCCACGGCATCGAGGCCCCAGGCGCTCCGCGTCGCCTCGATGTGACGCCGGATCTGCGGCGTTTCCCGCGCGAGCTCGTTCGCCTGGACGACGAGCCTCTGGAACGCCGCCGGTACGATCCCGCCGATAAGCATCGCGAGGGCGACGTACCCGGCGAGCGTTAGGGTGGCCTGACGAACGAGGCGCCCGCGCCACGCACCCCAGAGGATCGATGCCGCCGCGATCAG
>JALZIF010000251.1 GCA_030860435.1 Gemmatimonadota bacterium | reverse complement strand
CTCTGAAGCTGCTCGGATAGGCGGTTCGTGCGGTGCTTGGTGCGTGTGAAAACGATTGCGTCCTTCACGTCCCCGCGTCGCAGCAGCTCGACCAGAAGCGCGGACTTGAGGTCCTGCGGCACGGGATACACGGCCTGCGTGATCCCGGCCGCGGGGGCCGCTTTTCGTTCGAGGTTGATGGTCACGGGCTTGTGCAGCAGCTCGCGCGTCAGCTCGAGAATTGGCGCGGGCATCGTCGCCGAAAAGAAGAGCGTCTGGCGCTTCGCAGGAAGCTGCTTGAGGATGCGACGGATGTCGGGGAGAAACCCCATATCGAGCATCCGGTCGGCCTCGTCGAGCACTAGGACCTCGAGGTGGTCGAGGCGCGCGTAGTCATGTCTGAAGTGGTCGAGCAGCCGGCCGGGCGTGGCGATGATGACGTCCGCGCCGCTTCGGAAAGCGTGCTCTTGCGGCCCCATCCCGACGCCGCCGAAGACGGCGGCGCCGGTGAGAGGGGTGTGCACGGCGACGTCGTTCAGGCTCTGCTCGATCTGAGCCGCTAGCTCGCGCGTCGGCGTGACGACGAGAGCTCGTGTGACCCCGCGCCGTTTGCCGGCGAGGCGATGCAGGATGGGAAGGAGGAAGGCGGCGGTCTTTCCGCTGCCGGTCTGGGCGCACGCCAACACGTCGCGCCCCTGCATCGCCGGCGGAATGGCGTCCTGCTGAATCGGCGTCGGGCGCGTGAAGCCCAACTCACGCACACCACGCAGAAGGTCGGCCGTGAGGCCGAAGGATGAGAATGGCATGGTGGGGAAGTTAATCGGTCGGGATGACCGACAACCGCAACCCGCGCCTACAACGCCTTCCGCACCGCCGCGTCGATGTCCTGATCGCCTCCATGGCCGATGTAGACCACTTTTCCGCCGCGGTCGAGGACGACGACGGTGGATGTGGCGAATACGTCGAAGGCGGCGGTCGCGGCGCCCTTGCGATCGAACAGGATCTCGAGCGGGAGTTTGTGCTTCTGCGCGTAGGCGCGAACGCGCGCGGGGCTCTGATTCATCGAAACCGCGATCCCCACGAACTTCACTTGCGCGCCGTACTTCGCGTGCGCGGCGCGCATCGCGGGCTCGAGCTCCTCGCACAGCGAGCACCACGTGGCCCAGAACTCGAGCACGACCGGCGTCTTTCCGACGTACCTGGCGAGGCTCACCGGCGTTCCATCGAGTGCCTCCACCACCACGTTCGAGGGTGCCTGACGGCCTACCGCGAGTGGAGCGTCCTGGGCGGCGAGGACGCGAGAAAAGCCAGTAAGCAGCGCCAACGCCACTGCGAGGGCGAGGGTCGCGCGAGACAGGGTCGGAATATGGGTGAGGGTCATGGCTGGGATCCGAGTTGGGGCCTGGGGCCTGGGGCTGGGTCCGGGCCGGGGCGGGGCAGAGGTTGGGTTCTGGGGTGGACCCAGTCGCCACGCGAATCGCCGAACGGCCCCGACCCAGGCCCTGACCCAGGCCCTGACCCAGGCCCTGACCCCACCCCAGCCCCCCGGCCCAGACCCTGACCCAGACCTGGTTGTCACAGCCACACCTGCCCCGCCTTGATGAAGTAATACTCTGCGGCGCCGAGCATGACGAGGGCGAAGGCGCGCTTGATCCAGAGCATCCATGCTCCGGCGCGCGGGAGCCTCGAGAGCGCACCAGCTGATACCCCGATCACGACGAGTAGGGTACACATACCGAGCGAGAAGACGAATAGGTAGAGGAAGCCGAGCGCGGCGCTCTGCGTCTGCGAGACCCAGGTGAGGACGGTGATCATCACCGGCGCGGAGCATGGCGCGGCGACGAGTCCTGACGCGGCGCCCATGGCGAATGTGCCGGCTACGCGGCCACCTTCGCCTGTCGTCGCCGCGCGGTGGGTCAGCGATGCGGGGAGCCGCAGCGGGATGACGTCGAGCATTACGAGAGCGCTCACGACGAGCAGATTCGCCATCGCGAAGAGCGCCCATTGGTTAGTGCTCACGACCCCGAACAGACTCCCCGAAAGGCCGGCAACGAGCCCTAGCGCCGCGTAGACGGCGGCGAGCCCGAGCACGTACGAGAGGGTGAGGATGACTGCGCGCCAGCGCGGGCGAGGCTCCTCCGCGGCCGTCTGCCCGCCGATGAGCGCGATGGTGATCGGGATCATCGGGTAGATGCACGGCGTCAGGCTGGTCAGCACGCCTCCCGCGAAGACGAGCGCCAGCGCGAGCGCGGGCTGCGCCGAGAGCTGCTCGGTGAGAGCGGCGAGGTCCATGCCGGAAGATAACGGGCGACGGGGACGGGCCGGGGTCTCGGAAGTGTGGCGGCGGGATGATGCCGGAATTGACCGGCTCGAGCCGAACGGGCATCGTATGAGGGCTCTTGCCGCTGAGTGGTCTGCGAGCGTCTGGCCGACCCAACAACAGCCGGACAGGATGAAACAGGAGGAACAGGATGTGAGACCCCCAGCGAGCGACTCGGAACCGCGCGGCAGGTGGCTCCTGCCGTTCATTCCCATCCTGTGCATCCTGCTCATCCTATCCAGGCTGCTCCCCAGCTTTCATGACGCTCATACTGCACGAGGTCCCGGCATGCGCACCCCGTTATCTTCGCTCCTGGCACTTACGCTCCTCACACAATCAATCGCCGCGCAGAGCCCCGCGAACGACACCCTCCGATACACCTTCCTCACCTCCAGCCGCCCGGCAGGCGTGATGAAGGTCTGGATCGGCAGCGACGGAGCGCGCCACACGTTCTTCGAGTTCAACGATCGCGGGCGAGGACCGAAGCTGACACAGCGACTCATTCTCGGCGCAAACGGCCTTCCCACCCGGATCGAGATCGCTGGAAACGACTACTACAAGGCTCCAGTCGAGGAGCGGTTCACTGTCGAAGGTGGAACCGCGACCTGGCGGAACCCGAATGAGCAGGGAAGCGCTCCCGCGCGCGGCGCTTTCTATTCTGCCTTCTACGGCACACCCGAGGACGGGGCTGTGCTCGCGCGCGCACTCCTCGCGGCTCCGAAGCGCACGCTCAAGATCCTTCCGGTGGGAGAGGCCCGAATCGAGAAGGTCGGCGATCTGGCTGTCAGCGCGAGTGGCCGGACCCGGACGGTGACACACTACGCCATAACCGGCATGGGGTTCGGTCCGTGGCGTCTCTGGCTGGACGAGCGCGGCGACTTCTTCGCCTCCGGCGCGACGTGGTCGATGACAATCCGCGAGGGATGGGAAAGCGCGCAGCCGGCGCTCGTCGAGGCGCAGGACGCCGAAGACACACGCCTCGCCCAAGCACAGGCTAGAACGCTCGCGCGCACGCCGTCCGGCCCGCTCGTTTTCCGGAACGCGACCATGTTCGACGCCGAGCGGGCCACGATGGTTCCGCGCACAACGGTCGTCGTCACGGGCGACCGCATCACCGCGGTCGGGCCTGACGAGAGCGTCGCGATCCCCGCCGGCGCGGAGGTGATCGATGCCGCGGGTAAGTCGCTCCTGCCGGGGATGTGGGACATGCACGTCCACATCGGCGACGACGATGGTCTCTTCCAGATCGCTGCCGGCGTGACTACCGTCCGCGACCTCGCGAACGACACCGACGAGCTGCTGGCGCGGCGGAAGAAGTTCGACGACGGAACCCTCATCGGGCCGCGCGTCCTGCTCGCCGGTTTCATGGATGGCCCTGGCCCCTTCGCCGGCCCGACGAAGGTCCTGGTGAGCACGCCGCAGGAGGTGCGCGCCGCGGTCGACAACTACGCCACGCTCGGCTATCAGCAGATCAAGATGTACAGCTCGATCAAACCGGAGCTGGTACCGGTGATCATCGAGGCGGCGCACGCGAAGGGAATGTTGGTGAGCGGGCACATCCCGGCTCATATGACGGCGGAGCAAGCGGTGCGCGCCGGGTTCGACGAGATCCAGCACGCCAACATGCTGTTCCTCAACTTCCTCGGCGACACCCTCGACACGCGTACCCCGATCCGCTTCACCGCCGTCGCGCGCCACGGCGCGTCGCTCGATCTTGCGTCCGATAGCGTCCGGCGCTTCATCTCGCTGCTCCGGGAGCGCAACATCGTCGTCGACCCCACGGTCAACGTCTTCGAGCGACAATTCACGGCGCGGAAGGGAGCGATCGACCCGGGCCTCGCCGCGATCGGCGACCGCCTCCCGCCGCAGGTGCGCCGCCGCTTCCTCGGCGGCGGGCTGCCCGTTCCCGAAGGTATGGACCAGCGCTACAAAGACTCCTTCGCGGCGATGCTGCGGTTCGTGAAGGCGCTCTACGACGCCGGAGTCACGATCGTCCCCGGGACCGACGCGTTCGCCGGCTTCGCGTATCACCGCGAACTCGAGCTGTACGCACAGGCGGGGATCCCGGCGAACGAGGTCCTCCGCATCGCCACGCTCGTTCCGGCGCGAATGATGAAACGCGATAGCGAGCTTGGCTCCATCGCGCCGGGCAAGCTCGCCGATCTCGTGTTGATCGACGGCAACCCGGCCGAGCGGATCAGCGACGTCCGCAAAACGGCTCTCGTCGTCAAGAATGGCGTCGTCTACGAGCCCGACGCGCTATACCGCGCTGTCGGAGTGGTTGGGCGCAACGGGCGAGAGACTCGGTAGAGGGGCCCTCTGGCCGTAGGTCAGGGGCCCCGCTACCATCCGACGGCGGCGCGCCTCTTGCCCTGCCGGTGCGTTTCCGCGAGCGCACGGCAGTGTTGCGCCATCCTGAACGTAGGCATGACTACCAGTGACACCGAACGCAACGAAGGCGGCTCGCAAGCGCGCCCCAGCCAAGGCTGCGCCACAGGAATCGCTTCCACACATCATCATCGAGCGGGTAGCTCCCGAGCTCGACTGCGGCCGTTTTCCGGTGAAGCGCGTCGTCGGCGACGCATTCCGGGTGAGCGCCAACATTTTCAAAGACGGCCACGACGTCATCGGCGCGCGCATTCGCTACCGTGGCCCCGGAGACCCCGAATGGCGGCACGCGCCTCTAGTCTTCACGTTTGGGGAGGATCGGTGGCACGGTGGCTTCCCACTCGACAAGATCGGGCGATGGACGTACACCGTCGAGGCGTGGATCGATGTCTACCGCACCTGGCGTAGCGAGGTGGAGAGGAAGCTCGCGGCCGGACAGGACGTCAGCTCCGAGCTGCTCGAGGGAGCGCTGCTCGTCGAGCAGGCGGAAAAAGGGGCGAAGTTCGGCGATGCACGCACGACGCTCAAGCGCACCGCCGCCCACTTGCGCGATGCCGGCATCGACCACACTGTGCGCGCCGGCGCCGCGCTTGCTCCAGGACTCCTCGCGCTCATCGACGAGCACTGGCGCCCGCGCCACATCACCACGTACGCGCGAGAGTTGAACGTCTGGGTCGATCGTGAGGCAGCGCGCTTCGCGAGCTGGTATGAGATGTTTCCGCGCTCCCAGTCGCCGGAGCCCGGCCGGCACGGCACCTTCGACGACGCCGCGCTCGCGCTGGACCGCATCGCCGCCCTCGGCTTCGATGTCGTGTATCTCCCCCCGATCCATCCCATCGGTCGTACCGCCCGGAAGGGGCGCAACAACGCCCTGACTGCGCAGCCCGGCGACATCGGGAGCCCATGGGCCATCGGCAGTGGCGAAGGTGGGCACGATGCCGTGCATCCCGACCTCGGATCGATTGGCGACTTCGACCGCTTTGTGGCCCGTGCGCACGAGCTGGGCATGGAGGTCGCGCTCGATTTCGCGCTCCAATGCTCACCCGATCATCCATGGCTGAAGGAGCACCCGGACTGGTACTTCATCCGGCCGGACGGAACGCTCAAGTACGCGGAAAACCCGCCGAAGAAGTACCAGGACATCTATCCCCTCAACTTCTGGTGCGACGACCGCGAGGCGCTCTGGGCAGCGTGTCGCGACGTTCTCCTCTTCTGGGTGGACCACGGCGTGCGCACGTTCCGGGTCGACAACCCGCACACAAAGCCGCTCGTGTTCTGGGAGTCGGTTATCGGTGAAGTGCTGAGCGCGCACCCAGAAGTTGTGTTCCTCTCCGAAGCGTTCACGCGCCCGAAGCGGATGAAGTACCTCGCCAAGCTCGGCTTCTCGCAGAGCTATACGTATTTCACCTGGAAGAACACGACGCGCGACATTCGCGATTGGCTGGCGGAGTTTGACGACGCAGCCGAGTACTACCGAGGCAACCTCTTTACCAACACCCCCGATATCCTGAACGAGTATCTCGTCCACGGCGGCCGGAACGCGTTCCGCATTCGCCTCCTCCTCGCGGCGACGCTTTCGCCGCTGTACGGGATCTACAGCGGTTACGAGCTTGGCGAGAACATCCCGGTACGCGTAGGGAGCGAGGAGTATCTCGACTCGGAGAAGTACGAGCTCCGGCAGCGTGACTGGAACAGGCCGGGGAACCTCGGCCCCGACCTCCGGCGGATCAACCGCGTTCGCCGCGAGAACCGCGCGCTCCAACTCCTCGGCAACCTGACGTTCGGCGAGTCGGAGAACGATGCCGTCCTGTGCTTCGCGAAGACCGCGCCGGGAAACGATCTGATCGTCTGCGCGACCGTCGATCCGCACCGCCCACAGGCGACGGTTGTCACCGTGCCGCTCGCGGCTCTCGGCCTCGAGCCTGACGAGCCGTACATCGTGCAGGATCTGCTTACCGGCGCGCGCTGGACATGGATGGGCGCCCGAAACTACGTGCGGCTCGACCCGGCGCAGGAGCCTGGGCACGTGCTGCGCGTGGAACGGTGAGCGCATGCGCGACGACACGCTCTGGTAC
>JALZIF010000182.1 GCA_030860435.1 Gemmatimonadota bacterium | reverse complement strand
CACCTTCTCACCGGAGTGACGATGCGGCTATGGCTTATTCTCGCGGCCGTCTCCATCGCGATCGGCCCGGCGCACACGGCGGCGCAAGCGCCGCGCGCCGCGGGGCTGCCTGACGATGCGGCGCTCGAGGCGCTGAAGCAGGAGATCGTCCGTGATGTCGACGCGCGGCGCGTGTTCACGCAGCGGATGGTGGACCAGATCTTCAGCTTCGGCGAGCTCGGGTTTCAGGAGGTGGAGACATCGCGATATCTGGTTGACGTTCTCAAGAAGAACGGATTCAGCGTTCAGGAAGGGATCGCGGGGATTCCTACGGCCTGGATCGCTACCTGGGGGAGCGGGAAGCCAGTCATCGCGCTCGGCTCCGACATAGACGGAATCCCGCAGGCGTCGCAGAAGCCCGGGGTGGCCTACCACGAGCCGCTCGTGGCTGGAGCGCCCGGCCACGGGGAGGGCCACAATTCCGGCCATGCGGTCGTCGTCACGGCGGCGCTCGCGGTAAAGAAGATCATCGAGCGGGAGAAGCTTCCCGGCACGATAAAGATCTGGCCTGGTGTCGCTGAGGAGATTCTCGGAGGAAAGGCGTACTTCGTCCGCGATGGGTTCTTCAAGGACGTTGACGTCTGCATCTTCTCACACGTCGCGAGCGGATTCTCGGTGTCGTACGGGCCGGGAGGCGGAACGGGACTCGTCAGCGTCGAGTACGGATTCGTTGGCGAGACGGCGCACTCCGCGGGCGCGCCATGGCGCGGCCGGAGCGCACTCGACGCGGTGGAGCTGATGAACATCGGCTGGAACTACCGTCGCGAGCACCTCCGCCTGCCGCACCGCTCCCACTACGTCATCCGAGACGGGGGTGATCAGCCGAACGTCGTGCCGCGGACGGCGAGCGTGTGGTATTACTTCCGGGAGATCACGTACCCGGAGATCAGGCAGTTGTGGGCGATCGGGGACTCGATCGCGGCCGGCGCGGCCATGATGACGGGGACCAAGCTCGCCTCGGTGCGCGTCCTCGGAGCCGCCTGGCCGCGCTACTTCAACAAGTCGGTCGCTGAGGCGATGCACGAGAACATCAAGCGCGTCGGGATGCCTGCGTGGGACACAGCGGACCAGACGCTAGCGAAGGCTGTCCAGCACGAGCTCGGAGTGCGGGAGGTTGGGCTCGACACCGCGCTCGCCAGCCTGAGCACGGGCATCCCGGACTCGGCGAACCGCGGTGGCGGCTCCGACGACATCGGCGACGTCTCGTGGACCGTGCCGACGATCACGCTCCGGTACCCGTCGAACATCCCCAACCTGCCCGGCCACAACTGGAGCGACGCGATCGCGATGGCGACGCCGATCGCGCACAAGGGAGCGACCGCGGGCGCGAAGGCGACGGCGCTGACGATGCTAGACCTCCTCACCAAGCCCGCGCTCGTAGACAGCGCGTGGGCCTACTTCCGCACCGTGCAGACGAAAGACATCAAGTACGAGCCGCTCATCCGTCCTGACGACAAGCCCGCCATCGAGATGAACACCGCGATCATGGCGAAATACCGTCCGCTCATGCGCAAGTTTTATTACGACCCTGCAAAGCACAGGACGTACCTGGAGCAGCTTGGGATCGAGTACCCGACGGTGCGGAAGGCAGCGCCCAGGACGAACGACGAGAGCGATCGTTAACCGCACCGCAGGTCCAGTCATATGCGTAGTCACTTCCCTCACCGGAGACGAAGCGATGAAAAGCGCCGCGCGCGTGGGGACTCACCCGATTCACCCGATGCTGGTCATGTTTCCGTTCGCGTTCTGGGTGGGAGGCTTTGCCTCGGACCTGTACGCCGCGGTCACCAACCAATTCCACTACATGGGCTACTATCTCACCTGGGCGGGGTGCGTGACCGCGGTGATCGCTGCGATGCCGGGCTTGATGGACCTCTTCACCGCGGTCCCAGCGGGCACCAATGCGCGACGAACCGGGATCCGCCACGCCATCCTGAACGCCGTCGTGTTCGTCCTCTTCGTCGCCAGCATCTTTACGCGCCCTGAACCAGGCTACGTGACGTACGCCACCTACGCGACCGGCGGCCTCGCGACGATTCTTCTCCTCATCTCCGGATGGCTCGGCGGAACGCTGGTGTACGACCACAAGGTTGGAGTGCCGGGGGTAGAGCTCGAGTGATCGGCGCTCAGCCGCCAAGCTCCAGCTCCAACACCTTTCGCGACGCTACCAGATCGAGCGTGAGGTAGAACTGCAGCCGCTGGATGAGTCCCGGCTCGTCGACGCGCACAGCCATGAGCTTCCGCTCGACCGCCGGTGTCAGGGTCCGGTAAAAGCTCAGCGTGCAGTGGGGCGAGAACATGTGCCGGCTCTTCTCGAACACGAGCCCACTCGTCCTGAGCGACTCGTGCAGCGCGCGGATAGGGCCGTGCGGATCGATTGGGAGGACGACGATGTCCGTCGTCATGTAGCGGTGCGGGCGCTCGAACCGGACCGTGAGCGGCGGCGTCTCGCGCACGATCGGCTCCAATGCCTCCCGAATACGCTCGACCCTGGTGTCTACCGGAAGCGGCCCCGCGCCCGACGAGCCGGCGAGCGTGATGTGTGGCGGCGTCGCGCGAGCGAGCTTGGGGTCGAACCGCCGCTGCAGCGCGTGCACCGTCTCGCGAATCTCGCCGGTGAGCTCCGAGACGATGAAGATGCCGTTCACGGGGCGGAAATATACACGGCCGAGTGCTGAGTGACGTCTTCGCCCGCTCTGGAGCTGACCCGCTGTCCCGTATGTGATGGAGTCGAATCGCGGGAGATCGCCAACGCCGGCGCCGTTCGGGAGGAGATCGAGGCGCTATGGGCCTTCCACACTGCGCGGCTCGATGCGGCAACGCCACCCGCGCGCCTTGCGGACCGCGTCGCCTTCTCGCAACGCCCCCCGGTCCGCATCGTCGAGTGCGTGGAGTGCGGCCTCGTTTTCCGGAATCCGCGTGAGCGGGCGTGGGAGCTCGAGGCGATATACGCGGGTGAGGCGGTCGAGCCTGAAGCGCTCAAGGCGCTCTTCGCGACGCAGCGCGACGCCTACCGCGCGCAGGCAGCTCGGTTGGCGGACGTGGCGGGAAAGGATCGCGGCACCGGGCTCGAGGTTGGAAGTTACGTCGGCGGGTTCCTCGCCGCGGCGGCGGAGGTGGGGTGGGAGTTCGAGGGGCTCGACGTCAACGAGGGCGCCGCCGCCTTCGCGCGCGAGCGAGGTTTCACGGTCACGATCGGGGACCTCGACGTGATCGGCGACGAGCGACGGTTCCACGCCGTCGCGTTCTGGAACTGCTTCGACCAGCTTCCCGACCCGCGCGCAGCGGCTGCGAGAGCGCGCAGGTTGCTCCAGCCGGGGGGCACGATCGCGATCCGTGTCCCGAACGGAGGCTTCTACGCCACGCTTCGTCCCGCGATGCGCGGCTTCTTGGCGCCAGCGGTCCGCGCACTCCTCGCGCACAACAACCTCCTCACCTTCCCTTACCGTCACGGCTTCACCCTCTCCTCCCTTCGCCGCCTGCTCCGCGCCGAGGGCTTCGACGTAGTCCGAGCTCGCGGGGACACGCTCGTTCCCATCGCCGACGAATGGACCAAGCGTTGGGCGGCGATCGAGGAGCGCGCGGTGAAGCGCCTGCTGCGGGGACTCGGCGTCGCCGGCGCGGAGGTGATGCCGTGGATCGAGGTTTATGGGGTGAAGACGAGGGACGGCAGTCAATAGCCAACAGCCGTTCGCCGCGTCATCTCGCCGGCATCACTACCGGCCGCCATACATGTCCGCTTCCGTTCGCCATCGGCGTGACGGAGATGCCGAGGAGCCAGCGATCGATCTTGTTTTCCGGGTGCGAGTGGTGGTAGCGCACCACCTTCCGCCCCGCGAACTGTCCGATCATGGCGCCGACGATCACGTCGCTCGCCCAGTGCTTATCGTCGTACATGCGCGAGAGGGCGACGAGCGACGCCCCACCATACATGGCCGGTGCAATGTACCAGATGGACTGCGGCCACCACTGCCGCGTCTCCTCCGCCACCGCGGCGGCGGCGGCGAAGGCCATCACCGCGTGCCCGGACGGGAAGCTCCGGTATTTCTCCTCTCCCCAGCCGCGGAAGAGGCCGTACGAGTACGGCGTGTCACGATCGACGTAGGGGCGCGCGCGTCCGACCGTCACCTTGATTATGGTCGTGACACCGAGCCCGACGAGGATGGCTTCGGTGCCGTGGAGGCCGAGGTCCGCAATCCGCTCGTTGCCGCTCGCGCGCCCGATTGCGTAGAGCGCGCCTCCAATGATGAACGCGCCTGGCTCGGTGATCGCCTCCACCGCGATGGCCGTGCGCCGCAGCACGCGATTGGTCTGTGGCGCGCCCTGCATGTAATCGGCGAAGCCCTTGTCGAACGGATAGGCGGCAACCGTCGCTGCCACGAACACGCCCGCAGCGACGGCGTCGCGGCTTGTGAAGAGCGGGTCGGTGGAGCGCGCGATGGTGTCCGCAGGCTGCGCGGCGAGCGGTGTCGCGGCGAGCGCGAGGACGATGGCGGGGATGGTTGGTCTCATGCGCCTCCGCTCTTGCAGTGGCCGTGCCGAAAGATCTGCGGGCACCGTCTTGCGTGACCGGTCTGCTGCTTCGCAGCGGCGCGCGGTGGTGGAGGCGGCCAGGAGAGGGTAATATCCCCCATGCTCTCGATCGATCTAACCGGGCGGCGTGCGCTCGTTGCCGGAGTGGCCGACGACGCAGGGTACGGCTTCGCCATAGCCAAGGCGCTCGCGGAAGCGGGAGCGTCGGTCGTCGTCGGAACCTGGCCACCGGCGCTCAACATTTTCCTCAACCTGCTCGAGCGCGGGAAGATGGATGAATCGCGGCGGCTGGCCGGAGGCGGGAAGCTCGCCTTCGAGAAGATCTATCCGCTGGACGCCGCGTACGATACCCTCACCGACGCGCCTGACGACGTCCGGGAGAACAAGCGGTACCGGGAGGTCGGCGACTTCTCGATTGATGGAATGGCGACGCGGCTCGTCGAGGATTTCGGCGAGCGCCCGCTCGACATCGTCGTTCACTCCCTGGCGAACGGCCCGGAGGTGAAGAAGCCACTCATCGAGACGAGCCGCGCCGGCTACCTGGCGGCGCTGAGCGTGAGCGCCTACTCGCTGGTGGGTTTGGTGCGTCGGCTCGCGCCCATCATGCGCCCCGGCGGGGCGTTCGTCTCGCTCACCTACATGGCGGGGGAGCGGGTAATACCCGGATACGGCGGCGGGATGTCGTCGGCGAAGGCGGCGCTGGAGAGCGATACGCGCGTCTTGGCCTTCGAGGCGGGGCGGCGCCACGGCGTCCGCGTGAACGTGATCTCGGCCGGCCCCCTCGCCTCACGCGCGGCGAGCGCGATCGGGATCATCGACAAGATGGTCGAGTACGTCGGTGCGAACGCGCCGCTCCCGGAGCAGCTAGCCGCCAGAGAGGTCGGGCTCGCGGCAGCGTTCCTGTGCAGTCCTCTCGCGAGCGGGATCACGGCGACGACGGTGTACGTGGATAAGGGGTACCATGCGATGGGGATGGGGGTTGGGGGTTGGGGGCTTGCGAAATTGTGATATTTGTCACATTCTACTGCTGAGGCCGGATTGGTTCCTTTCCGGCTCATCCTTTCCTTCCGAGAACGGCACCCCGGCCGCGAGGCCGGTCCGCAAAGCCACGGGTCTCACCGAGACCGCCGGGTCACCGAAGAAGGGCACTCCGGTTGCGACTTATCGCTTCCGCCCCTGCCCGAGGTCCGTGGTGCCCGCTCGCGATACTCCGATTGCCCGCCTGGCTGTCGTCGCTACGCTCGTCGCCCTCGCCGACCTGGGGACGAAGCAGCTTGCCCTCGCGCTCCTGCCCGGCCGCGACGTTCCGCTCGGGGGCGCCTTCCACCTCCTCCTCGCCCACAACACCGGCTCCGCCGGGGGCGTCTCGCTCGGCCGCTTCACCTGGGAGATCAACGCCATCGCAACCCTGGCGGCGATCGTCCTCTCCGTCGTCGTCTGCCGCCGCCTCGCCGCGCTCGATGGTGGTGCGCCGCTGGCGCTCGGTCTCATCGCGGGGGCAGGACTCGGGAACCTCACAAGCATGGTTCTTCCGCCGGCGGGAGTTCCTGACTTCCTCGCCGTCCGGTACCCCTGGGGAAGCCTCGTCTTCAACGTTGCCGACATCGCGGCGTACGTGGGGGTCGCGCTCAGCGCGCGTACCATGGTGGCGCTGGTGACGGCGATTCGGGTTCGGCGGACGGTCCCGTTGGCCCTCGCGGTCGTCCGGCGGTCCGTGGCAGAGGTCGCAATCGGGATCCCGGTCGTCGTGGACGGGGCGATGGCGTCGTCAGGCGACGGACCCGGCAGCGGGCGGCCCGAGCTCGGCGACGTGGTGATCGCGCCGGGGCGATTGGCAGCGCTGACCGCGGTGGAGCCGCCGGCCGAGCGAGCGGAGGCACGGGTGAGCCGTTGAGGTTGCTACCGGATGGAGCTCACGCCTCTAGAATCGGACTTGCTTGGCGACTAGCTCAGGGTGCGCATCAGCTCTTTGAGGTCCGAAGGGTGGGATCCCGTTAACTCCCCCCCCGCCGCGCCGGCCTCCTACGAGCCGCCGCGTCCGCCGCCGCCTTCACACTCGCGAACGCGATCCGCGTGAACACCTCCGGCTTCATGAACCCCTGCCCCCACTTCTCGTCCCACTCCTTCGTCACACCCGCCGCTAACACATCCTCGAGCGACCGCCGCCTCGCGATCTCGCGTCGCAGCCGCGCACGCACGCCGATCAACATCTCGCGGTAGACCTTCAGCTCGGCCGCGTTCGACAACGGCCCGTGCCCCGGGATGATCCGCGTGTGCTCGTTGCTCAGCGCCAGGATCGTGTCTACAGCGGCGATCAGGCCGTCCAGGGAGCCGCCGCTGGACAGATCGATGAAGGGGTAGAAGCCGTTGAAGTAGATGTCGCCGGTGTGGATGACGTTCTGCTCCGCCCAGCGCACGATAACGTCGCCATCGGTGTGCGCCCTGCGCACGTGAATAGCCTGAATGTTGTCCCCGTTCAGGTGGAACATCACTCGGTCGGGAAAAGTCACGATCGGGAGAGCCCCTTTGGGCGCCGCCTTCACCGTGTCCCCCAGCTCGGCCATGAACTGGTCGACGCTCATCCTGCGGCGCACGTTCTCGTGGGCGACGATGACGCTCCCCGACTTCCCGAAGTTCTCGTTCCCGCCGGTGTGGTCGCCGTGCCAGTGCGTGTTGACGATGAGGCGGACCGGGCGCTGGTCCAGCGAGTCGAGCACCGCGCGGATCTTCGGCGTCATCGGCGCGTACTGATCGTCGACGAGGAAGATGCCGTCCTCGCCGATCGAGACGCCGATGTTGCCGCCGGCGCCGATCAGCATCGCGATGCTCTCCGTGATGCGGACGAGGTTGATTGGCGTTTGCGAGACGTCAGGCGCTTGCGCCTCGAGGGCGGACACCCGGAGGGGGGGGGGCAATGCGGCCGCGACGAACAGCGCGGCGGCGGCGGCGAGCGAGCGGCGAATAGAGGTCACGGGAGCTCCGCGAGCGTGGACCGAGGTCTGATGGCGATGTCGAATCAAGTGCGACTCGCTTATGTTGGCGTCTCGCGGAGTCGTACGCCAGGCGGCTAGGGTCGGAAACCGAGCGACAGGTATGCCCGCACCTTCCGCTGAAACGGCTGGTCCAGCGAGTACCCCGCACCCACCTGCGCGCTTACGTTCGGCAAGTGCACAAGCGGGATCGTTTCGAGCCCGAACGTTCGCTCGGCGCCGAGCAGGCGGTGCCAGGTCGTGAAGTCCTCGTCTGCGCTCACCGCCCAGGCGTAGGCATCGAGACCGAGCAGCGTCGTCGAGGCGCGGAGCGCGAGCAGGCGGCGGCCGGCGGCAATGCCTAACGGGAGGGCGGGCTGGGTAACACGCTGTGAGAAGACGGCCGGATCGAAGAGCGAGGAGCGCGCGCCGCCGGCGACGAAGCGCTCGTAGGGCGGCGCGTCGCGGCTCACTTCGCCGTAGGTGACGGAGGCGCGCGCACCGAGCCCCTCGACTCCGGCAACCCGGAGTGCGACCGTGCCGACGGCGCGCCGCCAATCGTTTCCCCCCGTACTTCCCGCCGCGCCGTGCAGCGCGACCGATAGCGACGCCGTCGCCTGCTCGTGGCGCTCGGCGATTCCGCCAACGTACTCGGCGAAGATGAGCTGCCGCGCCGCACCGCCGGCCCCGGGACCATCGAGGCTGCCGAGCGACGCGCCGGCGCGCCACCGGTGCAGCCGCGAGCCCAACTCGTGCGTCATCCCCGCCGCGATCGTCGCCCCCGCGTACTCCGCGTCGAGCGCGGACGGAGCTAAGCTGCCCGCGCGCTGCTCCGACGGACGCTGCGTCGCGAAGAATAGATCCCCTGTGATCTCCGGCCGCCACCCGCGCCACGCGGCGCTCAGCGCGGCCCCACGCCACATGCTCCGATCGCCGTACGCACCCTGTAAGAGCCACGTCAGGCGGCCAACGGGATCGGTGCTGCCAAGTACGAGCTGGGCGGAATGCCCACCGGCCGACACCGTCCCCCCGGGGAAGACGCGGTGACGGCGCGGACCGGCGCCGTAGGAGCGCGGCTCCGAGACTTGATTGGGCGGCCAGGAATCGCGCGGCGCGCCGGCGGCGACCCGTGCGGCCGGGCCGAGCCGCGCGTCCAGCCGCACTACGTCGACGCGGGGGCCATCTGTCGCTATGCGATTGAGGTCGAGCCCCTGCGCGTGGAGCGAAAGAAAGTAGATCGCGCGCCCGTCAGCCGTAGGCGCCGGGGCAAGCGCGGCGCCAGTGACGCTCGTCAGGGGGCGCGTGCTGCCAAGCGCGATATCGATGCGCTCCAGATTGGCGATCCCGGACGCCTCCGAGACGGCAACCAGCGCGTCGCCGCCCGGGAGCCAGGCGGCGTCGTAGCGGCTCGCACCGTCGTCGGGGCCGACGGTACGTTCCGAGGCGGGATCATCCGCGCGGGCGACGACGAGGCGCCAGCGACCTCCGCCCTGCCGCGCGGCGACGATCTGCCTGCCGTCGGGAGACCAGCGCGGGCGCGCGTAGCCGCCGTCAACGGAGCCTCGAAGGAACGTTGTCACCGCGCCTGACGACAAGTCCACGCGGACCACGTCGCAGATGCCGTTCAAGCAGCGCTGTGCCACGGCCGTTCGGCCATCGGGTGATGGATCGGCATCGCGCACCGCCGCGCCGCGAGTCACGCGACGCAGCCGCCGCTGTTCCCACTCCCAGATGAACAGGTCCGAGCGCCAGGAGCCGTCACCGCGAGGCTCGAGCCGTGAGACGAGCACGCGCTCGCCCTCGGCGAAGAAGCGCGGGCCATCGTGAGCGCGGCCGGCCACGGGCAGCAGGACAGCGACGGCGCTCTTGGCCCGCGGCCGGTGCTCGACCGCGGCCACATCCTCCGGGTCTCGCTTGAGGAGACGCTCGCGCTCCTCGCGCGCGCGCCGCTCGGCGGCCGTGTCCGGTGCCGTCCGCCAGATCACGACCCGCGACGGACGGTCGCGATGGCGGAGCTGCACCGCGATAAGCGAGTCATCGCCCGATAGCGACGGCGCGCCCGTTCCCCAGTCGAGCCGCTGCACCGTGTCCCCCATCGCGAGCCCTGCCGAGCGCAGCACCTGCTCCGCCTCCAGCGCAAGGCCGGTCACCTCGGCGGTGAACCGGTCGTACAGGTCCGACGGCGTGCCGCCGAAGACGCCGGTGAACGCGTCCCCGAAACCGCGGTCGCGGCGCGCGCTCATGCGCCGGGAGAGGTGAACGAGGCTCGAGTCGCCCAACCCGCGCCGCGCGACGAGCCATTCGAGGTACGCCGATCCGGCGAGGTACGCCATGCTCCCGCCCTGATATCGCTCGAGCCCGTTGAGCTGCCCGTAAGCGGGTAGCTTTCCCTCGAGCGCCCACTGCCGCAGCACCGCTGGTCGCACGACACCGTGTGGCCGGCCGCTGCCGGTAAGTACACCCTCGACGTGCGTCGCGTACCCCTCTATCAGCCAGCGCGGCGACCGCACGGGAATGGGACTGAATCGCACCGGGGAGAACGACCAGAGTCGCCGCCAGCGCGCGTTGCGCGAGGGACGGGTGAGGTGCGCGATATGCGCCAGCTCGTGCACCGCCAGAATCTCACCCCATCCGCGGTTGTTCCCGATGCCGGAGGCGGGGTCCGGCGGCGCCGGCCAGAGAACGACCGCGGGTGCGTCGAGCAACGGCCACGCGGACCCGTTGGAGGTGTTCGCGGGGTCGTCCACGATGATCGTGACGCGCTTCGCCGGCGCGTAGCCCACGATGCGACTCACAGCCTCGTGCACCGCCTCGATGCGGCCCGCGACATCCAGCGTCCATGCCGCCATCTCCGCTGGGTAGTGGAAGACGAAGTGGCGCGTGGTGACGCTCCGCCACGTGAGGTGCGGACGCGGGACGAAGTCCTGCGCTCCGAGCGCCGGCGTGAGGGGGGCGAGGAGCGCGAGCGTGATGGCGAGCGCGGTGAGGCGGTGGAGCATTGGCGAGTGAGGCGAGGAAGGCCGGGAATATAGGGACCTGGCGCCGCGGGCTGCGACCCGCGAGATCTGGATCGTCAATTCCGGTGCGCAGTGCTCCGGCACCCTCCCTGCATGGCTGAGCTGCGCGTGGCCAACGGAGTAACGATGCCGAGAACAGCGTGGAGCGGAACCGGGGACAGCGGTGGGAAGGGCATGGCGGCGCGATCCGATTGGCGGGAGACCGTCGTCGCTTATGCGCGCGGCGCTGGAGGTGGGCTCTTCATCGCCTTACCGCTGCTCATGACGATGGAGATGTGGTGGAACGGCTTCTACATGCCGGCGTGGCGGATGCTGCTCTTTTTCGCCCTGAACTTCGGAGTGCTCGTCATCCTGGAGCACTACAGTGGCTTTCGGGACGATAGCTCATTTCTGGAGGAGATTCAGGATGCGGTCGTCGCGCTCGGAATCGGGGTGGTCGTGTCGGCCGTTGTGCTCTTGGCGCTCAGCGTGCTCGGCCCGGGGATGGGCGCGCGCGAGATCATCGGCAAGATCACACTCGAGGCGATCCCGGTGAGCATCGGCGCATCCGTGGCGATGAGCCAACTCGGCGTGAAGAGCGCCGAAGCAGAGCACCGGAAGGACCGCGCCGGGTTTGGGGGGACGGAGGCCGTCGCGCTTGCCGGCGCGGTGCTCTTTGGCTTCACCGTCGCCCCAACGGAGGAGCCGATGATGCTCGGCCTCATGCTCACGCCGTGGCACGCCCTGGTCGTACTGATTCTTTCGCTCGTCATCGTCCACGGGCTCGTCTTCGCCGTCGAGTTTCGGGGAACGCATTCGATCCCCGAGGGAACCTCGCGCCTGCGGGCCTTCTTCGACCGAAGCCTCACGTCGTACGCCATCGCGCTGGTAGTGGCCGCGTATCTCCTCTGGACTTTCGGCCGAATCGACGCGCACACCGGCGTCGCGGAAGCACTGCGCATGACGCTCGCCCTCGGCCTCGCGACGAGCCTTGGCGCCGCCGCGGGTAAACTGATCCTCTAATGGTCGCGAAACAGGGTGCGGCCAAGGCTGCGGCCAAGACGGGAGGGGGGGCCGGCGGTAAGGGCGAGCGCGCGAGCATCCTCGAGGTGGTGGCGAGCGCGGTCAGCGCGCTCATCATCCTCGCGATCGTCGCCTTCCTCATGTGGGAAGGTACGCGGCCGGCGATCCTGCCGACGTTCGAGCTGCGGCTAGGCGACCCGCAGCGGGTGGGCGACGTGTACTACGTCCCCGTGCGCGTTCGCAACGGTGGAACACGGGCGGCCCGGGGCGTTGCCATTCGCGTCGAGGTCGCTGGAGGGGACCCCGGCCCAGGCGCGGAGGTGACGCTCGAGTGGGTGCCGGCCAAGTCGGAACGGGCGGGATTCGCGGTGCTCGACGAGGATCCGCGCGGGCGCGCTCTCACCGCGCGCGTCACGAGCTTCGACCCGCCGTAGGCGCGCGGCGCGCCGTCACGCCAGCGCCGCATCGAGATCCGCGATCAGATCGTCCGGGTGCTCGAGTCCGATCGACAGCCGCAGCAGGCTCTCCGGTGTCCGGGATCCGGGGGGTTCGACGGAGGCACGATGCTCGATCAGACTCTCGACGCCGCCCAGGCTGGTAGCGCGGGTGAATAGTCTCGCGTTCGCCGCCACCGCCATCGCCCGCGCACGGCCGCCGCGCACCTGGAACGACACCATGCCGCCGAAGAGCGCCATCTGCCGCGCGGCTACGTCGTGACCCGGGTGCGAGGGAATCCCCGGGTAATGGACAGACTCGACCGCGTAATGCGTCCGCAGAAACTCGGCGACCGCGACCGCGTTCGCGGCATGACCGCGCATCCGGTATGGGAGCGTGCGGATGCCGCGCAGAACGAGCCAGCAGTCGAAGGGTGATGGCACCGCGCCGCCAGCGGCTTGGACGAGACGGATGCGCGCGAAGGTCTCGTCGTCTGCCCGGGCGACGATCGCGCCACCCATTACGTCGCTGTGACCACCCAGATACTTCGTGCTGGCGTGCATCGCGAGGTCGGCGCCGAGTGCGAGCGGGCGCTGACCTACCGGCGTCGCCCATGTGTTGTCGCAGGCAAGCAGAGCGCCGGCGTCGTGCGCGATGTCGGCGGCGGCCGCGATGTCGGTGATGGCGAGAAGCGGATTCGAGGGGGTCTCGACCCAAACGAGGCGCGTCCGCGGCCGTACCGCGGCCGCGACAGCGGCGAGGTCGCGCATGTCCACGAAGCTCGCCTCGAGCCCCCACGGCGCGAACAGCTCGCGCAGGAGCTTCGGGGTACCATGGTAGGCGTCAATCGGCGCGATGACGTGGTCCCCCGGCGCAAGGGTCTGAAGGATGCTCATCGTAGCCGCCGAGCCTGACGAGAACGCGGCCGCTGCGGCGCCACCCTCGAGGGCGCAGAGCGCCGCCTCGAGCGCCGTCCGGTTCGGGTTCCCTGCGCGCGCGTAGCTGAAACCATGCGGATACCCGCCGTCGGGCCCCCGCTCAAAGGTGGTAGAGAGGTAGATCGGCGGGACTACTGCTCCGGTCGCGGCGTCAGGCGCGATGCCGGCGTGGACGGCGAGGGTCTCGAGGTGGGGCACGGGTTGAGCGTTGAGCGTTGAGCGTAGAGCGTTGAGCGCGCGGCCTGCGACACAGAGCACTAAAAACGGGGGAAGTGGGAAGTGGGAAGTGGGAAGTGGAGCGATTCTTTCTTCCCTCTTCCCGCTTCCCTCTTCTCTCGTCCCTCGTCCCTCGTCCGGCGCTCGCTGAAGCGCAGTAGTCAGGCAGCGCCACGCAGGTGCGGCTCGGGTGGCCGAGACGGGGGCTCGAGCGCGCGTTGCAGCGCCCCCTCGAGGTACACGGCGCTCAGCCCCGTTGCCCAATAGACGAGGTCGGTGCGGTTAGGTTGCGTCGTCTCGCGCCCGGTCCGTAGTCCTGCGCCGCCGTCGTCAGGCACGAACTCGATCCACCCCTCCCATAGGCCGTCGTCGCGCAGCCGTCCGCAGGCCCGGGGCGCGTAGCGCGCGCCGCCGGGCGTCACGACGTCCGCCTCGAAGTGGAGAAGAATGTCGGTCATTGGCCGGCCCTCGGTGCTTCTATTCGCAACCACGGTCGGTAACCCTCTACTTCACCTCGAACTCCTCCGTCTCTACCTCTCGTCCGTTCACCAGGATGTGCAGCCGGTATTCGCCGCGCGGCCAGCCGCTGGGCTTGGCGACCATGAAATGCGTGTACTCGGTCGTGGCACCCGTCGGCGAGACAGTTTCGGTCCGCTCGTCCACCACCTGACCATCCTCGAAGGTCCAGCGGGCGGTGATCGATGTACCGGCGGCTGCGCCCT
This sequence comes from Gemmatimonadota bacterium, assembly GCA_030860435.1. Classification (GTDB taxonomy): domain Bacteria; phylum Gemmatimonadota; class Gemmatimonadetes; order Gemmatimonadales; family Gemmatimonadaceae. The sequence continues at coordinate 4,376 of JALZIF010000182.1, read as the reverse complement.
CGTGGGCGACGACGGCGTGAATCGTGTCGTTCGGCCCGAAGTCATCCGTCTCATCGGCGATCCGGTTGTCAGCGCCCATGGTGCGGCCGAGCTGGACGTCGGTCACGCGGAGCGTCACCGCCGGGCGATCGAGCGTCCCCGGGGACGTATCCGTGGTGGCGGCATCGCGGGCGTCATTCCCACCGCACGCGGCCGTGAAGACGAGCGTCGCGCCTAGCGCGCCAATGCGCATGAACCGGTACATGGCCGTCCTCCCGTTAGCTGTTCGGCGGCAGGGTGAGCACCTGCCCCGGGTGAATGAGATCCGGGTCTTTGATCTTGTCCCGGTTCGCCGCGTAGATCGCGGGCCACTTTCCAGCGTCCCCATACTCCCGTTTCGCGATCTTCGAAAGGCTGTCCCCGGCTACTACTGTGTAGCTCCGCTCCCGTTCCGTGCGGCCAGCCGGAGCGGTCGTGGAGCTGCCACCGACCACGTCCGAGAAATCGGCCTTCTTCTCGCGGCCACGCACGTCCGAAAAGTCGGCCGTGGAGCCTTTACGGTCCTTGTCGTCGTCTTTGTCTTTGCTGAAGATCTTGTCGAGTATGCCCATTGGTCGCCTCCCGAGTTGGCTGCGGTCGGCGCCACCATGCCGGCCGGGGGCATTGGAAAGGCAGGAAGCGTACCGCCGGAACGCGTCGCCTGTCCTCAGGGGTCGGGCGTCAGGGTCCGGGCCCAGGCCTGGGCCTGGGTCCGGGCCTGGGCCTGGCTTGGGCCAGGGCCTGCTTTGGCGCTTCAACGATCACTGTCGCCACTCCAGACGCGGGCCGAAGGCCACCACTTCGCGATCTCGTACGTGGGGATGTAACCACGCGCGCCGCGCGCCTCCAGCTCGCCGAGGAGCACGCGGGCCTCCTCCCTAGCGCCCGCGATAGCTTGGGCCCGCGCGAGCGAGGCCAGAAATAGCGAGGTGCGATTCGTCAGGTTCACCGCCTGAGTGAGCATCTCGACCGCCTCGCCGGTCCTGCCCAGCTCCTGAAGCGCCCACCCCCGCCAGAGTAGGGCGACGGCGTATTCGGGATCCAGCTCGAGCGTGAGACGACACTGCTCGGGCACGCTCGTAGTCGCCCGCATGGAACAGCACCCAGCCGTGCGCCGCGCTCGCGATCAGCGAGAGCGGATCGATCTCTCCTGCGCGCGCCGCATCGAGTGCTCCGCTTCGTCAAAGCGCGCGCGCGCCGTGAGGAGGTTCGCGTACCACTGATGCGCGGTGGCGTAGCGCGCATCCTTCACGATAGCACGTTGGAACCAGCTTTCGGCGCGCGTCCAGTTCCAGTGATGGTAGAGATCGACGTAGCCAAGCGTCGCGTACGACTGTGCGAGCGAGGAGTCTATGGCGAGCGCGCGTTGCGCGGCGCGCTCCGCTCCGGGAAACGCTTCCAGTGGAGGGAGATAGTCGTAGAAGCCAAGGACCGCGTAAGCGTCCGCGAGGCCCGCGTGGGCAAGCGCGTATCCGGAATCGCGCTCGATCGCCTGGGCGAAGTATGTCGCCGCAGAACGCAGCGCTTCCTCGGTGCGCCGGTACCAAGAGTAGCGCCCCTTTATGTACAGCGCGTGGCGGCCACGCAAATACAGGTTGTAGGCCTCGACATCCGGCTGCGGCCTCGAAAGAGCGGCCGAGTCCGCACGTGCCAGGTGGGTACCCTTGAGCGTCTCGACGACCGACAGCGCGATCTCTTCCTGGATGGTGAAGATGTCCTCAACGTCGCGCTCGTACGTGCGCGACACCACGTGCAATCCGGCCATCTGTCCCAGGGCATTGATCAGCTCCTCGGTGATCCCATCGCCGAGGTACTCCTGGTTTCCCTCGGGGCTCAGGTCGGCGAAGGGGAGGACGGCGACTGCCGGCGGCACCTCCGTCGCGCCGCGCGCAACCAGCCACGTGGCCCCCGCTCCGCCGGCGAGTACCACGAGCGCTATGGCGAGCGCGGGTCGCGTTCGCCACGTGACCGGCCGCCGCCTCGCGCCACCCGGCACGAGAGACCCGGCCTCCACCCGGAGCGGCCGCTCGTCAGGCGTGCCGCGCAGCGCGGCCAGCTCGCGCGCCATCTCTCCCGCCGTCGCGTAGCGGCCGTCCCGGTCCTTGCGCAGCGCACGCATCACGAGCGCGTCGAGCTCGGGCGGGACATCCGGGCGCAGCGTTGCGATCGGTTCCGGCTCTCGCCCGAGGATCGCGCTCAGCACGGCCCCAGCGTGCTCGCCGGCGAAGGGGCGTCGCGCCGTCACCATCTCGTAGATCACGACGCCAAGCGACCATACGTCGGTGCGGTGGTCGACCGCTTCGCCACGCCCCTGCTCGGGGCTCATGTACGCGACGGTCCCGACCGCGGCACCCCCGGTGGTGAGCGTCACGTCCGTAAGCTTCGCCACCCCGAAATCGAGGATCTTCGCAACCCCATCGGCCGTCAGCATCACGTTCGCCGGCTTGATGTCGCGATGGATGATCGCGTGGTCGTGCGCCTTCGCGAGGCCGCGCGCGATCTGGATGGCGATCGCAATCGCGTCATCGATGGCGATCGGTGCCCGCGCGATGCGGGCCCGCAGCGTCTCGCCGTCGTAGAACGGCATGGCGATGTAGCTGCGGCCGTCCGGTGCTTCGCCGACCTCGTGGATGGTACAGATGTTCGGGTGGTCGAGCGCCGCGGCGGCCTGCGCCTCGAAGAGAAACCGCCGGGCCGCCGATTCGTTCGCCAGGAGGTGCGGGGGGAGAAACTTGAGGACGACGGTGCGGTCGAGTCGTGTGTCGCGCGCCGTCCAGAGGATCCCCATCCCGCCGCCGCCGAGCGGCTCGAGCAAGCGGTAGTGTCCGATCGTCTCTCGCACGGAGGCTGCGCCCGGCGAGCGGAGCCGCGCCATCAGCGGCGATAACATCGTCTCGTTGAGCCGGTCCAGTGGGCCCGAGCGCTCGTGTGCCTCGATGAGCGATGCTACCTCGCGGCGCAGATCGTCGTCGCCGGCGCACGCGCGGTCGAGGAATTCGTCGCGCTCGCGCTAGTCGCGGTCGAGTGCTGCTCCAAGCAGCTCCTGGAGGCGCTCCAACCGCTCCGGCGCTGTCTTCCGGCTCTCGTGCCCAGTCACTCGCTGAGCTCCCGGTTGAGCCAGGCGCGGGCCAACGTCCATTCGCGCTTCACCGTCGCCGGAGAGACACCGAGCGCCTCGGCGGTTCCCTCGATACTCATCCCGCCGAAAAACCGGCACTCGACGACCCGTCCGTGGCGCTCGTTGATCGCCGCGAGACGCCCGAGCGCCTCGTCCAGCGCCAGCAGCTCCTCTCCGTGCGACTCGGCCATCGCCACCGCGTCGTCCAACGGCACCGCCTCGCGAGCTCCGCCGCGCTTTTCCGTCCGCCGCGCGATGGCGTAGTCGACCAGGATGCGGCGCATCGCCTGCGCGGCGAGGGCGAGAAGGTGCGGGCGGCCCTGCTACTCGATCCGGTCCAACTTGGCGAGCTTGAGATACGCTTCGTGGACCAGCGCCGTCGTGCCAAGCGTGTGATCGCCCCGCTCGCGCGAGAGCTCGCGGTGTGCAACGCGGCGGAGCTCTTCGTACACGATGGCAAACAGCCGGTCGAGCCCGTTGCGGTCCCCGTCGAACGACGTCGTCGGCGGCCGGCCGACGTCTTTCTGATCGTTCATGCGCGTTCGCGCCAACTTGACGCTTCAGGCGCCGGTTCCAACGTGCCGATCAAGGGTTTCCGGCGGGCTCAAGTTCGCGGCGATCAGCGCGGGGGCCGTGAGCTGTGCCCTATTCGCGGTCGGGAGTAGCCGCCACCGCATCTCCCCGATTTACGACTGGCGACCCGCTCTCACGATCTTCGCCGTCGTGATGAGTTGTCCGACGTGCCGCTGCGTATGCTCGGCGACGTGGAAGAGGATCCCAAGTAAAGTGCTTGGCAGCTTGCCGCGTCCGACCTCACGCTTGTCGAAGAGCACCGCGGGGTCGGTGGCGCGGATGATCTCGAGCGCTCGGTCGATCGCAGCTTGCGCGTTGCGGACGAGTGCTGCGGCATCCTCGGAGGGGTCGCCGGGCGACTGCTCGCCGGCCATCGCGGCGCGCTGGCGGTCGTCGAGCTGGCGGCCGAGCGCGTAGGTGAGAAGCCGGTCGACGCTGCCAGCGATGTGGCGGAGGTGGAACCCCGCGGTCGCGGCACCGCCTCCGGGACTCGTCCAGAGCTGGACAGGCGCAAGGCCGGACGCAGCCCGCTCGATATCCTCGCGTGCTTGGATGAGCGCGTGCGCGGCGGGCATAAGGGCCGGCTGAACACCGTCGACGGGGCCGCGGAGCCAGGGTTCGGGGGGCATCGGGCTGCGGTCTGCGGGTTGCGGGTTGCGGGTTGCGG
>JALZIF010000142.1 GCA_030860435.1 Gemmatimonadota bacterium | reverse complement strand
CCGCCGGGGCACCCGCGCTGTCCGCTTGCTCACACGCTGCGAGCGCGCCGGCGGCCATCACGAGAAGGAGACGATATCTCACGGTGTGGTCCTGTCGCCGAAGAGTCTGCGGCCGAGGATCGCTTCGAGCTCGGCGAGCGCGAGACGTGCTGCGAAGTCCGCCTGTACGAGGTTCGCCTCCCCCTCCGTCAGTTGGGCCTGCGCCGCGAGGAGGTCCAGAATGGTCGTCGCGCCGGCGCGGTAGCGCGTGTCCTGCACGCGGTAGTTCTCACGCGCTACGAGTAATGCCTCCCGCCGCAGACGTTCGGTGGCGCGAGCGTTCGAGTAGGCCTCATAGGCTTCAGTGAGATCGCGCTCGGCCGCGCGCTCCTGATCGCGACGCGCCACGCGCGCTACCTGGCGCATGACTCGCGCCTGCTCGACCGCGACCTCGCGCTGTCCGTTGTTCCAGATGGGGAGGGTCATCGACAGTGTAATCGCCGAGCGCGTCGTCGCCTGGGGGAAGAATCGGTCGTCGAAGGCGCTGCTCGACGCGAAGACGGAGACCTGCGGGAAGTAGAGGCCGCGCTCCGCGCGTACGAGCGCCTCCGCTGCGTCTTCGTCCGCGCGCGCGGCGACGAACGACGGGCCCCGCGCCCGCGCTTCGGCGACTGCCTGGTCGAGCGTGATCGGCAGATCGGCGGGCGAGAGCGAATCAGTCTCGACCGGTTGCGCCGGCCCGTCGAGCCCGACGCGGCGGCCGAGCTGGAGCCGCGCGACGCGGAGCGCCGTGGTCTGCTCCAACAGCGCGACGCGCGCCCCGCTCAACTCGAGCAGGAGCTGGAGCGAATCAGTCGACACCGCGGCGCCCGAGGTCACGCGCGCCCGTGCGATGACGAGCTGCTCCTCCGCCCGGCGCACCCGCTCGCCGGCCACACGCTCCAACTCCTGGTCGGCGAGCGCCTGGTAGAAGTCGCGCTCCGTCCGCAGTGCGAGATCGTAGCGCGCCTCCACCTCCAGCGCCTCCGCCCTTTCAAGCGCCGCGCGTGACCGCCGAAGCTCGGCAAGCTTGCGCCCGCCGAGAAAGACATCGTAGCGAGCGTCGAGCCGGGCGCTGACCGAGATGTCCTCGGGTCGCGCCGTTCCGAGGTTGAAGGTCGGCGCCGAGAAGCGACTCGCGTCGGAGCTGGCTGAGATCGAGGGGAGAAAGAGGCTCGACAAGGCAGCGCGGCGCGACCAGTGCGCGTTGTCAACGGCGCCTTCCGCGGCGACGTACGACGGATCGTGCACCGTGGCGCGGCGGAGCGCCTCGGCGAGCGTTATCTGCGGCGTGCCGTCGGCCGCCGCGAGCTGCAGGACCACAAGAGCGACGACCATCAGTCGCCCTCGGCCTGGGCGAGCACCGGCGCGGGCGCCCGCCGCCGGATGAGCGCGGCATCGAGAATCACATACACGGCGGGCACGAGATACAGCGTGAGGAGCGTCGAGAAGAGCACGCCGCCCACGATGGCGTATCCAAGTGGCCGGCGGCTCGCCGAGCCCGCACCCAGCCCCAGCGCGATCGGGAGCGCCCCCATGATCGTCGCCAACGAGGTCATCAGGATCGGTCGGAGACGGATGCGGCCCGATTCCAGCATCGCGTCGGCGGTCGGCCGCCCTCTCGCCTTGAGCTGATTGGCGTACTCCACGAGCAGAATGGAGTTCTTGGTCACCAATCCGATGAGAAGGACAAACCCGATCTGACTGTACAGGTTGAGCGTCGAGCCCGCGAGGAGGAGTGCGACAAGGGCACCGGTCACCGCCAGCGGAACCGCAAGAATCACGGTGAACGGGTGGACGAGTGATTCGAACTGCGACGCCAGCACCATGAACACGACTACGAGCGCCAGGAGGAAGGCGAATTGCAGCGCGCCGCTGCTCTCCTCCAACTCGCGCGACTCACCGGCGAGCGCCACGCTGCTTCCCTCCGGCAGGATCTCTTCCGCGAGCGCGTTCATCGAGTCGAGCGCCGCGCCCAGCGCGAGACCGGGAGCGAGGCTGGCCGTGAGCGTGAAGGCGCGGACGCGGTTGAAGTGATTGAGCTGGCGCGGGCCTACCCCCTCGTCGATCCGCGTAACCGCGCTCAACTGCACCAGCCCGCCGTCCCTTCCGCGAACATAGACCCCGCTCATGTCGCTGGGTGTCGCGCGTGCCGCCGGCTTCATCTGGAGAATGACGTCATAGAGCTTGTTTTCACGCGTGAAGGTGCTCGCGCGGCTCCCACCCAAGAGCGTTTGGAGCGTCGCAGCGACGTCACGCACCGGCACTCCCAGGTCTTCCGCCCGATCGCGATCGAAGGTCACCAGCAACTCGGGTTTGTTCACCCGAAGATCGGTGTCGACGTTGATGAGCCCCGGGATCCCCTGCGCGCGTTTCACGAGCGTGTCCATCGCCACGCCCAACGAGTCGAAGTCCGGATGCCGAACGACGAACTGCACCGCGCTACCCCAGCCGAAGGCGGGCGGGTTGTTGGCGAAGGCGAAGACGCCGGGGATGGCGAAGAATTGCGGCTGCACCTCGTCGATGATCTCCTGCACCGAACGGTCGCGCTCGGACCAGTCGTCCAGCATGACGATGACGAATCCGCTGTTCACCGATCCGAAAAAGCCGATGATGCTGAAGTAACTTTCGACGTCAGCGGTGTTGGCGAGAATCGCCTCGACTCGCTGCTGGTAGCCGTCCGTGTACTCGAGCGTCGAGCCCTCGGGGGCTATGATGATGTTGAAGAAGAAGCCGCGGTCCTCGGGAGGCACGAACTCCCGCTCGAGCCCGCGATAGATGATAACGGCGCCCACGACGGTGAGCGCAGCCCCACCGACGGTGACCCACCGGGCCGTCACGGCCCATCGGAGCGTTCGAGCGTAGCCACTGGCGAGAGCTCCAAAGCCCCGCTCGAGCGACTGATACAGGCGCCCATGGCGCGGCGGAACGCGGAGGACTCGGGCGCAGAGCATAGGAGTGAGAGTGAGCGCCACGAAGCCCGAGACCACGACCGCCGCCACGACGGCGAGCCCAAACTCGTTGAAGAGCCGGCCCGTGCTCCCCTGCAGGAAAGCTAGCGGGGTGAACACCGCCACCAACGCGATCGTCGTCGCGATCACCGCGAAGGCGATCTCCCGCGTCCCGTTTCTCGCGGCGGTCTCCGGATCCTCGCCGAGCTCCTCCTGGTGGCGATGGGCGTTCTCGAGCACGATGATCGCGTCGTCCACCACGATCCCGATGGCGAGCGTCAGCGCCAGCAGCGTGAGGTTGTTGATCGAATAGTCGAGGAAATACATCACGCCGAACGTCGCAACGATGGACGTCGGTATGGCGAGTCCTGGGATGATCGTCGCGCGCAGGTTGCGCAGGAAGATGAAGATGATCAGCACCACGAGGAACGCGGCGATGAGCAACGTCTCCTTCGCTTCTTCGATGGAGCGCGTCACGAACTCCGACCCGTCGAACGCGGCGTGAATGGCGACACCGGGCGGGAGCGCGCGCTGGATGGCCGGCAGCTCGCCGCGAATCGCCTCGGCGACATCCACGAGGTTGGCCCTCGACTGCCGGATCACGCCGATCGCGACCGCGGGCTTTCCCTCGTACCGGAGTACGCTACGGTCGTCCTCGGGACCGAGCTCTACCTCCGCCACATCGCGCAGCTTCACCGACTGCCCGTCGCGGTTCGCGACGGTGAGGTTCGCAAACTCATCAGCGGTCTTGAGCTCGCCTAGCGAGCGCACGGTGAACTCGCGCCGGTGGGACTCGATTCGGCCGGCGGGGATCTCGACGTTGCGGCTGCGAATCGCACTTTCCACGTCCTGCACGGTGAGCCCGCGAGCGGACAGCTCGGACGCCGAAAGCCATACACGCATCGAGAACCGTCGCTCCCCGAATATCTGCGCGCTCCCTACGCCGGGCAGCGACTGCAGGCGGGTCTTCACGAGCCGGTCACCGATATCGGAGAGCTGCAACAGGTTGTAGTTCTCACCGGCGAGCGCCAGCCAGAAGAACGGCTCGGCGTCGGCGTCCTGCTTGGCGACGACCGGCTCCTCGATCTCCTGCGGAAGACGCCCACGCACTCGCGCCACCTTGTCGCGGACGTCTTGAGCCGCCGATTCGATGTCCCGGTCGAGCGTGAACTCGAGGGTGATGTTGCTGAACTGCTCAGCGCTGGAGCTCGTCAGCGTGCGGAGCCCGTTTACGGTACTCAGCTCTTCCTCGAGGATGTCGGTCACCGCCGACTCCATCACGCTCGGATTGGCGCCGCGCAGGAAGGTTGAGACCGAGATGATCGCCGGGTCCACGTCCGGAAACTCGCGCACCGACAGCTTCGTGTATCCGAGTACGCCGAACAGGACGAGACCCGCGCTGATCATACTGGTCAGCACGGGCCGGGCGATGGAGACGTCGGAGAGCTTCATGGGGGAGCGGAGATGCGCGTCCGGCGGCGGATTGCGCCCCACCGCAACGGGCGCTGAGGGGAGTTCGACCGTCAAGGCTGAAGTTAGTGCGCCGTCCGACGATCACAAGGCGGCCCAGTCGTCAGGAATCTGTAAACACCATCCACAGATTCCGCTGCTTGCGGCCGGGTTCATCTGCGTAATCTGCGGTTTGCAGTTCCCGCCACACGCCCCGCGCTCCGGCTACCGAACCACCGCGCGGGGGGTATATCCTATGTCAGGTCCCCAGTAGGGCGCCGGATTGGTTCCACGCCCGACGAGCTTCAATCGGAGATAGATGGGAAAGCGCCGAATCCTGATCCCTGCCGCCGTGGGCGGCATTCTGGTAATCGCGCTCGTCGCGTGGCTGCGCGCTGGCGATGGCGACGGGATCGCGGATTCGGGCGGTATGGTGACGGTCGAGCGCCGCGCTTTCGCGGCGACGGTCGCAGCAGTGGGCGCGGTCAAGCCGCGGATCGGCGCCGAGGTGCGTGTGGGGTCCCGCGTTTCCGGCAGGGTGCGACGGCTGCGAGCGAACATCGGCGACCGGGTCGAGCGAGGGCAGGTCATCGCCGAGCTCGAGACGGCAGATCTGGATGCGATCATCGCGCAGCGTCGCGCCGAGCTGCAGGTCGCAGATGCGAAGCTGGCCGCGGTCGAGACGCGCGCGCCGGGCGAGCTCGCGCGGGCCGTGGCCGAGGTCGCTCGGTTCGAGCCAAGCGCGACGCTCGCGGCCGAGGCGTGGCGCCGGCAGGAGGAGCTGCTGCGAGAGCGGGTGACCACCCAGGCGGAGGCGGACGCGGCGCGCGAACGAAACCTCGTCGCGCAGGCCCAACTCGAGTCGGCGCGGCGCGCCCTCGAGCTGGTTCGTACTGGCAACGTCGACCCTGCGACGACGTTGCGCCAGCGGAGAGCCTGACGCGAAACCGTCACGAGGGAGGACGACGTGGTCGAGGCCGACGGCCTGACGAAGAGCTACCGCAAGGGCGCGATGGTGACGGAGGTGCTGAAGGGCGTCTCCCTGCGCCTGAGGGCCGGCGAATTTGTCGCCATCATGGGCTCGTCGGGCTCCGGCAAGTCGACGCTGCTGAACCTTCTCGGCTTTCTCGACCGGCCGGACGGCGGGAGCTACCGCTTGGATGGCGCAGATCTTTCGCAGGCCGACGATGACGCTCTCTCCGCCGTTCGCAATCAAAAGATCGGCTTCGTGTTCCAGCAGTTTCACCTGCTCGAGCGCGCATCGGCGACGCGTAACGTCACGTTGCCGCTCCTCTACTCGGATGACGACGGAATTGACGGTTCCGAGCGGGCCGAGCACGCGCTCGCGGCCGTGGGGCTCGCGCACCGGGGGCATCACATGCCCGGCGAGCTGTCCGGCGGCGAACAACAACGCGTGGCGATAGCGCGCGCGCTCATCAATAACCCTGCGCTGATCCTCGCCGACGAGCCGACCGGAAACCTCGACGTCCAGAGCGGCTCCGAGGTGCTCGACATCTTCCGGCGCCTCGCCGGTGAAGGGCGCGCGATCGTGCTCGACACGCATGATCGTGTGGTCGCGGAACGCGCCGATCGCAACGTAGTGCTCCAGGCGGGCCGCATCGTTCCCTCGGCGTCGTCAGGCGAGGGTGTGGTCTCAGGGGGCGACGCGAGCGGGCCGGGGACGGCGTGACGAGCGTTAGCCGGCGCGGGAAGCTCGCGCGCGGCTTGCTGCTCTCTCTCCAACTGCTCGCTGCGCACCGGCTGCGTACCGCGCTCAGCGTCTCCGGGTTGCTGGTGGGCGTCGCCGCTGTCATTGTGATGGTCGCAGTTGGCGCCGGGGCGGAGCGGCGCGTGCTCGAGCGCGTGCGAGCGATGGGGACCGACCTCCTCGTGGTGAGCGCGGCGCCGGCTCCGCGGATCGCCGGCCGCAAGCGGCAGGTGGCGACGCTTACCACCCTACGCATCGCGGACGCCGACGCCATCGCCGCGGAGAGCTTCATCGCCCTCGCCGCTGCTCCCGATGTCAGCCGATCGCTCGTGGCCCGCTGGGAGGGGCGTAACACCACCGCTACGGTCACGGGCACCACGCCGGAAGGTCTTCGCATGCGGAACATCCGCGCGCAAACGGGCCGCCTCTTCGACGAGGGAGAGGATCGCGAGCGGCGGCGGGTCGCGGTCGTCGGCGGCACCGTCGCACGCAACCTCTTCGGCGATGATGATCCCGTCGGCCGCGAGATCCGCATCGGCAGCGTGCCCTTCGACGTCATCGGCGTCATGCGTCGGCGAGGGACGGACGCGGCGGGCACGGATCTCGACAACGTCATAGTCGTACCGCTCGAGACAGCGATGCGGCGCGTGTTGAGTATCCCGTACGTTCACGCTCTCTTCATCCAGGCGCCAAGCAGCGCGCGGCTCGATGCGCTCGAGGTGGAGGTCCGCGAGATACTGGGGCGCCGGCACCGCGTCAGATCCGGGGCTACCGAGCCGTTCGTGATCCTGAATCAAGCAGTGCTGTTACGGACGGAGCGCGGCGCCGCTCGCGCGATGAACCAGCTTATAGTCAGCGTCGCGGTGCTCGCGCTCCTGGTGGGCGGAATAGGCATCCTGGCCGTGATGCTCATCTCCGTGCGCGAGCGTGGTCGCGAGATCGGGCTGCGTCGCGCGGTCGGCGCCCGCCGCAAAGACATTCAGCTTCAATTCTTGCTGGAGTCGGCCATGCTCGCCGCCGCCGGCGGTACAGGGGGCGTGATCGCCGGATTGGCCGTGGTCGGCGCCGCCGCGCTCCTCGGTCTGTGGGAGCTGGCCGTCTCCTGGCTCGCGGCCGCGCTGGGAGTCGCCTGCTCGGCGCTTCTCGGCGTCGCCGCCGGCGTGATCCCGGCTGCCCGCGCGGCTCGGCTCCAGCCGATCGAAGCTCTGCATGCCGAGTGAGACGCATTCGGGCCAGGGACGGATTCCGGGCGGCGGCAGGAACCTGGCGCGACGTCGTTCGTCCTTCCAGTGGCAGGTTGGCCCGATCCCGGTGTAAACTTCCCTGAACCCAGAGGCCCCGCATGAACGAGAAGCAGCTCGCGAAGCTCATCAAGAAGACCGCCGCCAAGGCGGCAGACCGCCCCTCGAAGCTTCGCCCCGCCCGTGCCTACGACGCAACGTTGCCCCCGCCCAACGACGAGAACGCGGACGTGGAGCGTGCGCAGATGTTCGACGAGATGAAGCGGCGCGAGTTCTGACGCGCCCCGAGCGCTGAGTCGCGGAGCCTCCCGGCCGCGGCGCTCACAGTTGCGGTCCGCGACCGCCAGCTGCATCGTGGCACGGGGAGCGCCAGTTCGACCTTCGTACCAAGAGGTGCCATGCGCCCGACACGCGTTCTCGGGACATTCATGCTGCTGGCGCTCGCCGCGTGCGCGGCGCACGGAACCAGTGGCGGCGACGACTCGCCTCGGTCGTCGCGGCAAACGCTCACTGCGGACGAGCTGCAGGG
>JALZIF010000050.1 GCA_030860435.1 Gemmatimonadota bacterium | reverse complement strand
GACTAGGTCAAGTCCACCGCAGTAACGCTCTACGCTCTACGCTCGACGCTCTACGCTCGACGCTCTACGCTCGACGCACAACGCACCACGCACCACGCACCACGCTCAACGCTCGACCCTCATCGCTCAACGCAATGCAGATCCTCGACATCAGTCCTAGGGACGACAACACCACTCGCCGCCTACCGCGCGACCTGCAGTCGGTGTCGGGGAAAGCGCTCTGCTGCGCCCTCTCGAGCGACGGACAACGCGCCTACCTCGGAGGCCACTCGGGGATCTGGCGGTCCGACGACGGCGGAGTGACGTGGCGCCACCTCGAGTGGCCGGCTCCCCCCGCGGGGAGCACGACCGTGCCGGGCGCCCTTCTCGGCACCACGGTCTACGACGTCCTCGTCTCGCACGCGAATCCCAACATCGTCTTCGCCGCTATCGGGAAGGACGCCCGCCGTCCCGCCGAAACCGGCATCTGGCGCTCGGCCGACGGCGGCGCCACGTGGGCCCGAGTGCACCAGTTCGTGAGAGGGACCGCTATCGCTCAGGCCAACTGTCTCGCGGTGGCGCCTGACACCCCGAACCTGCTCTTTTGCGCCGGAGGCTTCTCCCTGGCGCGGAGCACCGACGGCGGCCTCACCTGGACCGACCTCGTCCCGCAGCGGCAGGCCAGTGAGCGTGTGTGGTACGTGGCAGTTGCGCGGCGCCAGGGACGGTTTCGTCGTGTGTATGCGGTAGGATCGCGCGTCTGGAATTCGATCAATGGTGGTAGGTCGTGGCGAGTTGACCCCCAGAACCTCTCGCTCGGTCCTCGCGGAGACGGACCGGGGCCCGCGTCGCGCAGCATCGGCATCCATCCCGGCGATCCGCGCGTGCTCTTCATCGCTACCTTCGAGGCCAATCCGGACATCAACAACTCCGAAGGGGTCGTCTGGCGCGGCAAGTTCGGACTGAGCAAGCCCACCGAATGGCTGCGGCTTGCGCCGATCCCCCTGAACTACCCGACGGTCACCGCCAGCGGCGCCGGCTTCGTGGTGCCTCGAGTCAATCCCGGTGGTGGTGACCTGCTGCTCATCGCCAGCGACCGGCGTACGGTGCATCTCGCCGTCGGCGAGCCCACTGTCTCCACTGACTGGGTGCGAATCGAAGACGCGCAGTGTCACCTGGATCCCCATGGCTTCGCCTTCACTCCCGACTTTGCCAGGCCGGTTCCGGGCAGGCCGTCGCCCAGTTCGTTCGGCCGAGCCCTACTCGTGAACGATGGCGGCGCCAACTTCAGCACCGACGGTGCCCGAAGGTGGAAGAACGGGCGGGATCTCTCCACACTCGGCATCGTCAACGTCGCGATCGCGCCGCAGAAGAACCGAGGACCCGGCATCTGCATGGGGATGGGCGACAACTTCGGCTACGCGAGCTCCGACGACGGTGCCTCCTGGGAAACGCAGCACTACCTCGGCGGGGACAACGACTGCGCCTTCTGCGATCCGCGTCAACCCTCACGAGTGATCGTCTTCGGCCCTCGCGACGGCAAGGGCGACAGGGGCGTGGGGCGCGGTGTCGCCTATCTCTACGTCTCACCTAACGAGAAGGCACCGGATACCTCCCACGGCACGTCGCAGGTACAGACGATCCCCGGCGCACCTCCGCTGCCGAGCGCGATCCTTGCCGCGCTCAGCTCGCCCGAGCCAGTGCAGGCGCTCAACCGGCTGAATGCGGCGTGGAACGCGGTGAGCGGGTTTTACAACCTCGGCTATCGGCCGCTGATTCTCACGCCACGGAGCGAGTCCCCACTTCCAGATACGGATCTCATCACAATCCGCTTCACCGATACGCTCCCCGAGCTCGTTAGGACGACGAAGCTCAGCCTCATCACCGATGCGCAGTTCTGGGAGACGTCGGCCACGTCGGATGGGCTCAACGTGCGAGCGTTCAAGGTCGGCCCCCCGCTCCCCGATCGCGCGATTTCGGTCGTGCAGGCCTCGGGGGGCCACCAGACGCCAGTGTTCTACGTGGGAGATCAGGACACCTCATCGCCGCGCTTCGGAACCCGCCGAGTGTGGCGCTGGACTCAGGGGATGCTCGCGTGGCAGCAGGTCGTCCCCGGCGTGAGGACACCTACAAGTCGCGCGCCGACAGCCGCCCACCGGTACTTCGTCGATCCCTACCGGCCGCAGCTCGTCTACGTGTTGGGCAGCGACCACGTGTACCGATCGGACGATTCCGGAAGCTCGTGGGTCGTGGACACGCTGCTCGAGCGCGCCCTCACTGAGAACGGAGCGTTCCCCATCGTGGTGCCTGACGATGGCAATCCCGGCCAGGCGCTGGTGCGCGACATGCTTTTCGATCCGGCGCATGCAGGACTCCGTTATGCGATCGGACCAGCCGGCGTCTTCCAGACGACCAACGGCGTGCGGTGGTCGTGTCTGCTTCGCTCGTCGGCGATGGGGTGCCGGCCGAACAACGCGGCCTACGATTTCGTGGCGTGTCCGCGCGCGCTCTACGTGTCGACGAGCAATCGCGGCCTGTTGAAGCTCGCACCGCTCCCGCCCGACTGGGATTTCCCGATCGACTCGCTCCAGGCCGCGATCGGTAAGATCACGCTCCTCAGGATTCACGACGTCGGGACTGCCTTCGGACCACCTGACGACCAGCTCGATGGCGAAGTCGTCGTCTTCCTCGACACCGAGCCGGAGAAGGCGTTCGGCTTCCAACTGCGGACCGGCTCCAAGCAACGCGTGGCGGAAGGCATGCTCGCCGTATTGCGTGACGCGTTCTCTCGCGACAAACCGGTGCGGCTCGAGTTCATCCGCACCGGCTGCCGCACCGGGCGCATCGTTCGCGTCATTCTACAATAGCCATTTCCGGAGGACTAACCGATGGGTATCGAGAATACGAGCGGTCAGTTGAACCTGCTCCGCGTACACGATCGGGGGTCGAAATTTGGCCCGTCGAACGACAAGATGGACGTGGAAGTCGTGATCAGTTTCGCGAATCAGCAAAACCGCTTCTTTGGCTTCCAACTGCGCACGGACTCCAACGGTCCGGCGCGGGAAGGGATGCTCGGCCTGCTACGTGACGGATTCAATCACGGCTGGACGGTGAATATCGACTTCGACCGGAAGCCGGGGAAGAACAACTCGGTACTGTTTCGGGTTTGGCTGACCAAGCCGCCGCGGCCTCCGGTCGGGGGTGGCGTCATCACCGGCGGGGTGTTGACGACGGGGAGGCGGCGTCCGCGTGCCAAGGGTGCTAAACGCCCGACCACGAAACGCGGCGCGACACCGCGATGATCGGTTCGATCCGGTGTATCCGTTCGAACCTTCAGCCGCTGACCTCGAATGGACCGATGCGCCCCTCTGGACCGCCCACGCCCCCGATGCGATGATGATTGGACCCACCGAGTATCCACGGCATTCCTCACGAATAGGTCAGGGAGAGCATGGAAGTGAATTGGCGATACTCGCGTGATGTCGTCCGCATCCCCCTCGTCGCGATCCTCGGGTTCGCGGCGTGGGGGCAGGCGGACGCACAGGCCGTTCGCGTTCGGGTCGTCGAGGATGCCGGGGCACGCGCGGTCGGCGGGGCGCTCGTCGCGCTGATCAGTCCTGGAGGCGCGGTCCGGGTGGAAGCCGTCACCGGCGAGAGTGGTTGGCGGATGCTCGTCGCGCCGGAGCCGGGTACGTACAGGGTGCGCGTTCGCCGCATTGGCTACGCGCCCATGCTCTCGGCGGCCGTGACACTGGCTCGGAGCGACACGACGACCCTCGAGCTGCGTGTCGCTGAGCTCAAGATCGCGCTTCCCACGGTGTCCGTTCGAGAGTCGAAGCAGTGCGCTGGACAGCCCGGTGAAACGGCGCGAGTCGCCGTGGTCTGGGAGGAGGTACGGAAGGCACTCCAGGTGAGCGAGCTGACGCGCGCCGGATCTCTTCTCACGCTCGCCGCACGTAATCACCGGCAGTGGCTGAGCCGGAGGGGGCAGGTGGAGTACGCCGACACGACCGCTGTTCGCTTCGTGGTCGGCTCCGCGTTCGAGGCGCGGAGCGCCGCCGACCTGTCGCGGTACGGATACATCGTCGGGACGGAGGGCGCCGGACGCTCCTATTACGCGCCGGACGCCGCCTCACTCCTATCAGACGACTTCGTCCGCGACCACTGCTTCCAGCTGGTCGCGGGCTCCGGGGATACCGAGGGGTTGATCGGGCTGCAGTTCGAGCCGGTCCCGGGGCGCTGGCTGCCCGACATCGAGGGAGAGCTCTGGCTCGACGAGCGCACCGCGGAACTGCGCCACCTCGAGTTCCGTTACGTGAACGCCGCAGTACCTTCTGGTCTCACGCACACGCTGGGTGGCCGGATCGACTTCGAGCGGCTCGAGTCCGGACTCTGGATCGTCCGCGACTGGGTGGTCAGGATGCCTAGGCTCGCGAGGGCTAAGGGGCAGCCTCCTGGCGTGTCTTCTCCAGGATATCTGGAAGCTGGCGGCTTCGCGGCGCCGGCGGCGGACAGCATCGCGGTCGCCTCCGCGGTTGCGGATACCGGCGCGCGACCCGCGCAGCCTCAGCTCGTAGGAGCGGCGCGGGGTGCGATTACCGGGACGGTATTCGACAGTCTCCTCCAAGCGCCGCTCGCCGGTGCGCGGGTGTGGCTGCCGATGGCGGGGCGAAGAACCGTCACCGACAGCCTCGGCCGGTTCGAGGTGGACACCATCTTCACGGGCGACCATCGCGTGGAGTTCTGGCACGCCGGCCTCGACTCCGTGGGGCTGAGCAGCCTGGGCACGAATGTCGTGGTCGAGGCGGACGAGACGACCCCGGTTGAGCTGGCGGCGCCGTCGCTCGCGCGGTATCAGCTCTTGGCTTGTGGCGATACGCTCTCTCCCCGCGACAGCACGGGAATCGTCTACGGCACGATCCGGGAAGCCGAAACAGACGAGGCCATTGCCGGGGCGCAGGTGCGCCTATCGTGGCTCGCGAGGACGGACACGGCCGGCCGGTTCGGCGCGGAGTTGCGCACGCTCAGCGGAGTGGCCGACGAGACCGGACTGTTCTACGCGTGCGGCGTTCCCACTAACGCGGCGGTGACCGTACTCGCGACCGCTGGTCCATTCGAGGGCGGCGACATCGACGTCGCGCTTGGCGCGCGGCGCATCGCGCGCGTGGACCTGGCCGTGAGCCGCGATAGCGCAGCGAGCGTCGGGGCCGCAGACCCGGTTTCGCCAGGCAGAGGCGCCGCGGGGGCCCGTGCACGCCCGGCGGCCGCGCCCCGCGGCCGCGCGGTGCTCCTAGGAATCGTGCGCGACCGGACCGGCGCGGCAAAGGAGGACGCACAGGTCGTCCTCCCCGATGCGATGGCCGAAGCTCGTACCAGCGCGACTGGGGCCTTCGTCCTTGCCGACTTGCCCGCCGGAACGCGCATGGTTGACGTGCGTCTCATCGGCTTTGCGCCGGTGCGCATGCCGGTCACCCTGCGCAATGACGACACGACCCGCGTGGATGTCACCCTCGTTCCGGCGACAATGCTGGCCACCGTGAACGTCGCGGCGTCACGTCTGACGCGCGTGCTGTCCGAAGTGGAGGAGCGCCGCCGCCTGGGTGGCGGCTACTTCCTCGCGGCGGACGAGATCGCGCGCCGCAACACGACCCGATCGCTCTTCCTCGACATGCCCTCGGTGCAGGTCTCGGGCTACGCCAGCCCACTCGGCGTGCGTCGCGGGGAGCGTGGGCTCGCGATCATGATGCGATCCCGAAACGCGTATGAGGCTCTCTGCTCGCCCGACTTCTACATCGACGACCGTCCCGCGGTCAGCGAGGAACTGGATACATACCGCTTGAGCGACCTGGTCGCCATCGAGGTGTACACCAACGAAGCCAATGCGCCCGCGAAGTACCGGCGCTCTCGCGGTAACTGCGGCATCGTGTTGGTCTGGACACGGTTCATGGACTGAGTCACGGCGCAGTGCGTCGATGTCGTGTCAGGTGCCTCCTGCGCGGGCCGAATCGCCCCCCCCTCCTTCCTCCGCCGGCTTCGCACCGCCAAAGATGGCGTGCCCCGCTTCCATCCAGAACACGTCGACGGCCGCGAAGCCCGCCTCTCCCAGCCACCGTAACTGCTCGAGCAGCGTAGATGGCTTGTCGATCGGGTCGGCGTCGAGCATGGAGTACATGTTCCAACCGCCTTCGCGAAACTGACGATATGCTTCGAGATTCCCGTCGAGCGTGCGTGCACGCTCGCGTACGGCCTGGTCCCACCGCCGCTCCGCCATCCGGCGACCCATCTCGCCCCCAGGCCGAACTACGTCCGCGATGATGAGCACGCCGCCCGGCGACAGGCAGCGCGCCACGTCGCTGAAGAGCCGCGCCTTGCCCGCCCCGTTGAGGTGATGCAGCGCGAGCGATGACACCACCGCGTGCACGGGCCACGGGGGCGTCCGCCATCCGGGAACGGCGAGGTCGGCCGGTTCGGCCGTGAATCGTCCACCATAGTCGGCGAGAGTCGCCGTTGCGCGGGCGAGCATCGCCGGCGAGGCATCGAGCGCGTGCACGTGACAGGCGGGAAATCGGTCGAGGATCTCCCGTGCGAGGAGCCCCTCCCCACACCCGAGCTCCAGCGCGTGCCACGGCCCGATCGCGTTGGGGATCAGGTCACAGATCATCGAGATCTGCGCATCCCGATGGGGCACGAAGTAGCGGCCGTAGTCGAGAAAGCTGCGGCTGTCCGGTTCCTGCCAGTGTGGATCCGAGTTTGGGAGTATGGGATTCACGCGGTCTTTCTTTCGCAGTCGCCGGTACCGTCAAACCCGGGCCCGGAGGAGCAGATGCGAGCACCCGCCTGCTTCCGAAGGATCTGATATCAAGTCGTAGATGCTCGATACGCCGTCCCGAAGCCTTGTACCGCGCCGGCTTCGCGGACACCGGGCTGCTCGTCGGCCGCTTCGATGGACCGCGCCGCGACTGTGCCCTCGATCTCACGCGTGAGTCGCCGGAAGCGGGCGAGGCTCCGCCCCCTGCCCACGACTTTGCCGACGGCCGCCGCCACAAGCGCCACGAGCGTGGCCCAGCCGGCGTGCCCCCAGGTCGAGGTCACGGCGGGTGCGACGCCGAGGGCGGCTGCCGCGACATAGGCGGCGATTGCCGACATGGCGGCAATCTCGCCCGCTCGACAACCGCAGGAGGTCCACTCGCGGTTGAGCCTCATCTCCCAGACTCGCGCGTCGGCCTTCGTCATCTCCGGCAGCGCCAGCGTCAGAGGCGCCTCCAGTGTGAGCGAAAGCATCAACGGCACACGCGCGGGCGCCGCCAGCTCCTCGACCCTGGCGATTCTTCGCGCCGGCTTCGCGTCTAGCAGGCCGCGCGCGACGCGTACGATCACTGGAGCCACCACCAAAAGCCCACCACGACGAGCGCGATCGCGATGATCACCACGGCGGCAACTCCAATGCCGGTTCGCGCGGTGCAGGGGGGGTTGAGATCGACGCCTCGGTCAGGCCGGGTCATGGAACGCTCCTCCCGCAGGAGGGTGGATCAGAAGAAAGTGACGTTGCGACTATTCCGGAACCAGGCGCGTTGTACGGTCGAGAGAACCGTGCCGCCGCACTGTGAATTCATGAGGTTCCCCGGAGTAACCGTCGAGGTGTGGGTCAGACCGCAGCAGTGTCCGATCTCGTGCGCGAGGCAGACCGGGTTGCCGGCTTCGATCGTTACCCAGTTGGCCGGATATGCGCAGCACCCGATCGTCCCCGCCCCGTTCACGTCCTTCACTACGTATGCCAGGATCGCCCCGCCGAAGCCCACCAGTCGGCGGCCATTCTCGGTGCCCGCGCACTCGGTGGCCACCAACTGATAGTACGCGGCGGCGACGCCGAAGTCGGACCCGTAGCCATCGACGTCGCACCCCGGCATGAGGGCGAGCGCTGGTGTGGTCAGGCCTGCCGGAGTGCAGAAGCCGATGAATCTCACATCCACGTTGCACTGGCTCTTGAAGATCGACGTGGCTGCGGTGAGAGCCGCGGCGAGCCCCGGGTCCGTCGTCGTGACCAACGGGGCATCGTTCTCGTTGAGTACGACGATGCCCAGGTGCAGACGCTTCGCGGGCAGGAAGCCCAGGCGCGAACCCGCGAGATCAGGCAAGCCCGCTAGACGCCACGTGATCTCCTGAATCGCGTTCATGATGATGCGGATGAGCGCCCCCAACCCGGGAATGCTGAGCACGAGGTTTACCAGCACCGCCGCCGCGCTCAGCACCAGGCTGACCACTTCACAGACGACCACGACCACGAGGCGGGTGACGACGACCGCCACCAGCACGACTACGGCGACGAGCGCCACGACCAGCCAGCAGAACCACTTATTGCAGCAGAGGCACCACCAGTTGCAGGGCGGCGTGGAGCAGGCCGTCCAGGTGGTAGTCACCCAATTGGTCACGGGCGTCTGGATCGTCGTCGTGATCCAGGTGTCGACGTCTCTGCAGATGACGGCCATGGCCGCCTCCGGGGGAGCGCGCTGTCGAGTGGGTTCGGGTCTCTCGCGCGGACGTGGCTTGAACTGAGTTGTTCTGCCGGTCGTGGAGCGAAGTTACAGCCTTATGGTACGAGCGGACAGAGTTCGGAACCGGCGGGATGACCCTACCGCCGTTCACGGCCGTCAATTGTCGCGTGAGCTTCGATACCGTGCATACACGCCCGGCTCGAATGCTGGGGGATAGTCCCAACTTTCGCTCCACGCCAGCAACGCGGACAGCAGCACGACCATCGCCGCGAGCGTCGTGCGCACTGCGGAGATTGGCGGCTCGAGCAAGGCGCCGAACACCCATGCTTCCGCCAGCAGCACCGCGGCTGCCAGATGCGGCCAGAGTACAAGTTGGCGACCGGTCGAGGAGATCACCTTCAGCGTGACGGAGTACTCCACCCGCGTGCTGCGGATGGCCTGCCAGATGGCGAACAGCTGCGCCGGCCACTTGGCGAACTGCAGCACGATGGCCCGCCAGTGAAAGCCGCGCTCACGGACCGGATCTAGGTAGTACCTCTGCCGGAAGGCACCCACGCCCGCGAGCACGGTGGTTAGGCCTCCGATCATGGCGATCGACTGCGGAGCGACGAATGCCGGCAGCCCGCGGGTGCCGATCAGCCATGCTAGAACGAAATAGGCGAGAGGAATCGTCAAGGGGCGCAGATAGAAGATGCCGTGCAGCACTTCGATCAGCCGTTCGACCATTGGGAGCTTGGCCATGACGCCGGGCAGCGACCGCAGCTTGATGTCCAGCAGCGAGCGGGCCCATCGCGCCTGCTGTCGCATGTAGTTCGACCAGCTGGTAGGCGTCAGGCCGACGGCAAGAAGCTCCGGGACGTATACACCGCGCCAGCCGGAGGAGCGATAATGGAGAGTGATGAGTAGATCGTCCGCAGCGTGGGCGGCAAACCCACCGACTTCGCGCAACGCCGCCACACGATGCGCGGTGTGGGCGCCGACGACGATCGGGTGGCCCAAGCCGTAGTTGGCCATCTGGTGCGCGGAGTAGTAGTCATAGGTCTCTTCGGCGGCTCCACGCGCGATCCAACTGACGTCCTGATTGTAGTAGGCCTGCGGTGCCTGCACGTACCCAATTTCAGGATCGTGGAAGTAACCGAGGGTGCTCGTCAGGTAGTGGCGCTCGGGAACGTGATCGGGGTCGAATGACACGAGCAGATCGTAGCGGTCATCGCCGACCAAGGTCAGCCAGGCGTTGTAGTTGCCGTGCTTGCTCGCCATGGCATAGCG
Source organism: Gemmatimonadota bacterium (assembly GCA_030860435.1). Classification (GTDB taxonomy): domain Bacteria; phylum Gemmatimonadota; class Gemmatimonadetes; order Gemmatimonadales; family Gemmatimonadaceae. The sequence goes on along the minus strand of JALZIF010000050.1, from coordinate 4,765 downwards.
GCCCGTCTCAGTGCGGAGCTCCGGACGATGTCTACGCGAGAAGTGGTGTGCGCCGTGTCGGATGCAGAGCGCTCGAACCGCCGGTTCGTCGCCTTCATCGAGTACCCAAGTGTCGTGGTCGCCGTCCATCGCGACCAGCGCTCGAACAGTGAAATCGAGCATTTCCAGCGACTCGGCACCCGCGACGAATGTGGTCGCGACAGCAACGCGCGCGAACGGTGGAGCCGGAGGCGGACCCGGCCGGCGCATGCGTGGGAGCACGATCCAGCGCAGGAGCCACGCGGTCACTTGGTAGGCGACGATCAACGTGGCGATCACGTACAGACCCGGCGTCTCGGCCAGATCGGGGAGGGCGAACCAGTAGGCGCCAAAGAGCACGAGCGCAACCAATGCCGCGACGCTGAGCAGACCGTACAGCACCAGATCGCCGCGGGTCATGACGGGTAGCATCACGACACGATATGAGTGGACTGGCGGTGTCGCCTGTTCTTTCCCCGACGAGAATGCCGACGGGGGTGCACGTTCCCTCAAGGCCAGATCCCTCCCTCGAATGGACGAGTCGGGACCCGGCGCACGCTGTGCGTCGATTCCCCCGTACGCGGTTCGTTTCTAGATTTGACCTCTCCCCATGCCAATATACAGAAACACCTGACGGATGAGCGCCGGCGACGCGAACGCCCCAACACTGCCCTCGGAGCGTCGGCCGCCACCTTGCTCCGTCGAGGCACGGGTGCCGATCGATGCACGGTGGCACGTGAGTGACACCCGTGCTTCCGTGTTGCGCAACCTTGGCGAGCTCATCCGTGACCTGGTTGCTCACCGGGAACTCCTGGCGCAGCTAACTCGCCGCGACATTCGCATCCGCTACAAGCAGGCGGTCATGGGAGTGGGTTGGGCTATCATTATGCCCTTGGTGGTGATCCTGTCGGGTTGGGTACTGCGACTCGCCTTCGCAAGGCTGGCGAACGCTCCGCTCGACAGAGAGGTCATGGCGGGCATTGCCGTCAAGAGCGTCGGATGGGCGTTCTTCGTCGGAGCGCTTGGATTTGGCACCGCGAGCATCACGGCGAATTTCACGCTCGTCACCAAGGTTTACTTCCCGCGCGCCGTGCTGCCGCTCGCGTCGGTCGCGACCCAGATCGCCGATGGCGCGATCGCGGCCGCGGCGTTGCTGGCGATCCTTCCGTTCTTTGGCGTGAGCGCTAGCTGGTCGTTGTTATGGCTCGTACCCCTCACGGGTGTGCTGCTTGCCATTACTACGGCGGCGGCGCTCCTGTTCAGCTGCGCGAACGTCTTCTTTCGCGACGCGCGCCATCTCGTGCAGCTGATCCTCAGCTTCGGCATTTTCTTTACACCGGTGTTCTTCGATGCGTCGGCGTTCGGTGCCGGGCGCACGTGGATCGTAATGCTGAACCCTCTGGCGCCGGTGCTCGAGGGGATGCGGCTTGTGGTTGTGGAGGGGCACAACCTGGCGAACTCGCTGGTGCTCGCGGGAGGGGCGGTGGCGTGGTCGCCCTGGTTTCTCGTCGTCAGCGCAGCGGGGAGCGTGCTGGCGCTGGTCGCCAGCGCCGTGATTTTTCATCGCGCCGAATTCGCGTTCGCGGAGTACGTGTGAGCGAGCGAAACGGACGATCATTCATCGCGTTTGATGAGGTGTGGAAGAAATTCCGCTACGGTGAGGTGCACGACCGACTGCGGGACGCCATTCCGGCGCTCGTCAGGCGCATGGCCGGCCACGCTCCGCCTGCAGATGGTCTGTGGTCCGGTGAGTTCTGGGCGCTGCGCGATGTGAGTTTCTCCGTAGCGCCGGGCGAGGCGCTGGGTCTGATCGGTCCGAACGGGGCTGGCAAGTCCACCGCGCTCAAGCTGCTCACGCGTATTCTTCGCCCCACGCGTGGCCGGTGCGCCGCCTCGGGACGCGTGGGCGCGCTGATAGATGTTGCGGCCGGTTTTCACCCCGACCTGACCGGACGCGAGAACATTTACTTGCAAGGCGCGATCATGGGGATGCCGCGCCGCGAAATCGGACGAAAGTTCGACGCCATTGTCGAATTCTCCGGTATTCCGCTGTTTATTGACACGCCGGTGAAGCGGTATTCGAGCGGTATGCACGCGCGACTCGGGTTCGCCATCGCGGCGCACCTCGATCCCGACATTCTCATCGTCGACGAGGTTCTGAGTGTCGGCGATGCCTCGTTTCAGCAGAAGGCTTTCGCGCGGGTGGAAGACCTCGTGCGGTCGGGGATTCCAGTCGTCGTGGTGTCACACCAGCTCGACGCCATCGCGTCACTCTGCACGCACGGCGTGCTGCTCGACCGCGGCACCGTGCGCAGGCGCGGCACACCACAGGAGTGCATCACGGCCTATCTGCATGGCCTCACGCCACCTGCGGAGGCAGTGACCGGCGAGGGTGCGGTGCGCATCGAGAGCATCGAGATCGTGGGCGGGGAAAGCGTGCGTTCGGGGAAGTTCGTCGTCGCGCGGCTGTACTGCGCGGTCCGCTCGGACGCGTGGGTCCAGCCGGAAACCATCGTACTGCGCGTGCGCTCCGCGCAGACGGGCGAGTGCGTGTTCGAAACGAGCAGCGATCGGCTGGGTACCGCGCTGCCCGCCGGCGGGACCTTTGAGCTGCACGCCGAACTACAACTGAACGTTCCGGCGGGTGTGTATGTCCTCGAGTCGGCCGTTTGGGACCGGCAGGTAGGGCGTTCCAGCTTCACGGGCCCCGTCGCATACGTTGATGTGCGAGGCGGGGAAGAGTTCGGCGGAGCTGTACAGATGAATCCGCGCCTGACGCTGGCGATGACGGCGGACGTCGTGGCGCCGCCGGAGCCACGCTGACGGCATCGTTATGGCGACCGTTGTGCTCCAGATAGATGTCGGCGCGATTCCGGGGCGGATCGGCGTACCCGAGCGCTACGACGATGCGCAGATTCTCGTGCGGCGCGGCGCCGCCCCGGTGGCGGTTCTCACGCTCTCGGTCCGCGACGGCGGCGTGGACGGCGCGGCGCTGCGCGAGGCGATCGCCGACTCTGGATGGGAGCGGTTGCTGCGGCTGGAGGTGCAGGAGGCACTGGGTGTTTCGGCGGCGCCGGCGACCGACGGCGAGCGCGGTACGGTCGCCGTCTGCACGCGGGACCGCCCGGATGATCTCGATCGCTGCCTTACAGCCCTGCGCGTGCTGGCGGCCAAGGGACAGGAGCTGCTCGTCGTGGACAATGCGTCCGCCGGTGACGCGACTCTGCGGGTGGTCGACCGCCACCCCGGAGTACGCTATATCCGGGAAGACCGTCCGGGACTCGACGTCGCACGCAACCGTGCCCTGCGCGAGGCGCGGGGCCAGGTCGTCGCCTTCTGTGACGACGACGCCGTTCCCGACACGCACTGGCTGGGAGCCCTGCTGGCGAACTTCGCGGACCCTCGCACGCTCTGCGTGACCGGCCTCACCCTTCCGCTGGAGCTCGAGACGGACGCGCAGGAGTGGTTCGAGCGCACCAACGCATTCTCCCGGGGACTCAATAGGCAGCGCTACGACGGCGCGACAGACGATCCCTTTCTTGTCGCACGCATCGGCGCTGGCGTGAATATGGCGCTTCGGAAATCGGTGCTCGACCTGATTGGGCCGTTCGACGAGGCGCTCGACGCCGGAACGGCGACGAAGTCCGGCGGTGATCACGACATGTTTACCCGCATCCTGTTGGCGGGATACTGCATCGTGTACGAGCCGGGCGCGATCAGCCATCATCGCCACCGGCGCGACTGGCAGAGCCTCCGGGATACCGTTCGCGGATACGGAACCGGCGTCTATGCGCACCTTACGAAGCATCTGCTCGAAGGGCGCGAACCACGCACGATAGCCATCGCGCTCGGATGGGGGCGCGCGCAGCTTCGCAATCTGATCCGGTCGCTCCTCCGGCGTCCACACGCACCGCCGCTCGACCTGGTGCTCGGCGAGTTGCGCGGATGCCTCGCCGGCCCACGGGCGTATCGCGTCGCTCGCCGCCGGCTGCGCGTGGAAGACCGCGCCGTCGTTTCGCCGGGCGGTGTCACCCCCGCGGCACCGGCGTGAGCGAACGGCCCCCGGGAGAGTGGCGCGGGACCGTCAGCGTGATCGTGCCGACGCACGAGCGCGCCGACTCGCTCGTCAGACTGCTCCGCGCGCTGGCGTCGGAGCACGTCGCGCATCCCGACGAGGTCCTGGTCGTGGCCGACGGCTGCGGTCCTGATACCGCACGGGTGGTGGCGGCGGAGCCACTGCCGTACCCGGTACGCGTGCTCGCGCAGCAACCGGCGCGAGGTCCGGCGGTGGCGCGCAATCTCGGCGCCAGCGAGGCGAGCGGTGACGTGCTGCTGTTCATCGACGATGACATCGAGCCCTTCGGCGATATCGTCGGCGAGCATCGCCGCCGGCACGACGGAACGCCGGGTCTAGTGATCGGCGCGCCGCGAGCGCCGCGGCAGCGTGACGCGGGGTTCCGCGAGCTCGCCGGGTGGGCCTGGTGGGAGCAGCAGTTCGAGCGGATGCGTGCGCCGGCGTACTGTTTCGGCTACGAGGATGTGTTCACCGGCGTGCTGTCGATGCCGCGAACGCTCTGGCGATCGCTCGACGGATTCGATACCTCGCTCCGGTGCCGGGAGGACTTCGAGCTAGGACTACGGCTGGTGCGGCGCCGGGTCGCGTTCGCTTTCTCGGAGGCCGGCGGCGGTTGGCACCACGATAATCGCCGCGGCGCGCAACTCATTAGGCGGAAGCGCGATGAGGGCG